>NZ_MKSL01000013.1:0-3893 GCF_001897265.1 Microbacterium sp. 71-23
CTCGATGTGCGGCGCGGAAGTCAGGTCGGCCATGCAGCCAGTCTGGCACCGCACGTCAGCCGCGCGACCCGTACCGTTCTCAGGAGCTCTGGTCGGTCGAGCCCCGACGCGCGGCGGTTCCGCGGGGATCCTCACCCCGGACCGCGCCGCCGTTCCTGCGAACGGTACGGGCGAGGCGCGCCTCGCGCCGCGCGCGGCGCACCGCGGTCCGTCGCCGCGACGCGCGCGCGATCCGCTTCCGCAGCCCGAGCAGCACGAGTCCGACGAGCGCCACGACGAGGCCCGCGTAGCCCGCCCACATCACCCACGGGACGTCGACGGCCTGGCCCGCCGGCCCCGCGATCATCCCCAGGGCGAACACGAACCCGACGACGCCGCCCGCGGGAGCGACCGCCCGGCCGAGCATCCACCCGCCGATCAGGAGGGGCCCCGCGACCGACGTCGCGAACACCGTCAGCACGGCCGGGAGCACCCACGCCGGCCACGAGTCCCACACGAACGGGAGCACGGCGACGGCGACGGCGAAGCCGGTCAGCATCCATCCGGTGAGCCAGGCGAGAGCACGACGGGAGGGCAGCACGAGGTCAACGTAAGCGTCTGACCCTATGCGCCGACCGATAGCCTGAGCCCATGGGACAGGGCGAGGACGGACGAAGACGCCTCACCCGGATGCCTCGACAGGGCGCCATCGTCGCGGTCCTCGCGTTCGCGGGTCTCTCGTCGTCGTTCATGTTCACGCTCGTCGTGCCGATCCAGGCGAAGCTCCCGGAGCTGCTGCACGCCGACCGCGACGACACCGCCTGGGTCGTGACGGCCACACTGCTCGCCGCGGCGGTGAGCACGCCGATCGCCGGGCGACTCGGCGACATGTACGGCAAGCGCCGGATCGTCCTGGCGCTCGTGGCGATCATGGTCCTGGGCTCGGTCATCGCGGCCCTGTCTCCCGGCATCATCGGTGTCATCGTCGGTCGCGCGCTGCAGGGCGCCATCGTCGGCGTGGTGCCGCTGGGCATCGCCATCCTCCGGGATGTGCTGCACGAGGACCGCGTCGATGCCGCCATCGCCCTCATCAGCGCCACCCTCGGCGTCGGAGGCGCGATCGGGTTGCCGATCAGCGCGATCGTCGCGCAGTACAGCGACTGGCACGTCCTCTTCTGGCTCGCGGCCGGACTCGGGGCCGTCGTCTTCGCACTCGTGCTGTGGATCGTGCCGGTGAGCGTGCTGCGCACGGCCGGACGCTTCGATCTCGTCGGCGCCGTGGGCCTCAGCCTGGGGCTCCTCGGGCTTCTGCTGGCCGTGTCCCGCGGAGACCAGTGGGGCTGGGCGTCACCCGCCGTCCTGGGGTGCGGGCTCGGCGGCATCGCGGTGCTGCTGCTCTGGGGCTGGTACGAGCTGCGCACGAAGGACCCGCTGCTGGACCTGCGGGTCGCGGCCCGCCGCCCCGTGCTGCTCACGAACCTGGCTTCGGTGGCGATGGGGTTCTCGCTCTTCGGATCGAACGTGCTCTATCCCCAGATGCTCGAGCTGCCGGTGGCCACCGGCACCGGGTTCGGGCTGTCGCTCCTGGGTGCGAGCCTCGTCGTGATGCCGTCCGGGCTCGTGATGATGCTGCTCTCGCCGGTGTCCGGCCGGATCGCGCACCGGATCGGGCCGCGCGTGCTGCTCCTGGCGGGCTCCCTCGCGCTGATCGTCTCGTACGCCTTCACGATCGTCTGGCACAGCGAGGTCTGGCACCTGGTCGTGGCGAACATCCTCATCGGCGTCGGCATCGGTTTCGGATACGCGTCGATGCCGATGCTGATCATGCGTTCGGTCCCGCCCAACGAGACCGGCGCATCCAACGGCCTCAACGCCCTGTTCCGCTCCCTGGGCACGAGCATCGCGGCCGCGGTCGTCGCGGCCGTGCTCGCGACCTACGTGGTCGAGCAGGGCGGCGTGCAGGTGCCGACGCCGTGGGCGTTCCAGCTGTCGTTCATCCTCGGTGGGCTCGCCGCGGTCGTAGCGTTCGTGGTCGCCCTGTTCATCCCAAGCCGTCGCGCGCCGCAGGAGCGGCATCCGTCCCTCCCGGACTGAGCCGCCCGCAGCCCGGCGCCGGCGCCGGCGCCGGCCCATCCTGCAGAGCGACGGAGGCGGAGCCGGATGCCTCGGCCCGCCGCCGGCCGGGCCTGGCGGGCGACGCCCGAAGGGCGCCGCGGGATGCGGCGGGCCGAGGCATCCGGCGCAGCCGCCCCCGCAGCCCCAGCCGCGCGAAGCGCGCTGCCCCCGGCCCGCTGCCCCCAGCCCGCTGCCCCAGCCGCGCGAAGCGCGCTGCCCCCCGGCCCGCTGCCCCCAGCCCGCTGCCCCAGCCGCGCGAAGCGCGCTGCCCCCGGCCCGGCGCCCCCGCACACACCCGCGCTTCCGGCACCGCGAGGCCGCCCGCCGCTAGCCTGGGCGTCGTGAGCGATGGACGCGACTCCCCTGAAGAGGTCCCGGTCGGCCCGCCCGACGGGGCGACGGCAGCCGGCATCGGCTCGGCATCGGCGGCTTATCGGCGGCTTCGGCCGGCGGCACGGACGCCGCCGGCACCGCCGGAGACGGCGACCACGACACCCGGTTCTTCGGCCAGCCGTGGGCGCTGGCGCACGTGTTCGGCGTGGAGATGTGGGAGCGGTTCAGCTTCTACGGCATGCAGGGCATCCTGCTCATCTATCTGTACTACTCGGCCACGCAGGGCGGACTGGGGATGGACCAGACCGTCGCCGCGGGAATCGTCGGCGCCTACGGCGGCGCCGTGTACCTGTCCACGATCCTCGGGGCCTGGGTCGCCGATCGACTGCTCGGCTCCGAGCGGGTGCTGTTCATCAGCGCGATCATCATCATGTGCGGGCATCTCGCGCTGTCGCTGCTGCCCGGCTTCGTTGGCGTGGGCGTGGGCCTGATCCTCGTCGCGGTCGGGTCGGGCGGCCTCAAGGCGAACGCGACCTCGGTCGTCGGGACGCTCTACAGCGCGGAGGACCCCCGGCGCGATGCCGGGTTCTCGCTCTTCTACCTCGGCATCAACCTCGGCGCCTTCCTCGGGCCGCTGCTGACCGGGCTGCTCCAGACGCAGCTCGGCTTCCACTGGGGCTTCGGCCTCGCCGCCGTCGGAATGGCGCTCGGCCTCATCCAGTACTCGTTCGGGCGCAAGCAGCTGCCCGCCAAGTCCCGCGAGGTGCCGAAGCCCCTTCCCGCGAACCGACGTCTGCCGGTGATCGGCATCGGGGTGCTCGGTCTGGTGACGATCGTCATCCTCGTGCTCACCGGCGTCATCCGCCCGGACAACCTCGCCGTGGTCGTGATCGCGGTCAGCGCCGTCTCCGCCCTGGTGTACTTCGTCGTCATCCTGACGAGCCGCCGGCTTTCGCCCACCGAGCGGTCGCGTGTCTGGGGTTTCGTGCCGCTCTTCCTCACCAGCGTCGCCTTCTGGTCGCTGTACCAGCAGCAGTTCACGGTGCTCACCATCTACTCCGACAAGAAGCTCGATCGGAGCATCTTCGGCTGGGAGATGCCGGTCTCGTGGGTGCAGTCGATCAACCCCGTCTTCATCATCATCCTCTCCGGGGTGTTCGCCGCGATCTGGACGAAGCTCGGCAGGCGGCAGCCCTCGACCCCGGTCAAGTTCTCGATGGCGGCGATCATCATGGGCGCGGCCTTCCTGCTCTTCCTGCCGTTCTCCGGGGGCGGCGCGAATTCCACGCCGCTGCTGGCGATCGTCGGCATCCTGTTCGTGTTCACCGTCGCGGAGCTGCTGCTGTCGCCGGTCGGCCTGTCGGTGACGACGAAGCTCGCACCCGATGCGTTCCACACCCAGATGGTGGCCCTGTTCTTCCTCTCCATTGCGATGGGCACCTCCATCGCCGGGTGGTGCACGCAGT
>NZ_MKSL01000014.1:0-2265 GCF_001897265.1 Microbacterium sp. 71-23
TCGCGCACCCCGGTCGCCTTCACCGGCCACACGTCGCAGATGTTCACGTCGGAGGACCAGTACGGCGCGATGACGGGCGCCTTCGCCTTCAGCTCGGCGTTCGCCGCATCCTTCTGCGCCTGGGTAGCGTCGTCCGGATAGTCCATGCAGTTGTACGCGTTGAACGCCTCGTAGGAGTTGTCCTCGTACTTCCCGTCGGTCCGGTTGTAGTAGAAGTCGGCGAGCTGGAAGGCCGGACCGGCGTTCCCCTTGAGAGTGGCCGCGAGCGCCTGCGTGAGGTACGGCCAGCTGTCCTGCGAGTACAGCGCGGCGACGATCGCGGTCACGAGCGAGTCCGCCCCGAGGCGGCGACCGTCGGAGTTGCGCAGCGGCGTACGGTCGACGCTCGCCAGCAACGTACCCAGGTCCGCCATGCCGTCGTCGACGGTCCCGCTGAACGGGCAGTCCTTCTGCTTCAGGCAGGAGGTCATGTACGCGCGGAGGGCCGACTCGAACCCGACGCCCTGCGTCGTGCTCACGTCGAGACCGGACACCGACGGGTCGATGGCGCCGTCGAGGACGAACCTGCCCACGCGCGTCGGGTAGAGCTTCGCGTAGGTCGCCCCCAGGAACGTCCCGTACGAGTACCCCAGGTAGTTCAGCTTCTTGTCGCCCAGCACGGCCCGCATCAGGTCCATGTCGCGCGCGGCGAAGTCCGTGGTCACGTACGGGAGGATGCCGCCGCTGTTCGCCTGGCAGGCATCGGCGAACTTCTTGCCCGACGCGAGGACCTCGCTCTTCCACGCCGCGCTGCCGCGGGGGTTCTGCGGGATCGCGAACAGGTACGCATCCATCTGCTTCGCGTCGTAGCAGGTCACCGCGGTCGACGCGCCCACGCCGCGGGGATCGAACCCGACGACGTCGTATTCCTTCGCCAGGGTCCCACCCACGGCGAAGTCGAGGGAATCGCGCACGAGGGAGATCCCGCTGGCGCCGGGTCCGCCGGGGTTCACGAGAAGCGAGCCGAGCGCGGATCCGTTCGTCGCGCGGTGCCGGATGAGCGCCAGCTTGACGTCGCCCTTGCCGGGGTGCTCCCAGTCGAGCGGAGCCGTGATCTTCGCGCACTCGTCAGCCGAGCCGCACGACGACCACGTGACCGTCTGCCCGTAGAACGGCAGGAGGTCGGCCGCGATGCCCGCGGTGTCGGGCGTGGCGCTCGAGGAGGGCCGCGGCGAGGCGTCCGGGATGATCGAGAAGAGGCACCCCGTCAGGGCGACGGACGCCACCGCCAGCGCGGCGATGACGGCGAGGAGTCGATTGCGGGTTCTCACAGTGTCCTTCCGCTCGCGATGGTCACGAGCAAGCTTTCGAGGGCCAGGGTGGGCGCGACGTTCTGCTCCAGGTTGCGGCGCGTCTCGGCGAGCCGGTCGACGACGACGAACGTCCGCTGCGGGCTCCATGCCGCGGCGAGGGCGCGGAGGTCGTCCTCGAGCTCGCGGTTGATGAGGTCGTCGCGGCCGAACTGCAGCAGTGCGACATCGCGGAACATCGACTGCAGATCCGTGAGGACCCGATCGATGCCGTCGCGCAGGCTGCGGGTCGCCCGCCGCTTCTGGTCGTCCTCCAGAGCGTTGAGCTGCGACCGTACCGCCGGTGGTACGGACGCGCCCTCGGGGACGCCCAGCGTGCGCAGCAGCTGCGCCCGCTCGGACTCGTCTCGTTCGGTGGTCAGCGCCTTCGCATCCTCTGTCGCGACCGCGACGATGCGACCGGCCACCTCGACCGCGTCGCCGACGCCCCGCACGCCGAGCACGGCCCGCAGCGTCTCGTCGCGACGGGCGCGGGCCGCGGCATCCGTCGCGAGACGCTGGGCCATGCCGATGTGGCGCTGCGCGTGACGGGCGGACTGCTCGGCGGTGACCTCGTCGACGCCGGTCCGGTCGGCGATGAGCCGGGCCACGTCGGACACGTCGGGGTCGCGCAGGCGCAGCGTGCGCACGCGGGAGCGGATGGTGGGCAGCAGATCGGCGTCGCTCGGCGCGCACAGGACCCACACCGTGCGCTCCGGCGGCTCTTCGAGCGCCTTGAGGAGCACGTTGGAGGTGCGCTCCGCCATGCGGTCGGCGTCCTCCATGACGATCACGCGGTACCGACCGAGCGACGGGGCGAAGTAGGAGCGCTCGACGAGCGCCCGCGCATCTTTGATGGAGATGATGACGCCCTCGGTGCGCAGCGAAGTCAGGTCGGGGTGGGTGCCGGCGAGCACCTGGCGCATGACCTGCTCGT
>NZ_MKSL01000015.1:0-2187 GCF_001897265.1 Microbacterium sp. 71-23
CAGGATGCCGCGACCCTGAGCTACTACCCGGTCGCGATGCTGTCGGCGAAGTCGAACGGCACGAAGTACTCGCTGCGCGCCGCCAGTGCCTCGGCATGCGTCGCGACCTACGCCCCCGACTCGTTCTTCGCGTACAACAACGCGCTCCTGACCCAGCAGCCCGATCAGGGGTCGGACGGTCTGACCGACGCCCAGCTCGCAGACCTGGCGATCGCGTCCGGCGCGGACTCGCCGAAGGTCGTGCGGGACTGCATCGAGAACGAGGACTATGTCGCGTGGGCCAAGTCGGCGACCGATCGCGCCCTCAAGGGCCTCCCCGACACGAAGAACGTCACGCTCACGGGCACGCCGATGATCCTCGTCAACGGCACGCCGTACGTGGGGGCGCTCGACGACCCCAAGGAGTTCGCGCAGTTCGTACTCACGATCTCGAGCGACTCGTATTACAAGACGGCGACGCCGACACCGACCCCCACCCCGTCGGCGACGAAGTAGCGTTCGGGCCCGGCCACTCGTCCGAGCCTTATCAAGTCGGATGCCGTCGGTCAACGGGTTGCGACCAGCATCGGCGTCGGGCGAGCCTGGTGTAAGCGGTGTAGGACTTTGTGCCTGCCGCGGAGTCCGATATCGGGTGTCGGGCTCCAAGTGGGGCCGTTCACGAGGGGCTGAGCGGCCCCACACTCACGCCCCGGCGCGGTCCCGCCGGAACGTGGCCGCGGGATCTCACACCGTAGACTCGACACGGCGGATGTCGCGGCATCCGTGTGGCCGCGCCACGACGCGGCTCGCCGGCTTGGCGCAATTGGTAGCGCACCTAACTTGTAATTAGGGGGTTGCGGGTTCGAGTCCCGCAGTCGGCTCGTGACGGCGGCGACCTCGGGACGACGGCGCCTGCCCGTCTGGCTGGCGCTGTGCGGCGCGGGATTCATCGGCATGCTGACCGCGATCCAGGCACGCGTGAACGGTCAGCTCGGCGTACGCCTGCACGACGGCTTCACGGCGGCTGTCATCTCGTTCGGCTCCGGCCTCGCGATCCTGATCGTGCTGTCCGTGGCGCTGCCGGTCGGCCGGCGGGGGTTCCGCACGCTCGTGACGGGCGCCCGCGAACGCACGATCCCCTGGTGGATGCTGATCGCCGGGGCGGCGGGCGCCCTCACGGTGGCGACCCAGGGGATCGCTGTGGGCGTCATCGGGGTGTCGCTCTTCACCGTCGGCTATGTGGCGGGTCAGATCGTGTGCGGTCTCTTCCTCGATCGCGTCGGATTCGGCCCTGGCGGTGTCGTGGCGGTGACCATGCCGCGCGTCCTCGGCGGGCTGCTCGCCCTCCTCGCGGTCGGCGTCGCGCTCGCCGGCGGGGCGGTCGGTGAGGCTCCGCTGTGGATGCTGCTGCTGCCGTTCGCGGCCGGGATCGGCGTCGCGTGGCAGCAGGCGACGAACGGACGCCTCCGCGCTCGCGTCGGCACCCCCCTGACAGCCACCCTGATGAACTTCATCACCGGCACCGTGGTCCTGGCGATCGCGGCGATCGTCCACGTGTCGATCGCCGGCGCGCCCCGTGCCGTGCCGTCGGATTGGTGGCTGTACCTCGGCGGAGCGCTGGGCGTCGCCTACATCTTCCTGTCGGCCGCGCTCGTCTCCTACACGGGTGTCCTGCTGCTCGCGCTCGGGACGGTCGTCGGCCAGCTCGCGATGTCGGTGGTGCTCGACGCGCTGTGGCCGGCGAGCGCGACGCCAGGACTGTGGCAGGAGGTGCTCACGGTGTCGCTCGCGTTCCTGTCCGTGGCGGTCGCCGCGATCCCGTGGCGGCGGATGCGCTAGAAGGATGCCGCGGCGTGGACGCGGCTACCGCGGGGCGCTATCCGTCGATCCGATCGCGGTGTCGACGATCTCGCCCTTCGCGGCGGGCATGCGGCTCACGTTGTGGCGCGCATCGACGGCCGCGCGGCGCCCCGGCCGGGATCCGGACGGCTTCCCGCCGACGTACAGCCAGCCGAGCAGCTCTTCGTCCTTCTTCAGGCCGTGCGCCTTCGCGACGGCCTTGCTGCGGGTGTAGTGGCCGGTACGCCAGATCACGCCCCACCCCGCCTCGTCCAGGAGCAGGCTGAGAACGTGCGCCACTCCGGAGGCGACGGCCTCCTGCTCCCAGCGGGGGACCTTCTCGCTCTTGCGGAAGCTCGCGACCACGGC
>NZ_MKSL01000016.1:0-96763 GCF_001897265.1 Microbacterium sp. 71-23
CGTGCATGCAGTCGTTCGTGGGTGGCGCGCTGGTCGGAACGACCTCGGCGGGAATCGTGCCGGTGCTGGGGGCGTACCGCGACATCTGGGTCGCATCAGGTGGCGTGACCGGCGCACTGGGGCTGCCGACCGGCGTGACCCAGTGCAACGGGCGTTGGTGCGCTGCGCCCTTCGCCGGGGGGAGCATCCTGTGGTCTCCGGCGACGGGCGCCTACGCGGTTTCGGGGGCGGTCAACATCGCGTGGGTCGGCGCGGGCGGCGCGGCGGGTACGTACGGTCTGCCGATCGCGGCGGCGACGACGTCTAACGGGAAAGTCTCGCAACGGTTCCAGTTCGGCGTGATCTCGGTGAACGGGTGAGCGTCAGTCGTCTCAAAGGGACACGCAGTGCCGAGGTGATAGCGTGGCGGGGCGCCGCGGTCGGTCGGGAACATCGATCTTCGAGCGTGCTCGCGAGGCGGGTGCGAGATCACGGCGGCGATGGTGCCACGACGGAGTCTCGTTGCTGCGCGCCCGTCGCTACAGAGCCGGCTGATCGGGTCGGCGGAAAGAAGGAGGTGCAGCGCGATGTCCGGTGAGGATGAACTCTCGCCCGCGCTCGTCGGCGCGGTGTCCCTGGAGCGGGCGCTCGAAGACGCGGCGATCGCCAATCAACGCGCGATCGAGCTGGCGCAGAAGCTCCTGACCAGTGAAGAGCGCGTGGCCGCGCTGAGTGCGGAGGTCGCGGACCTGAAGCGACTCCTCGATCCGCGCCGCAAGCTGGAACACCTCATCCGTCAGAACCACTCCCTGCACGTAACGGCGCAGCGAGCGAAGCGGATTCTGGGGCGGTGACGGCCGCGCACACGCCGAGGGTCCTCCTCGCCGTCACGTTCTACAACGGGCGCTCATTCGCTGAGCGCACGTTGTCGTCGATCGCCTCCCTGGCACACGACGGATTCGACCTCGATGTCCTCGTCCTCGACGATGCGAGCCCGGAACCGGGATTCAGTGACTATCTCGCGTCTCTGAGCGCCGACGTCGGAGCGACGTACTATCGGTCGCCGCGAAACCTCGGTATCCCGCGCAATGTCAATCTCGGTCTCGCGACCGCCCTCCGTCTCGAATACGACTACGTCGTGATCTCCAACTCGGACGTCATCTACGCGGCGAACTCTCTCGAGGTGATGATGAAGGTGGCCGTCGCGGGCGACGACCTCGCGTCAGTGACGGCGTGGTCGACGAATGTCGACCCGTACTCGCTCCCGAACGCGACAGAGCTCTTCGCCGAGACGCAGGAGGTCTCGGATCGGATCGGGCGTGTCCTCGAGCAGACATTCGGCACGGAGACGCTTGATATCCCGGCGGGAATCTCGTTCGCCATGATCATCCCCACCCGAGTGCTGTCGGCGGTCGGGCTGATGGACCCCATCTTCGGTCGCGGCTACGGCGAGGAGTCGGACTGGTCGGCGCGGGCGACAAGCGCGGGCTTCCGTCATGTCCTTGCGACCGGCGCGTTCGTCTATCACGCCGGTCGAGGCTCCACTCTCGCTGCCGGGGTAGTGAGTGGCGACGAAATCGCCAACTGGGCGAATCAGCGCATCGTCAACCATCGGTCGCCGATGTTCCGATGGAATGTGGACGGGTTCCTTGCGTCCGGAGCGGTGGAAGTCGCCCAGTCCCGCGCGGTGACTGCCCTCGTCCGATCCGCCGCGGACGAGTCCGGGTATTCCCTGATCACCGCTGCGCGCGACTGGGTCGATCAGAGCCCCGAGATCGTGTCGGTTGCCATCCGTTCTGAGGTGAGCGAGATCTGCACCGCGCACTGGTACGGATTCGTGGCAGAGATCGACACCGTCTCCGCCGACGTCGAAGGCGACATCCGACGCTACTTCGGTGGACGGAATCCGGTGTACAGCAATATCAGACCGCCAGTCTGGGACGTGGCCGGCGCCGCGTACCCCCGCTCGATCTGAGGTTCGGATGACGACGCTTCACGCAGCTTTCAACCCGCGAAAGAACTCCATCGGATTCCTCCGGTGGCTCATGGCATTCATGGTGATCTTCTCGCACGCCGGCCCGGTCGCGGGGCTGTTCGGTGGAGTGGACATCGGCGAGCAGTGGCACGCGGAGACCTCCCTGGGTGGTGTGGCCGTCACAGGGTTCTTCTTTCTGTCGGGCATGCTCATCACGCGGAGCATGACCAATTCGAGCTCTCCCGTGAGGTTCCTGTGGCATCGCGTCGTCAGGATCTTCCCCGCCTGGTTTCTGATCCTCATCGTCACGGCGTTCGCGCTTGCGCCGCTGGCATGGATCGGTGAGAGGGGGACGATCCGGGGGTTCTTCTCGGTCGCGGTCGACTCGCCCTGGGACTACGTCGCGAAGAACTTCACCCTCATGCTCAACCAGTGGGCGATCTCGGGCACCGGCGCCAGCACGCCCGCCGTCGCGCACGGGTACAACACCTGGAACGGATCCGCCTGGACCCTCATGTACGAGTTCGCCTGCTATCTCGCAGTGCTCGTGCTCGGTCTCATCGGGGCTCTCGCAGGGAGGATCGTGGGCGGCGCGATCGCGGCCGGCGTGCTCATGCTGTCGACGTTCCAAGCGCTGCACGTGGGAGATCTGGCGTCGGTCAGCGGCATCCTTGCGAACCATCAGGTTCTTCAGCTCGCCGCACCGTTCGCGTTCGGCACGCTGGTTCAGCTATTCATCGAGAAAGTGCCGTTCAGCGATGCGCTCGGCATGGGGATGCTCATCATCGCCGCAGTGAGCTGGTGGAAGGGCGGGTGGTTCCTCTTCGGACAGTACGCGTTCGCCTATGGCCTCATCTGGTTCGGCACCCGTGTGACCGCGTTGTCCGGATGGGATCGTCGTGCGGACCTCTCGTACGGGATCTACATCGCCGGGTGGCCCGTGATGTTCCTCGCCGCGAGTCTCAATCTCCAGGGGATCAGCAGCGCTGTCTACCTCGCGGTCGTGATCGTCGCGGTGCATGTCTACGCCTACGTGAGCTGGACGCTCATCGAGAAGCCGGCACTCGATCTGAAGAACTGGCGGCCGCGCATCGTGGCGCGCATCGGCGGCCGGCAATCGGTGCCGCCGAAGGCAGGGGGCGTCGCCGGCCTGCGCCGGGTGAGGTTCGTCCCGCTGACTCTTCTGATCGTGGCCACCGCTGCACTGGTCGTGGTCGGCGTGGCTCGGAACGGCGTATGACGTCCGGCGAATCCCCGCGGCGTACCGTGGTCGTCACGGGCGCCGGCGGATACGTGGGCCGCCACGTCGTCGCTGCGGCGATCGACCTCGGCTACGACGTGCGGGCGGTCGTCCGAACCGCCCGTGCGGATGACGTCGACCCCCGCGCGACCATCCTGCAGGCGGACGTGCTGTCGCCCGAGTTCGACATCACCGCGATCGCATCACCCTCAGAGGTCGCCGCTGTCATCCACCTCGCGTGGCAGGACGGCTTCGTCCACAATGCGCGATCGCACATCGAGTCCGTCTCGGCACATTTCCGGTTCCTCGCCGGGCTCGTGGACGCCGGCATCGTGAGGATCGCCGCGCTGGGAACGATGCACGAGGTGGGCTACTGGGAGGGAGCGATCACCTCCACCACTCCGACCAATCCCGTGACGCTCTACGGGATCGCGAAGGATGCTCTGCGACGCTCGCTCTTCGCCGCACTCGAGGATCGCGCGGAGCTGCTCTGGATGAGGGCCTTCTACATCGTCGGTGATGACCGGCGAAGCAGGTCGATCTTCGGGAAGATCCTCGATGCGTCTGATCGGGGCGATCGGAGCTTCCCATTCACCACCGGACGGACGCTGTACGACTTCATCGACGTCGACGAGCTCGGTCGGCAGATCGCGCTGGCCTCGACGGCGGACGGGTTGGTCGGAGTGATCAACACGTCGAGCGGTGTTCCGGAGTCTCTCGCCGATCGTGTCGAGCGATTCATCGTCGAGAACGGCGTGGACATCTCGCTGCAGTACGGCGCGTTTCCGGATCGGCCGTATGATTCCCCCGGTGTCTGGGGCGATGCGTCCCGGATAAAGGCTCTGATCGCCGCGTCGCCGTTCGCGAAGGAGACATGATGGCGCTCGAATACGGGAAAGAACTCGCCGTTCGCACGACCCCGATCCCCGGTCTGTTGGTGGTCGATCTCCCCGTGCATGGGGACAATCGCGGGTGGTTCAAGGAGAACTGGCAACGCGAGAAGATGACGGCGCTGGGGCTTCCCGACTTTCAGCCCGTGCAGAACAACATCTCGTTCAACGACGCGATCGGAACGACGCGGGGGATCCACGCCGAACCGTGGGACAAGTTCATCTCGACCGCGACCGGCTCTGTGTTCGGCGCGTGGGTGGACCTGAGAGCCGGCGCGTCGTTCGGGACGGTCTTCACCACCGAGTTGGACCCGTCCACGGCGATCTTCGTTCCGAGCGGGGTGGGCAACTCCTACCAGACGCTCGAAACCAACACGGCTTACACATACCTCGTGAACGCGCACTGGAGTGCGGACCGCATGGACGAGTACGCATTCGTCAACCTCGCGGACCGCGCACTAGCGATCTCCTGGCCCATCTCGCTCGACCAGGCCGAGCTCTCCGACAAGGACCGCGGGCACCCGCCGCTCGCCGACATCACCCCTCTCACGACCGACTGACGAGGCGGTGGCGTCAGCTTCCGCCCAGACGGCTGCGGATCCGCTGCCCCCAGGACCGGCGAGCGGCGCGTGTCGCCTCCATGCTCGAGACCGCTTGTCGGGCGGCGTCGAGCTCGACAGCCATCTCCGCCTTCGAGGCCTCGACCTCGTCGAGCACGCGTCGGAGCTCGTCATTCGACGAACGTGCGGCGGTCAACTCGGCAGCGAAGGACGCAGCGTCGTGGATGAGTGACGAGACCACCTGCGGCGACACGACCTCGGGCGGAGCTCCCTCGCGGAATACGACGCGTCCGCCCTCGCCGTAGTCCACGGCTGTCAGGCCGTCGGGCACGCGGGTCCGCAGCAGATCCAGGTAGGCCTCGAACGTGGCGGCGCGATGCGCGATCAACTCGGTGTTCCTCGACGACGCAGCGCCCGCGAGTTCGCTGAATGCATCGGAGAGCGACGCGCCGCCAGCGAGGTCGACGCTCACACTGAGGAAGCCGTCGGTCGTGTCTGATCGGAAGTCGTGGCCGAGACTGATGGTCGGAATTCCCTGCGACGCAGAGATGCCGCATCCATGGACACGCGTGGAGATGACGAGATCGTAGGCGCCGAACAGATCGGCGTAGTCCGCGGAGTCGAACGAATAGCGCACGACGTGGTCCGGGAAGCGCTCACGGAGCACCGGGATCTCATCGATGTAATGGGCGACGAACTCGATGGCGACCTCGGAGCCGTAGGCGGCGATCAGATCGTCGATCGCGGCGCACACCTGCTCGTAGAACGCCGTATCGAGTCCGTTCGCCCACACGGCGTCCTCGTAGGGCACGCCGATCGCGATGCCGACGCGTGTCACCGAGGTGACCTCGCGCGTCGTCGGCGCCGACAGCAGCGCGGGGCAGGGCAGGTACTCGATGTCGAACCGACGCGCAAGCGGGGTCCGGGCGAGGCTCCGGCTGCGTGTGGTGAGCGCCACAGCCTTGCCGAGGGCGACATCCACGAACTCGGGCCGCTCCTCCGGCATGGAACCGAGCCCGAGGCCGATCACGGGGATGCGGTGGCGGAAGACATGGTCGTAGAAGCTCCAGCACCGATCCGACGCCCATTCCGGGCTGCCCGCCATGAGGGCGAGACTCACGGAGGAGAGGTCGGAATCGAACTTGACGGAGTTGCTCGAGAAGCCCAGCCGCAGGTGCGCGGAGAGCCGCTCGTAGAGCGCCCCCGCGGTCTCATCGAGCGGACGCCGGAGGTTTCGGGCGCCGATCGTCGTTCCATCCGCCGGTCGCACGTCCGGGTTGCGGTCGTAGAGCACCGGATCCAGCGGGCCGAATGCCGCGTCGATGATGCGTCGCGTCCCGGCGAGGATGAACTCGTCGCCGGGGTTCCACTGCCGGGTCGCCGAGTACATCGCGAATCGACCTGAGTGGAGCTGAACCGTCACGACAAACGACCGACTTTCGGGGGTGATGAACTACTTTTCCGGGGGGGGAGTCAGCGACCTCGCTCGAGCGCCTTCAACAGGTAGGTGCCGTACCCGCTCTTGACGAGCGGCTCCGCGCGCTCGCGCAGCTCCTCGTCGCTGAGGAAGCCGAGCCGCCACGCCACCTCTTCGGGGCATCCGATCGACAGTCCCTGACGCTTCTCGACAGTGCGGATGAACTCGGTCGCCTCGCTCAGCGAGTCGAACGTGCCGGTGTCGAGCCACGCCGTGCCGCGGGGGAGCACCTCGACGTGCAGGGTTCCGCGGCGCAGGTACTCGAGGTTCACGTCCGTGATCTCGAGTTCCCCGCGAGGTGACGGCGCGAGGTTCCGCGCGATCTCGACCACGTCGTTGTCGTAGAAGTAGAGACCCGGTACCGCATAGTTGCTCTTCGGGATCGTCGGCTTCTCTTCCAGCGACACCACGTGTCCGTCAGGGTCGAACTCGACGACGCCATAGGCGGTGGGATCGTCGACCCAGTAGCCGAACACCACGCCGCCGGTGAGTTCCGTGTAGTTGCGGAACCTCGTGCCCATACCCTGGCCGTAGAAGATGTTGTCCCCGAGAACGAGTGCGACCGAGTCGGATCCGATGTGGTCGGCACCGAGCACGAACGCCTGCGCGAGACCATCGGGAGATGGCTGCTGCGCGTAGGTGATCGACACGCCGAAACGCGAGCCGTCGCCCAGCAGTCGCTCGAACTGGTCGGCGTCGTGGGGAGTGGTGATGATCAGGATGTCGCGGATGCCGGCGAGGATCAGCGTCGACAGCGGGTAGTAGATCATCGGCTTGTCGTAGACCGGAACGAGCTGCTTCGACACGCCGAGAGTGATCGGATGAAGCCGCGATCCGGTTCCGCCGGCCAGGATGATTCCGCGCATTCGTCCATTCTCGCGTAGGTCGCCGCCGCACACCAATCACGCAGACCTGCTGGACTACTGTGGATGCCTATGAGCAGACTCCTCGTCACCGGCGGAGCCGGCTTCATCGGGTCGAATTTCGTTCGCTATGCCGTCGAGAACACCGACCACCACATCACCGTGCTGGACAAGCTCACCTACGCGGGGAATCGGGCCTCTCTCGACGGGCTTCCCGACGAACGTGTGACGTTCGTGCACGGCGACATCGCGGAAGCATCCACTGTGGATCCTCTCGTGCGCGACGCGGATGCCGTCGTGCACTACGCCGCGGAGTCCCACAACGACAATTCGCTCGCCAATCCGAGGCCCTTCCTCGACACGAACATCATCGGCACTTACGTGCTGCTGGAGGCGTCACGACGCTACGACACCCGCTTTCACCACATCTCCACGGATGAGGTCTACGGGGATCTCGAGCTCGACGATCCGGCGCGGTTCACCGAGTCGACCCCGTACAACCCGTCCTCGCCTTACTCCTCGACCAAGGCCGGAAGCGACCTGCTGGTGCGCGCGTGGGTGCGATCGTTCGGGGTCCGTGCGACCATCTCGAACTGCTCGAACAACTACGGCCCGTACCAGCACATCGAGAAGTTCATCCCGCGGCAGATCACGAACGTGCTGCGCGGCATCCGGCCCAAGCTCTATGGCGCGGGCGAGAATGTCCGGGACTGGATCCACGCCGACGACCATTCGTCGGCCGTTCTCGCCATTCTCGAGCAGGGGCGGCTCGGCGAAACCTATCTGATCGGCGCCGACGGCGAGAAGAACAACCGCGAGGTCGTCGAGCTCATCCTCGAGATCATGGGCCAGCCTCGCGATGCCTACGATCACGTGACGGACCGCGCCGGGCACGATCTGCGTTACGCGATCGATTCCACGAAACTGCGCACCGAGCTCGGCTGGCTCCCGACGTACGGGTCGTTCGATCACGGGATCGCGAAGACCATCGACTGGTACCGGGCGAACGAGTCGTGGTGGGCGCCGGCGAAAGAATCGACCGAGGCCTTCTACGCCGCACAGGGCCAGTAGTCGCACCCTACCCGCGCCAGGGTTCAGAGCTCGCGGCCGGAGGGGTCACACTCCTGAGGAGAAGTCGGCGTCGACGTCGATCCGCACGAAGCCGATGGCCCGCGGGTCGGGAACGACGTTGAAGGACGTCGCCTGCATCACGTTGTGGAGACTTTGGCCCGACTCGTCCAACAGTGTGGCGTTGACGAAGTACTTTCCGCCCCCGAGAGCCGGGCGCCTCAGGAGCAACGTGAGATCGCATGCCCCGGCGAATGCCGGCGGAGTGATTCCGAGCCAGTCGGTGCCCGTGACGAAGACCTTCTGCCCCATCGCATCGTCGATCTGGATGCGGCATGTCCACGAGGACAGAGCCTCCGCTGCAACGCGCACGGTGATGGAGAGGTCCTGGCCGGGTTCGAGGGAGTCGCCGACCGAGGATCCCGCAGGCACCGCGGTGACATCTTCGATCGCTCCCTGCGGGCGCGCGCGGGTGCCCTTGGCTGCGTCGCGTTCGGCGATGCGGCGCTCCTCCAGCAGGTCGCGGAACTTCGCCACCGCGAGCGACGGCTTGCCGTCGAAGACGACGTGACCCTTGTCGAGCAGAACGCACCGGCTGCACAGCTCGGAGACCTGGTCGAGCGAGTGGCTCACGAGGATGATGGTCCGACCCTGGCGCTGGAACTCGCGGATGCGATCCATGCACTTGCGCTGGAATGCCTCGTCACCGACCGCCAGTACTTCGTCGACGAGAAGCACATCGGGATCGGTGTGCACCGCGACCGCGAACGCGAGCCGGACGTACATGCCGGAGGAGTAGAACTTCACCTGGGTGTCGATGAAGTCGCCGATCGCTGCAAAGGCGACGATGTCGTCGAACTGCTCCTCGGTCTGCTCGCGGCTGAGCCCGAGCACGGCGGCGTTGAGGAAGATGTTCTCGCGCCCGGTCAGGTCGGGGTGGAAACCCGCACCGAGCTCCAGCAGCGCCGCGAGCCGACCGCGCTCCTCGACGGTACCCGTCGTCGGCTCGATGATCCCGCCGATCACCTTCAGAAGCGTGCTCTTGCCAGATCCGTTGTGCCCGATGAGACCGATCGTCTCGCCGGCGAAGATGTCGAGGGACACGTCGTTCAAGGCCCAGAAGTCCTGGCGGTGGCGGCGGCCGGCGCGACCGAAGGTGACGATGCGCTCCTTGATGGAGGAGTCCTTGCGGATCGTGAAGCGCTTCGAGACGTGCGCGATCTTGGCGACTTCGACCGAAGGCAGGTCGTCGGAGGGTGTCGCGATCGCGGGTGGGGGAGTCATCGGGCTCAGAGCTCCTGGGCGAAGTTGCCCTGCAGGCGCACGAACACGCGGTGGCAGAGGATGAGAAGCACGAGGCCGACCACGACCGAGATCCCGAGACGGAGGGCCAGCCCGCCCGGCGACTCGATATCGCCGCCGGCGACCCAGAAGGCTCGATGGAAGCCGAGCACGGCGAGAGTGAGCGGGTTGTTCGTGTAGGCCTCGAGAAGGATCGGGGACGCGATCAGGGTCTTCACCATCGCCCACGAATACACGATGGGACTCGCCCAGAAGAGGAGCATGGTAATCACCTCGACCAGGTACTGGGTGTCCCGCAGGTACACGTTCACCGCCGAGAACAGCAGTGCGAATGCGGTGCCGTAGATCACGATCACCAGCACCGACGGGACTGCGTAGACGAGCTCCCAGTGCAGAGGGGGCTTCCCGACCATGAGTGTCGCGAGGAGGAGCACGATCAGCTGGATGCTGAAGTTGAACAGCGCAGAGCCCACGCTCGACAACGGGAACACCTCGCGGGGGAGGTAGACCTTCTTCACGAGGCCTGCGTTGGAGAGGACCGAACTGGTGCCGCCGACGACGATCTCCGTGAAGAGGCCGACCGCGGACAGACCGGCGAAGATGTAGACCGCGAAGTCGGGGATGTTCTTGGCGGCGCCGAGGAACTGGCCCATCACGATGAAGTAGATGAGCAGCTGGATGAGCGGTCGGATGAGAGACCAGAGGAAACCCAGAGCGGAGTCCTTGTAGCGCGCTTTCAGATCGCGGCGGACGAGGAGTCCGAGCATCTCGCGGTGCGACAGGATGCTGCGCACCGCCGCCCACGAGGCGCCCCGCCCGGTCACGGCTCCGACCGGGCGAAGCGGGATGGCCTCCAGCCGGCGGGCGCGCGAAGCGGCCTCTCCATCTGAGGTCAACATTCCACCGATCCTATAGCGAAAGCATGGCGTTTTCCGTGGTTCTCGCGCAGCCCGAGAGCGCGGTGGGCGATCTCATCAGGGGCCGGTTGGAGTGCGCGCGGTGCCGCATGCGAAGTCACGGAGCATCCTGTCATACGTGCGCTGAATTCCCGCCGGAAGTGTGGTGGTCGCGAGCGCGTCGAGATCCGTCCAGATCGTGGAGCGAACCCTCAGATCGGGGGCCTGTCCTCCCTGCCCCCCGCCGGCGAGCACGATCGGAGCGCGGGTTCGACGCAGCCGGGCGATCTCACCCAGTACCGCCCCCACGGACACTGCGGTCCCGTACCCGAGGATCTTCAGTGTCGCGCAGCCGGCCTCGCCCGCCTCGGCGCGCCGCGTGGCGGCCACGGCGATCGCCGCACCGTCGTCGACGAACAGGTAATCGCGGAGGGTGTCCAGCGACACGAAGATCGTGGCGGGGGCGCCCGTGAGATAGCTCCGCAGGGCCACGGAGATCAGGCCCTGGGCCTTCGAGACATCCTGACCCGGACCGTAGAGGTTCGTGATGCGTCCGATGACCGCCCGCCCGCCGGTCGACTCCGTCCACGCCGACAGCGAGCGTTCCATATCGAGTTTCGCCTCGCCATAGGCGGAGGCGGCCCGCGCGGACGTTCGTTCCGTGAACGGGGGCGCGGTCGCTGCCGCGTAGGCGCCGCCGACCGAAGAAGCCAGGAACACCGTCGTGCGGGCGGCATCCTGGCCGCGGAGCGCATCGAGGAAAGCGTGGAATGTGGTGATCTCCCGCGCGAGTTCGGCCGCGGGCGTCGCCGTCACGCCCTTCCCTGCGCACCAGTAGATACGCAACGGTCCCGGCTGGGCGACGAACGTGTCGACCGCGTGTCGGAGATCTGCCTCCGCCGTGTCCGCGTCATCCCACCGGACGCGAGTCGCCCACGTGTGGGTGACCGCGCGCCGGATCGCGGAACCGAGCAGTCCGCCGCCGCCGATCACCCAGTCGGGATTCATCGCTGGTCGTCTGACCTCGGTGCACCGAGAGGCCCCGTCGCCGGGTCGCGGACGATCAGATACGACGGCCGTCCGAGAGCCATGTTCACGGCGACGCCCAGGTACTCGGCGATGATCCCGAGCGCGACGAGTACCGCGCCGGTGCCGATCGCGGTCAGCACCATCTGAGAGGTCCACCCATCCGGAACGTTGCCCCAGACGAAACGGGCGACGGTCAGATAGATCGCGAACAGCACGCCGCCTGCCGCGAAGATCACTCCCAGCCACGTGACCAGACGCAGGCCGCGAGTACCCGACGTGAGGATCATTCGCCAGAAGTGCGCGAGCAGCCGCCTGTAGGAGTACCCGGAGGAGCGGTCGCCCTCCTCGCGCAGGCGGACCGGCGCGGTCACGGTACGACGGGAGACCCACGACAGGGCAACATCGAGGTAGACCCCGGTGCCTGAGTACGCCGCGACGCTGCGTGCGATCTCGCCGAGTATCAGGCGGAAGCTGCTGTAATCGCTCGCGCCCGAGCCTCCGAACACCGACTCGAGGATGCGCTTTGCCGCCTTCGAGGCGGCATTGCGCACGGCGCCGTGGGGCGCCGGGTTGTCGCCGACCCCGTACACGACCGTCGCCCGTTCGCTCAGTGCAGCGTCGAGCAGCACGCTGATCTGGGCCGGGTCGTGCTGGCCGTCTTCATCGAGGGTGACGACCCACTCACCGCCCGAGGAGGCGATGCCGGCCAGCGTCGCAGCGTGCTGACCGAAATTGCGGCTCAACCAGACCGCTTTCGCGAACGGATACTCGGTGATGAGCTCGCGGATGACGTCGTCGGAACGATCCGGTCCGTTGTCCCATGCCAACACGACTTCCTCGACGCGCGCCGTCGCCCCGGCGGGTGTCGTGAAGTCTTCGGTGAGCGGGAGGATCTCGGCGAACAGGTCGCGCAGTGTGCGTTCCCCCTGGTAGACGGGAACGACGATGGAGACCCGGTGCACGTAGCGCGACGTCACGCCATCCTCCGTTTGAGAACCTCGAAGGTCACCCGTCGTAGCCGCGAGTTCATCCCGGCCCGGAAGTCACCGACCCGAACGTCGCCTGCGCTGATGACCTGAGGGTGCTCCGTGCGCATCCAGGCGTGGAAGCGACGAGCCTGCTCGGCCTGCGACGCCGACTGGGCCACGGAGCCCTGATCGGCGTTGAGGCGGAACGTCGCGCCCGTCACGAGATCCGGAACGAAATCGCCCTCCAGGAGCACTCGGGTATAGGTTGCCATGTCGATCAGGTAGGGGGAGAGATCTCCGAACCAGCCGCCGGCGCGTTCGAACGCGTCCCGGCGCATCGTCACGCAGCCCGGTTCGCCCAGGATGTTCCTCCCGGCGCGCACGAGTGCGCGTGCGGTGTCCGTGCCGGCCATTTTCGACTTGACGCCCTGCAGCCCCATCGAGCGGATGAGGACGTTACCCGAGGCATCGGTCACGTCGCGCGGGCACGCCGTGAGGACGGCACCCGGATTGGCCTCGAGCAGTGCGACCTGGCGGGCGAGGATGCCCGGGTAGACGACGTCGTCGGCGCAGACGAGCTTCACGTAGGTTCCGCGAGCCTCGGCCGATACGGCGTTCCAGGCCCGCTGCACGTAGCCCCCGGCAGGGATCTGCACGACCCGCACCCGCGGATCCGCCGCGTATCGTGCGATGACGTCGGCCGTGCGGTCGCTCGACGAATGATCGCCGACGATCACTTCCATGTCGGTGTCGGTATCGACCAGCACGGAGTCGAGAGCCTCGGCGATGTACTTCTCGCCGTTGTAGACGGGGAGGACGACCGAGAGGGTGGGGGAGGTCATGACGAGGTTTCCTTCCTCCGGAAGCTGAAGTAGCGGTGTCCGAAGTAGCTCAGGGTGACCGTGACGACCACGATGATCGCCTGGCTGACGATGGGAGTGAGCCCGACGGCCTCGACCAGAAGCGGCAGGGCGACGAGGTTGATGCCGAAGGCGACGAGCTGCACGACCTCGAAGCGGGCGAGGTCCCGCCATACGTGACCCCGCACTCGGAAGACGAACCGGCGGTGCATCCAGAACGCGCACAGGACACTCGCGATGTGTGAGAACACGAGGGTCGCCATGTAGCCCCACAGGCGTCCCACCGTCAGCTCGAACACCACGAACCAGAGGAACCCCACGACCGTGTTGATCCCACCGACGATCAGGAACGCGACGCGCCGATCCTTGATGAGCTTGAGGAGGAGACCGTCTGGCCCGGATCCCCCCGCGTCGTCGACCTTCGTGATGTCTGCCACCGGATTCGCTTCCTCCGACGCCGGGTCGGTTCGGTGGTCGAGTCTAATGGAGCGATTCCGCGTGCTCCCGTGGTGCTCGTGCACTACGACGGCGCGCGATGAAGACGCGCGAGATCGGCCACCAGATGCCGAGCACGACGGCGATCGCGAGCGAGGTGAGCTCGAGCGTCCACCCCGGCGGGCGGAAGCTGATGGTGACGATCTGCCCGACCGAGGCGTGCGACAGATCCACCGTCAGAAGGTAGCCGCGCACCGGCGCTGCCAGGGCTGCACCGCTGACGGAGTAGCCGGGATAGGCGAGCCGGCTCAGCGTGGCGCTCGGATCGGAGCCGAGCGCGTCGATGCGCAGCGTGACGTCTGTGTCCGACTCGCTCGTCACCGTGACCTGCGTGCCCGCGCTCGTCGCCACCACCCCGCCCGCCGTCGGGCCAGGAGTATCGCGTTCGTACACCCACACCGTCGAACCGCTGCGCATCAGATGCCACCCCGGTGCCGCGGGAGGTGCCGTGGGGTATGTCGCGCGCGTCGCGATGATCGTGTTCACGCCGAGCAGATCGGCGACGACTCTGCCGGTCGTCGGGTCAGTCGACAGGAGAGTGGCGTAGGCGGTCTCGCACGTCGAGCCGCGCAGGTCGATGCACAGATCGTTGGTGAAGGCCGTGTAGGGCAGCACCGTGTAGACGTTGCTCACCTCGGTCGGCGAAAAATACCAGAGGTTCCCGACGAGGAGCTCGTCGAAGGACGCGGGATCCCCAACACCCGAATAGACGTCACCGACGACGAACCCGTCGTTGACACCGTCGGTGAGCACCTTCTCCATGGGGTCTGCCGTTGTCGGCGTGGCGAAGGTCGGCAGCGGCGTAGTCCGGTACTCGTAAAGCTGCGGCACGGTGACCGAGATCGTTCCGGCCACCACGACGATCGCTGCGATCGCAGATCTGGTCCCGGGAGGCCAGTTCCATCGCCGTTGAGTGCCGATCAGATAGATCGCGACCAAGGCGATCGTCGTCGCGAGGAAGGTGCCGGCGAGGACCTTCGCGGTCGGGGTCTGCGTCCACGCGAGGTATCCCAGCGCGAGCGTCACGATCAGCATCGCCGTGAGTCCGCGGCGGCCGAGCTTCTGAGGGAATCCGCGCGTGAGCATGACAGCCCAGACGATGACGATCGCGACTGTCAGGTAGGGCAGGAAACGCACCGGCCAGCGAATGGGCCCGATCTGGTCGGGGCCGATGATGATCGCGACCGCGACCGCGGCGAGGACGAGGGGCACGACGAGGTCGCGCCAGCCCCGGCGGAGTACACCCCAGAAGGCGATGGCGAGAGGGAGGGCCCACGAGATCGACATCATCGGCGCGTGCGTCGCGGGGCCCCACCATGCGCCGATGGACATGGTGGCCGTTGGTGAGGCTATCCCGCCGAAATCGGACAGGTCGGCGTTGAGGAACCAGGTCTGGAGGATGCGCGTCGTGCCGCGCGCGGTCACGCCGGCCGTGAGCACACCGGGCAGGAAGACCGCGACGGACACCAGCGCGCCGAATACGGAGGCGTACGCCAGTCTGCGCACCGCCCGCCATTCGCGTCGGACGGCTGCGTCGGCGATGCTGATGACGAGCAGCAGCACCAGCATGATGACACCGAAGACGTAGCCGAACGTGATCAGGAGATAGGCGCTGATCAGATAAGGAAGCGGTCCACCGCCGACCCGGATGCGGCGCACCCCCCACCAGGTGAACGCGAACGCTGCCGCGTTGAACAGACCGGACACCCAGCTTGGCGCGTCCATGTAGACGGTGAAACCCGCGGTCGGGATGATGACGGCGGCAGCGGCCGACCACCAGGCGGATGCCCCGTACGACCGGGCGACCAGGAACGATCCTGCGGAAAAGCAGCCCAATGCCGCGATCTTCACGACGGTCACATACCCGAGGATGTTCGTCGTCGCGACGCTCCCGATGCCGATGACCCAGGCGAGCGGGTTGAACAGCCCCCACTGCCCCTCGGCGAAGTAGTTGCCACCCTGCCAGGCATGCGGATTGAGGATCGGGAACGTTCCCGACTGCGCCAAGACCCCGAGCTCGTGCCAGATGCCGACTGAACCGAGCTGAGTGTCGTCCGCGAAGTAGAACGACGGGGACACGAGGAGTCGTGCGGTCGCGATCGCGATCGTCACGATCACCGCTGCCGCAGCGAGGCCGACCTCGGCCAGCCGGGGGTGTGCGAGCCCGCGCCGGTGGGCTGGGCGTGTCGGGGTGGCGTCGGTCACGAGATGATCCTAGGTCGCGCGCGTCGTGCACCCCGCGGCGGGGAGCGGGGTGGTTTTCGGGCGACGGTACACTTCAGTGTTCGTGCGCGGACCCGGCGCACAATGAAGGGAGCCCTCGTGGATCTGCTCGTCGTCGGTTCCGGATTCTTCGGACTAACGATCGCCGAACGGGCCGCCGCGTCCGGTCGCAAGGTGACCGTGATCGACCGGCGGCATCACATCGGAGGGAACGCCTTCAGCGAGGACGAGGCGAGCACCGGCATCGAGGTCCATCGCTACGGCGCTCATCTCTTCCATACCTCCAACGCGACCGTGTGGGAGTACGTCAATCGGTTCACGACGTTCACGGACTACGTGCATCGGGTCTACACGACGCACCGAGGCACGGTGTTCCCTCTCCCGATCAACCTCGGAACAATCAACCAGTTCTTCCATGCGGCGTTCTCGCCGGACGAGGCCCGCCGCAAGGTGACGGAGCTCGCGGGCGAATTCGACGCCGCCTCCGCCGGCAATCTGGAGGAGCGTGCCATCGGCCTCATCGGGCGCCCGCTGTACGAGGCGTTCATTCGCGATTACACGGCGAAGCAGTGGCAGACCGATCCGAAGGACCTCCCCGCCGAGATCATCAGCCGTCTCCCCGTTCGCTACACATACGACAATCGCTACTTCAACGACACGTGGGAGGGGCTCCCCACCGACGGGTACACCGCCTGGCTCGAGCGCATGGCAGATCACCGCAACATCGAGGTGAAGCTCCACACCGACTTCTTCGACGAATCGCAAGGGCTGAACAAGGCGGCGACCGTGGGGCAGGTCCCGATCGTCTACACCGGTCCGGTCGACCGGTACTTCGACTTCAGCGAGGGGGAACTCTCCTGGCGCACGCTCGACTTCGATGAGGAGGTGCTGGAGGTCGGCGACTTCCAGGGAACCCCCGTGATGAACTACGCGGACGCTGACGTCCCCTACACGCGCATCCACGAGTTCAAGCATTTCCACCCCGAGCGTGCCGACCGCTACCCGCGCGAGCGCACCGTGATCATGCGGGAGTTCTCCCGCTTCGCGACGCGCGACGACGAGCCGTACTACCCCGTCAACACCCCGACCGACCGAGCGGGTCTGCTCGCGTATCGCGAGCTCGCGAAGGGCGAGGTCGACGTGCACTTCGGCGGCCGACTGGGCACGTATCAGTACCTCGACATGCACATGGCCATCGGCGCGGCACTCTCGATGTGGAACAACACACTGGCGTGAGCGTCCGCGCTGCCCGCTAGTCGGACTCGCTCGGCCGAAGACCCAGGTGCACGCGCCACGCGGTCGGACTCGTGAGATCGGGGAGGGCGGCCCGATATGCCGCCGCGAGGGGCGCCCATTCCGCCTCGAGTCGACGATGCAGCGTCATGCTCTCGCGCAGGAGCGTTCGGAATGCACGGCGGTCGTGACGGTAGACGTTCGTCGCCGCGCCGTCGGCGGTGCCGACCCTCGCATGGGGGATTCCGGGCAGACGCCACCAGGTGGCATCCGATTTCGCGAAATCCGTCGCGGGGGCGTCGGCAGGCGCGCTGGGTTCGAACCAGCGCCGCAGCACCCCCGCCGCGGTCGCGCCGACGCGGGCCAGACCGGAGGGGCCGGAGCGCTCGACGCCGATCTCATCGACGGGGAGGTGAAGCTGTCGTGCCGGCCGGCTCACCGCCGGCGACGAGGAGAGGTGGCGCTCGGTCTCGGGGAACGACGTCGCCGCGGCACGTGCCTCGGGCATCGCCTCCGAGAGCGTTCGCCACATGTGGTCCGGCCCGGTGAGGATGTCCCGGATCGCCTGGTGGCGCAGCGTGACCGGGTAGTACTGCATCATCATCAGGTGCTTGAGGTCTGCCCGACGGCTGTGACGCGTGAGCCGGCCGCCCCGAGGGTGCGGCGAGTGCAGCAGCGCGGTCACGATTCGGTTGCGCGCGTGGAAGTAGGCCTGCCAGTCGATCGAGTCGTCCTTGCCGACCCAGGACACGTGCCACAAGGCTGCACCGGGGAGCGATACCGTCCGGATGCCGGCGGTCGCCGCGCGCAGGCAGAACTCCGCGTCATCCCACTTGATGAATGCGGGCAGCGCTGCGCCGACCTCTCGGATGGCTTCCACGGGAAGCAGGCACATCCACCAGCCGTTGTAATCGGCGTCCAGGCGCCGGTGAAGGAGCGGGGTCTGCCGCAGATTCGCGCGACTGAAGTCGTGCGGGAACTGTTCCTGATACAGATTGCGCCACATGAACGGGGCTGACTCGACGACCTCGGCCCAGGCGTGAAGGACGGGGCGGTTCAGAAGGTCGAACATGTGCCCGCCGACGATCGTCGGTCGTGAGGCGAACCGCGCGAACATGATCGATCGGCGCACGGACTCCGGCTCGATGAGGACGTCGTCGTCGAGCAGCTGGACGAAAGCGGTTTCCGGGCGCGACAGCGACTCGATCATCGTGCGGGCAAAGCCGCCAGACCCACCGAGATTGGGCTGCGTGATGACCACCAGCTGATCAGACAGCGCGGTGGCCACCTCGTCGAACCCGGTGGCATCAGTCACCGCGTCGGTGCCCTGGTCGACGAGGAAGATTCTGTCGACCAGGTCACGCAGATCCGGCGCATCGGCGATCTGGCGCAGGGTCTTCACACAGTAGGCCGGCTTGTTGTACGTGGTCACGCCGATCGATGCGCGTCCGTCGCGCGGCGGCTCGATGTCGCTCGTCCATTCAGCGCCGTCGATCTCCATCTCGGACTGGGCGATGACGTCGAACCAGATCCAGCCGCCGTCGCGGTAGGCGTCGAGGGGGATGTCGAAGGAGGTCTCGGTCGTGTCGGCCACCCCCGCGGAGTCGACCTCGCGCCGCACTCCGACGTCGGTCGACCGATAGACGACCAGGGTGCCTTCACCTTTCGTGCGCACCGTCAGGCGCACCTCGTCGACGCTGGTCCACTCCTGCCAGTACGACGCCGGGAACGCATTGAAGTACGTGCCCAGCGACGTGCGCTGACGCGCCGGTATCCGCAGCCGCGTGCGGGAGAGCACGTCGGCGACGTGTGTGTGCTCCTTGAGCTTGCGCACCTGGCCGTCCGTCCGGGCCCATTCGTCCGCGTCGACGTACAGCGGGAGCACGTCAGGGTCGTGGTCGGTCGGCAGGACAAACTTCTGCAGAACGTGCCTCATTGGCGGGATGGTCCCTCGTGTCGATCTGTTCGGGTGCCCGGGCGTAGCCCGTCGCGGGCGCGGTAACGGCGGATCGCTTCCCGGGAGTCGGCCCGGCGCCGGCGCGGTGGTACGCGAGCGCGCCGCCCCGTCGAGCCACGAGTCTATGCGACCCCCCGCTTCAGGAGATGTGAGGAGCCCGCGGTGGTCGGCCGCTCCGGGACGGGTGTCGAGCGTCAGAACTTCGGCAAGGATGGTCGGGTGTTCATCGCGTGGCTCCCGGTCGTGCCCGTCGTCGTCGGCGCGCTCGCCGTCGTGCTGATCCCGGGGATCGCGGCCACCCTGCCGGTGCGCATGGGGCTGCTCTCGCGCGTCGCGCTCGCCGGGCCTATCGGGGTGACGGCGATCGGCGTCGCGGGCATCGTGTCGCAGCCGCTGCACCTGCCGTTCAGCGCCGTGTCGCCGATCATCGTCGCGCTCGTCGTCGCCATCGTGCTGTTCGTGACGACCCGCCTCCTTCCAGGGATCCGGGTGCGCCCCGACGGTGTGCGGGTCGTGTGGCTGCTCCCCGTCTGGATCGTCACGGCGCTCGCCGTCGCGGTGATCGCGTTCTGGCAGGTTCCGTCGCCCGATCTGTTCAGTCAGACCTACGACAACAACTTCCACCTGGCCGCGATCGCGCACATCCTCTCCACGGGCGACGCCTCCTCGCTGACGCTGCGCTCGATCATCGAGACCGGCAAGACGTTCGCGTTCTACCCGTCGGGGTGGCACTCGATCGTCGCCGCGACCGTGCAGGTCACCGGAGCGACCGTGCCCGTCGCGGTGAACGCGGCGTGGATCGCCGTCGTCGCCGGCATCTGGCTGCCCGGGGCGGCCTGGCTCGCGCAGGCGCTCGTGCCGCGGCATCCGCGCGGTATCGTCGCGCTCGTCGCGTTTCCCCTCGGCGCCGCCTTCGGCGCGATGCCTTACGCCCTGCTGAGCTGGGGCACGCTCTACCCGACCTTCCTCGGCACGGCGCTACTGCCCGCGGGCGTCGCGGTCGTGGTGCTCGCGGTGCGAGCGGTCGTCGCGGAGCGCGGCCCTCGCCGTGTCGCCGCGCTGCTCTGGGGCGGGGGGATGTCGCTGACCGCCGCCGCCGCGATCGGCTTCGGCCAGCCACGGGTGCTGGTGAGCTGGGCGGTGCTGCTGCTGCCGTTCGTGCTCGCGACCGCGGGTTCGCTCGTGCGCGCCGGATGGCGTCGCGGCGGGCGCTCCCGTCGCGCGGTGACGTGGAGCCTCATCGGAGTGGTGATCGCCCTCGTCGTGGTCGCGGCGGTCGGCTTCTGGTACCTCGTCGCGCGCCTCGGCCTGTTCACCCGCCCCCTCGACGACCGTCTCGGCGGTCCGCAGGCGAAGGCCACTCAGAGCGTGCTGGACGGCCTCGGGCAGGTTCTGCTGCAAGCGTGGCCGACGGGCTCCACCGTCACCTTCCCGGCGGTGCTGCTCGCCGCGGCGGTGGCCGGCGGTATCCTCGTCGCGCTCCGATCCCGCGGGCTGCGGTGGATCGTGGTGTCCTACGCCGTGCTCGCGCTGCTGTTCGCGGCCGCCGCCGGCTCCGACGACGTCGTCACGAAGCTCGCGACCGCGCTCTGGTACAAGGACCGCTACCGCATCGACTCGGTGCTGCCCGTCATCGGTGTGACCCTCGCGACCCTCGGCGTGCTCGCCGCGACCGCGTGGCTGCGCCGCGCCGGTGCGCGCAGCGGCGGCGCGCTCGCCCTCGCCGGGGTCGTCACCGCGACCTCCGCCGTGTCCCTGGTCGCCGGCGGCGCGTCCGCCTCGATCGGGCGCGTGTTCGCGATGCCGGCCTCGCACGCCACCGAGGCGATCGTCTCCGCCGCGCAGATCGAGTTCATGAGCTCGCGTCTGCCGATGATCGTTCCCGTCGGCCAGCGCGTCATCGGCGACCCGTGGGACGGGTCGGGGCTGTCGCTGCTGTTCGGCGACCGCGAGCCGGGCTTCCCTCACGTCAACGGACAGTGGGATCCGCAGCGGCTGCTGCTCGCCTTCCACCTGCAGGACATCCGCACCGACCCGGCCGTGTGCCAGGCCCTCGACGACCTGCGCGTGCGGTACGTGCTCTACAACCCCCACGCCTTCGGCGGCGGCGACCCCTCGGGGAACCACTTCTCCGGCGTGCACGCCGCCGTCGAGGCGGGCCTGTTCACCCCGGTCGCGACCGACGGCGACACGTCACTGCTCGAGATCACGCAGTGCGGGCCTCTGCCCGCCGGGTAGGGCTCAGTCCCCGAGCGGCGGCATGACCGCCCACGAGCGGTCGCGGGCGATGCGCAGGCCGTCGCGCATGCCGCGGAACAGATTGCTGGTGCCGCGCACCTTCCGCTCGACGATGAGCAGTCGGATGATCTCCTTGACGAACGTGAGCGCCGTGCCGAGCGCGAAACGCACCGGACGGTAGGCGCCGTGCTCGGCGAAGTAGTGCCGCATGATCCCGCGGTTGCGCATGATGTAGTAGCGGTACGCGTCGCTCGACGCGTTCAGGTGCCGGATGCCCATGTCCCACTGGCGGATCTCGCGCGTGCGGGTGAGGACGAACTCGTTGACGATGACCGCGGTCGTGCGCAGCGAGGCGAGCCAGCCGTAGACCGAGTCATCCCAGTAGATGAAGAAGCGCGGGTCGGGAAGGCCGATCTCGGCCACGATCGAGCGGTGGATGAACATGCCCTCGAAGCACCCCGAGTTCATCTCCCGGTAGCCGGCGCCATCGAACCCCGCGGGCGCGAACGGGATCGGGATGCCGAGGGGGATCGACAGGCGGTACTGCCAGTAGAACTCGCTGCCGTCGTAGTCGTAGCGGCGCCCCTGGATGCTCTTGAACCGCGGTGCCCACGCGCCCATGCGCGCGAGTCCGTCGGAGATGACCTCCACGTCGTCGTCCATGAGCCAGATCCACTCGCTGCCCAGCTCGTACGCCACCTGCATGCCGGCGCTGAATCCGCCGGATCCGCCGGTGTTCTCCTCGAGGCGCCGGTAGACGAGATCGGTGCCGAGTCTCGAGCGGTAGCCCTCGACGACCTCGGTGGTGTCGTCGCCCGACGCGTTGTCGACGATCACGACGTGGCCCGGTTTCGGATCCATCGCGATGATGCTGTCGAGGAGCTTCGACAGCAGCGCCGACCGGTTGTAGGTGACGATCGCGATCGTCGCCGACGCGGGGTCGAACGAGGTGGTGGCGGGCACGTCGAAGGCAGGGGATGCGGCGGCCATAGCCCTCACATCCTACCGAGCCTTCCTCGCCACTCCCACAGCGACTGGTGCTCGTAGGCGCGCGTCGCGCAGACGACGAGCAGCAGCCATCCGAATCCCGAGAGGGCGAAGCTCTCGAAGCAGGAGTAGACGATGAGGGCGACGAGCACGAGCGGCGTCCACGCGTAGACGACCGAGCGCCGGTTGGATGCGTCGAGCCATGAACGCACGAAGGCCGTCGCGCAGAGCGCGAAGAAGAGGACGAACCCGATCCAGCCGAGTTGCAGCAGCGCGTCGAAGAAGGCGTTCAGCGCCGACAGGTTGGTCGTGCCCAGGCTGGCGTTGATGGCCGAGAACGGCATGTCGCCGGGGATCCACGGTCCGAACCAGCCCCATCCTCGGAAGGGGTGGCTGCGCACGAATCGCAGCACCGTGAGCCACAGGTCGTAGCGTGCGTTGATGTCGTTGTCGGCGCCGATCAGGGTGATGAGGCGCTGGCGCAGCAGGTAGGCCAGCACGATGCTGGCGAGCACGGCGGCGCCGAGGGTCCACTGCACGGCGGACCGATACGGCGCCCGTGTGTGCCGAACCATCAGCAGAACGGATGTCGCCACCGCGCCGGCGATCGCGACGACCAGCACGATCGGCGATCCCGTGAGGAGGGCGAGCGCTCCGGCGAGCAGCACGGAGCCGAGCGAGAGCCACGGGGAGACCGTGTTCGCTCGCCACTCGATCACGAAGGTCACGATCGCCATCACCGCCGTGAACCCGAGGGCGTTGCGGGTGCCGAAGATGCCCTGGATGGGTCCGAGCGAGGCGATGTTGCCCTGGATGCCGAGGACGTCGATGGGATGGTCGAGGAAGACACCCGCGAGCAGTTCGAGGGCGAGCGAGAGCACGAGCACGATGCGCGCGACGTTGGCGAGCGCGTGCACGACCTCGAGCGTGTCGCGGGTGTTCGCGATCGCGACCCCGACGAGCGCGATCGCGACGATCGAGACCGCTGAGACGAGGCCGGCCTGAGGGTCGGTGTTCCACAGCAGGCTGAGGGCGGCCCACCCGACGAATCCGACGGCGAGCGGCGTGGTCAGCCGGGGGAGGGAGATGACGCGTCGGTGGGCGAGGAGGACGGCCACCGCGAGCACCGACAGCACCGCCACCATGGTGACGTAGGTCGCGATGCCCGCTGTCCGTTCGATGACCGTGCGGCAGCAGACCACCAGGAAAGCGGTCATCGTGAAGGCGTGCGCGAATCTGTCGGAGCCGAGGAGCGTGGTCAGGGGGTGTTCGGGCGGGCGGGCGGAGGCGGCATCCGTCATCGAGACCGCCATTGCTCAGAGACGGCGCCGCGCGCGGGCGCATCGCCGGTCACGCGCGGCGCGCGCTTGATCGCGAACGTCACGGCGACGACGAGTGCCCACGCCGAGGGCGGCAGCCCGGCCGGCGAGGTCGCCGAGTGGATGAGGGTCACCGTCAGAGCGAGGGTCGGCACGAGTGTGAGCGCCGAGTAGGGACGGTCGTCGCGGATGTCCCATCTCGGTCGGTCCACGCCGAAGAACCACGATCGCCACACGGCGCCGGCCAGTGCCGCGGCGCCGAGCACCGTCGCGACGGGGCCGGCGGTGAGCCAGAGGCCGCTCCACGCCGGAGCGATGGTCACCTCCCGCGGCCACAGCACGACCACGATGAGCGAGAGCACCACGGCGGCGGCCGTGTACGCGGCGTACAGCGGCGTGCGTCCGCCGAAACGCCGCACGGTCCGCATGAGGAGCTGGGTGGTGAGCACGAGCCCGACCGCGAGTGCGGCCGCCGCGCCCGCGGGCGACCAGGCGTGCACGAACATCACAAGCTGCAGCGCCAGGACGATCCCGCGCACCCCGCGCCGTGATGCCCGAGCACGCAGCAGGGCGCCGGTCGCGATGAGGCCGGTGAGGGCCGTCGCCGCGAGGACGTCGGGGGATCCGAGGCCACCGGTGATCGAGCCGAGACGCCAGAGCGATCCGTCGCTCACGAGGAGCCCGGTCGCGCCCTCGAGAGGTCCGCGCAGCACGGTCGCCGCCCACGCCTCCAGCGCGAGTCCGGCCCCGAGCACCCATGACGCCGCCGACGAAAGCGCGATCACGAGCTCGACCCACGTCAGCACACTCGCCAGGAAGAGGCCGTGCACCGCGGCGGACGCGAGAGCGAGTGCCGCGGGCCAGAGCGTCGCCCGATCGGGGGAGAGGGCGATGGTCGTCGCCGCGACGACGACGAACGCGAGCGCCGCCCACGGCAGCCGGCGCCAGGCGAGGCGCCCGCGGCCGAAGAGCCAGATCGCGAGCGTGGCCACGAGCGAGGCGGCGAGCAGCAGCTCGGCGACGTCGGGGCCGAGCAGCGATGCCCAGAGAGGGAGACCCACCAGGATGACGAGCGCGACGAGGCACCACGCGCGCAGCAGCAGGTGCGGGGTCGTCTCGCGGAGCGGGGCGGCGGGCGGCGCGGCGATCGGGTGTCTCGAGTGCACGGCCATCGTGATCTCAGCGTAGTCGCGCCCGCCTAGGCTGACAGGGTGATCGTGACGCTGACCAATGCTCCGCGCGACTACGCCTGGGGTTCGAGTACTCTCATCGCCGACCTCGAGGGCCGTGCGCCGTCGGGCCGGCCCGAGGCCGAGACCTGGTTCGGCGACCATCCGGCGTCTCCGGCGCTCGTCGGCGCACCGGGGTCCCCGACGCTCGACGCGTGGCTGACGGCGCGCGGCGAACGCCCCCTCCCGTATCTGCTGAAGCTCCTCGCCGCCGCGGCGCCCCTCTCGATCCAGGTGCACCCGTCGAAGGCCGAGGCCGAGGCCGGGTTCGCCGCGGAGGAGGCGTCGGGGCTCGCGCGCGATGACGCGGCGCGCAACTACCGCGACGACAATCACAAGCCCGAGATCCTGGTGGCGCTGAGCGCCCGATTCGACGCGCTGGCAGGGCTGCGGCCGGTCGCGGCATCCCGGGCTCTCGTCGAGGCGCTCGGTGTCTCCGCTCTCGCCGACCGGCTCGCCGGGAAGGACGATGCCGACGTGCTCGCCGCCGTGCTCGCGTGGGTGCTGGGCGAGGGTGACGAGGTCGCCGCCGCGGTCGGTGCGGCGCTGCAGTCCCCGGATGCCGCGGCCCGCGCGGCGTTCGCCGCCGAGCCCACCGCGAGCCTCGAGGCCCTCACCCGCGTCGCGGCGATGAATCCGGGCGACCCCGGCGTCGTGGTCGCGCTGCTCATGAACCACGTGTCTCTCGGCACCGGCGAGGCCGTCTACCTGCCGGCCGGCATCCTGCACGCCTACCTGTCGGGCCTCGGGGTGGAACTGATGGCCGCGAGCGACAATGTGCTGCGGGGCGGGTTGACGCCGAAGCACATCGACGTCGCCGAACTGCTGCGCATCGTCGACACCCGTCCGTCGGCGCCACCGTTGCTGGCGCCTGTCGTGTCCGGCGCGGTGCGACGCTACGCGCCGGCGATCCCCGACTTCGCGCTCACCCGGGTGAGCCTCGAGGGCGGTGCGGTCGAGGTGCCGATCTCGGGGCCGGCGATCGTGCTGGCGACGGCCGGGACCCCGTCGGTCGCGGGCGGTGAGGCCGCGACCTCCATCGCTCTCGTCCCCGGGGGCGCGGTGTTCCTGACAGCCGATGAGTCCGTCGTCCGGCTGTCGGGCGTGGGTGAGGCGTTTGTGGCTGAGCCGGGTGGGAACGCGGGCTGAAACCTCTGCCAGACCGGCGCGTCGCAAACCTTCGACTCATGGTTGAGTGTTTATGATCCGCGACTTGACCAATCCGAATGACACCGCTGTAATTTACATACGCGCTTCGGGTGGACGCGGAGGGGAGAACGAGATGTCGGCATCGCAGTACCGATCGAGTGTTCCCGGCAACTGGTTCGTCGATCCGGTGTTCCTGGGCGTCCCGGGCGTACGCCGCCCCGAGGTCGACGACGACAATCCGCTCTCGTGGCAGACGGACGCTCTCTGCTCGCAGACGGACCCCGAGGCGTTCTTCCCCGAGAAGGGCGGATCGACCCGCGACGCCAAGCGCATCTGCTCCACCTGCGACGTCCGCGGCGAATGCCTCGACTACGCGCTCGAGAACGACGAACGCTTCGGCATCTGGGGCGGGCTGAGCGAGCGGGAGCGCCGCAAGCTCAAGCGTCGCGCCTGACCTCCACCCAATGCGGCGCCGCTCGGCGCGGCGCGGGGGAGTGCGTCGACGCTCACCTAGGCTGACCACGTCATGCCCGACCGTGTCCACGCTCTCCTCGTCGTCCGCCCCGACGGGCGCGTCCCGGCCGCGGCGCATCTTCGCGCCACGCTCGACGCGCTCTCCCGGCAGACCCGTCAGATCGACGCGCTGACCATCGTCGTGTGCGGTGGAACCGGCGAAGTGCTCGACATCGCCGGGACCTCCGGTGCCGAAGGCGTCATCACGGCGGGGTCGGCCGTCTCGTTCGCGGAGGCCCTGCGGCTCGCGACTGCGCGCCTCTCGGGCGACGCGGTGTGGCTTCTCGCGCAGGACACCGCCCCCGCCCCCGATGCTCTCGCGCGCCTGGTCGGCGCGTTGGAGATCTCCCAGACGGTCGCGGCCGTCGCCCCGAAGGTCGTGAGCGCCGACGACACCGCGCTCATCGTCTCGCTCGGAGAGACCCTCACCCACGGTGGGCGCCGTATCGGCCTGGCGGACGACGAACTCGACCAGGGCCAGCATGACCACGTGGAAGACGTGCTCGGCGCCGACGTGCGCGGCATCCTCGTGCGCACCTCGGTGTGGCGGGCGCTCGACGGTCTCGACGACGCGCTCGCCGGTGCCGACGAGGGGCTGGACCTCGGCATCCGGGCCCGACTCGCCGGGCATCGCGTGACCGTGCAGCCCCGCGCCGTGGTCGCGGTGGCGGGTGATGGTGTCGCCGGTCTGCCGAGCCCCGACACCCGTCGTCGCCGTCGGCTTCGGGCGTTCGCGACCCGCACGGCCCAACTGCATCGGCGCCTCGCGTACGCCCCCGCGGGGGCCGTCCCGCTCCACTGGCTGACCCTGCTCCCGATCACTCTGTGGCGCACGGTGATGCACCTGGTGGCCAAGAGCCCGGCGCTCGTGCTCCCCGAATGGGGTGCGGGTCTCGTCGCCGCCTGGCGGCCCGCCGCGCTCGCCCGGTCGCGTTCACGCATCCGCCGCGCGCGGGTGGCTGCGTGGTCGTCTCTGTCGTTGCTGCGCATCTCCCGCTCGGACCTGCGAACGCGGGTCGAGGCCGACGGTGATCCGGATGCCGCGGCCCGCCCGACGCGCGAGGAGCTGCGCTTCTTCGCGGGTGGCGGAGCCTGGGTCGTGCTGGCCGCGCTCGTGGTCTCCATCGCGGCATTCCCGGCTCTGCTGGCCTGGCCCACGCTCGGCGGAGGAGCACTGGCTCCGCTGTCATCGACGCTCTCGCAGCTCTGGGCGAACGCGTTGTACGGCGCCCATTCGGTCGGATTGGACGCCGCGATCCCCTCCGATCCGTTCTCCGCCCTGCTCGCGCTGATCGGAACCCTCTCTCCCGGGGCACCGTCGCGCGCGCTGGTCGTGCTCTGGATCGCCGCGCTGCCGCTCGCTGCTCTCGGCGGCTGGTTCGCCGCCACCCGGATCACCTCCCGCGACTCGCTGCGCATCCTCGGTGCGGTGCTGTGGGCGCTCGCACCCACCTTCCTGGTGGCGCTCGTCGATGGTCGGCCGGCGGCATTGATCGCGCACCTCGCCCTCCCGTGGCTGCTCTACGCCGGCGCGGTGGCGCATCGGTCGTGGGCCTCCGCCGGCACGGCCTCCCTCGTGATGGTGGTGGTCTGGGCGGCGTCGCCGTCCCTCGCTCCTGCGCTCGTGGCGCTGTGGGTGCTGGCCGTCATCTCCACAGTGGTCGCGCGCGGGGGGCGGGGTGTCGCGCAGGTCGTGTGGACGATCATCCCGGCCGTCGTCGTCTTCCTGCCCCTCGCCTGGGCACAGATCAACGCCGGCACTCCGTGGGGCCTCCTGGCCGACCCGGGCATCACCGTCTCCGGTGGGGCGAGCGCGGATGCCGCGGGTCGCCTGGCGCTCGTGGCCGGATTCCCCGTGGATGGACTCGGGGGGTGGGAGCAGCTCGTCTCCGCTCACCTGCCCGGGCTCCCCACGTGGGCGCCGGCGCTGCTCCTGGCCCCGCTCGCGATCGTGGCGCTGGCCTCGCTGCTCACGCCGCGCTGGTTCGTGGGGGCCGCGGCCCTCATCCTCGTGGTCCTCGGTCTCGGCACGGCGTTCCTCGCCGTCGGGGTGAGCGTCGCGTTCGCCGCCGACGGCACGCCCGTCGCGCTGTGGCCGGGCGCGGCTCTCAGTCTGGCGTGGGCGGGGGTCGTCGGCGCTGCGCTCGTCACGCTCGATGCCGGGCTGCCGGTCCGGGCCGCGGCGGCACGCGGCGTCACGATCGCCGTCCTGGTCGTGCTCGGCGCGGCAGCCGTCCTGCCGCTGCTCGCGTCCGAGCGGCGTGGCGCGCTCGAGATCACCAACGGCCCCGACTCGACGGTGCCCGCCTTCGTCGACGCGCAGACCCGTACCACGCCGAACGTCGCGACCGCCGTCGTCACTCCGCTCTCCTCGGGAGCGATCTCTCTCGACGTCGTCTGGAACGGCGGCGCCACCCTCGACGGCCAGTCGACCCTGCTCGCCACGCGTACGTCGGCGTCCGGGGCGTCCGTCCAGTTCGCCGGTCTGGTCGTCGACACACTCTCCTCCGGCGCCGACGCTCCGCTCGCGGCGCTCGCCTCCGCCGGTGTGGGATACATCCTCATCCCGACGCTGCCGGGCTCTGAGACCGACGCGGCTCGCGCGACCCGTCTCGCCGCAGCCGCCGCCCTGAACCAGAACGCGCAGCTCGCGGATGTCGGCCTCACTCCCAAGGGGGAGCTCTGGGCCGTGCGCGCCGGGGTCGTGCCCCGAGCGGATGCCGCGGCATCCGTCACCGCCACTGCCACGCTGGTCGGGGTGGGGCAGCTCGCCATCGTCGTCATCGCGCTGCTGCTCTCGCTGCCGACCGCCGCGTCTCGGCGACTCGCCCGCCAGACCCCGCGTGTCGTGGGTCCGCGCGCTCGGGAGGACGACCGATGACCCGCGAACGCGTCGTGTTCTGGGCGGCCACGTCCACGCGTCTGATCGTGGGCGCCGCCGTCGCCGTGGCGCTCGTCCTCGCCGTGGGTGTCGCCGCGGCTGCGCCCTGGCCGATCGTCGCCGCGGACAAGTCGGCCGTCACGGCGGCCCCGGCCGCATCCTCGACGACGCTCGCGTGCACCGGCCCGCTCATCGGGGTGGGGCGCAGCTCCACCGACATCGCGGCCTTCGACAACGCGGGTCCGGTCGCGGTGACGACGGCGTCGGCCTCGGGCGGCGACCCGGTCCTCGGACGGGTCTCCAGTCCGGCGGTGCCCGGCTCCGCGCCGGCCACGATCACTCAGGCGCCGGCCAACGGCGCTCGCGTCGGCGTGGCCGCCGCACAGTCCGGCTCGGTGAGCGCCGACGATCTGCGCGGATTCGCCGCCAGCGCCTGCACCTCGTCTCGCTCCCAGCAGTGGCTCGTGGGCGGTGCCGCGACGACCGGATACGCCGATGTCGTGGTGCTCACCAACCCCGAGGACGTACCGGCCACGGTCGACATCACGGCCTACGGCTCGCAGGGCGCGCTGAGCCCGACCGGCGGTCAGAACCTCGTCGTCCCGGCGCGATCCCAGCGCGTGCTGCCGCTTGCCGGCCTCGTGCCCGGCGAAGAGGCTCCGGTGCTGCGCGTGAGCGCCACGGGCGCCGCCATCGTCGCCGCCCTGCAGTCGAGTCTCACCCGCACCCTGCTCCCTGGTGGGATCGACCAGATCACCGCGACAGCGGAGGCAGCGACACGGGTCGTGATCCCCGGAGTGACGATGCCGTCATCGGCCGTCGGCGCCCAGGGCTCGTCGCCGGTGACGGTGCTGCGCGCCCTCTCAGCCGACGTCGCGACGACGGCGACCGTGACGGTCGCGGCGGTCGGCGGCGGCCAGCTCTCGACACGGCAGATCCCGCTCGCGGCCGGGATCCCCACCGAGCTGGAGCTTCCGGGCCTCGCGGCCGGAAGCGTCACTGTGACCGTCACCGCGTCCGCCCCGGTCGTCGCCGCCGTGTGGCAGGCCACCGGACTCGGTGAGGGTTCGGATTTCGCGTGGTACTCCGCGGCGCCGAGCCTCACCGACGATGCGATCGTCGCCGTCGCGGCAGGCCCGTCACCGGTGCTCACCATCGCAGCGGGCGAGGCCGCGGCATCCGTCACGCTCACTCCGACATCGGGCGGCTCGGCGACCACCGTGTCCGTTCCCGCGTCCGGGTCCGTCGCCGTCCCGGTGGTCAGCGGCGCCGGTTACGTGCTGTCGGCGAGCGCGCCCGTGAGCGCGAGCGTAGGCTACAGCGCCACCGGGCAGCTGGCGTCCTACCCGGTGGCGGCGTCGGCCAGCCAGACCGCGCAGGTCACGGTCATCGTCGATCGCTGAGACAGCTCAGAGGAAACGGAACCGCTCGGGCCCGAGATCCCACGGATCGCGATCGAGGTACTCTGCGGCCGCACGGAACACGCAGCTCTCGACGATCATGCGCCGGTGGTGCTCGTCGTTTCGATGGAGCCTGCTCATCCGCTCGATGGGAAGCCGATAGAGCACGATGCGCTTCTGCGTCGCATCGACGCTCCACCGCGGCACTCCGGTCGGCGTCTCGGCGGACGGCAGGTCCGCGATCTCGAACCGCACCTCCCGCAGCTCCTCCCATGCGCCGCGCAGGAATTCCGCGGTGCTCCCGACAGCGAGGTCGAAGCGGTCGACACGCGTCTCGAGCGGGGGAAGCGGCGGGCGGACGACGGCGCTGCGGCCCTCGCGGCCGTGTCGTCCGTGCCGGCTGGGCAGCGCACGGGCACTGCGGCGGGAACGTCGACGCATCATTCGGCTAGCCTAACGAGCCGTCGGCCGCACCGATTTGTCCCCCGATCTACCTACAGACAGGTCACAGGGTCGCCCGTAACCTACGGTCGGGGCGTACTTTGACCATGCTCGGGGATAAGGGGTGGCGTGGGCTCGCTCAGGCAACGAGTCGTTGCCGCCGTCCTCGCGGTGTCGGTGATCGGAATGGGACTGGTGGCGCTGATAAGCGCGCCCGCCACCGCCTCCTCACGCGCCGCAACGACGGTTTCCGCGAAGTGTGACGCCGACGTCGTCTTCATCGGCGTGCGCGGCACGGGAGCGCCGGCCGGCACCGATTCGGGCGACGGTGGGCGCACGTGGAACGACGGCGGATTCGGCCAGGTCGCGGGGCTCGCGGCGCGGTTCACGATGGATGCCTCGGCCTCCGGGACGACCGCCTGGGTCGAGAGCCTCGACTACCCGGCGTCGCTGGACGGCTTCTACCTCGGCAGCATGAACGAAGGCGCGCGGGCGCTGAAGGCCGAGCTGGACGAACTCGCCGGCTGCGCCACTCCGCCCAAGGTCGTGCTCGCCGGTCACTCCCAGGGTGCGCACGTCATCCTGCAGACCCTTGCGCCGCAGAACGAGTTCGGCGCGGCCAGCGGATTCAGTCTCACCGCGCAGGAGCGCGCGATGATCACGGGTGTCGTGCTGTTCGGCGATCCGAGCTACGTGCCCGGCGAGCCGTGGAATGCTCCCGGTTCCGGCACCGGATGGGGTATCTTCCCTCGCAGGGCCGAAAGCCTCGCGATGCTCGCTCAATACACCTGGGAAGACACCCCTGCGGGAGCGAGCCAGCCGCAGACGACCTCCAAGATCCGCTCGTACTGCGTCGCGGGAGATGCATTCTGCCAGAGCGGTCTTGCCCCCAACGCGATCGAGCTCCACAACGAGTACATGGTGGATTTCACGAATGACGCTTATGCCTTCCTCCAACGCACGCTCCGCGCGCACTGACGGCTCGGTACCGTCCCTCGCGACGCACCTGCGTGTGGCGCGGGCCACCGGCATCCTTCTCGTCGTGCAGCTGCTGGTCGCCGCGGCGGGCTCGTTCTTCGCCTGGTCGACCTGGTGGCTGTCGCCGTCGTGCGCCCCGGGCTGCAGCACGGCGCCGGTCTACTGGAACACCGTGGTCTACACGATCGTCGCGGTCGTGCTGTGGCTCGTCGCCGCGGCGGGAGCGGTGGCGTTCAAGGCGCACGGTGCGCGCACCGTGTGGTTTCCGATCGCAGGCTCTGCGATCACGGCGGTGCTCGCGCTCGCCGTGTATCTCTGGAACGTCGCGGCCTTCGGCGGCTGAGCCCGGCGCGGCAGCGTCGGGCGATGCGCGACCGCGCGTAGGGTCGAGCCGTGCGAGGGCGACTGTGTTCGAAGATCGGGTGCGCCCGGGAAGCCGTCGCGACGCTGACCTACGACTACGGCGACCGGATGGCCGCTCTCGGCCCGCTGGGACGCGCGGGTGATCCGCACGCGCACGACCTGTGCGCGGCGCACACCGAACGCCTGTCGGTGCCGCAGGGGTGGGTCGTGCTGACCCACGACGCGCTGGCCCGCTGACACCGACTCGTCACGTCGCGTTCTTTTTTGATTCACTCAAAAACAGCGCTAGCGTTGGGGGTGTGCCCCACATACACGACAGCGACGCGGATGCCGCCATCCGGCGAGCGGGGCTGCGGGTCACCGAGACACGGCGCGCGGTGCTCGCCGCCGTGCGCCCGGACGAGCACCTCGGCGCCGACGACGTGTTCGCGCGCGTGCGCGACGCACTGCCCGGCACGAGTCTGCAGTCGGTCTACAACGCGCTCGGCGACCTCAGCGGCGCGGGACTCCTGCGACGCATCGAGCCCGCCGGCCACCCCGGGCGCTACGAACGGCGGGTGGCCGACAACCACCACCATCTCGTCTGCCGCTCGTGCGGGCGCATCGAGGACGTCGACTGTGTGATCGGCGAGGCGCCCTGCCTCCAGCCCGACGACACGCGCGGCTTCGTGCTCGACACCGCCGACGTGACCTTCTGGGGCTTGTGCGCCGCGTGCGCCGCCCCCGCAGACATCCCCCAGACCCCCACGAAAGGAACGAGATGACCGACATCACGACCGGCTGCCCGGTGCCCCACGACGGCGCCGATGAGACGCGCCTTCCCGTCGGATCCGCCCCCGGCGACAGCGCACCCGAGGGGCGCCTTCCCTCGCCGACCGCGGGCGACGCGAACCGCGTGTGGTGGCCCGAGCGCCTGAACCTGCGCATCCTCGCGAAGAACCCCGCGGTCGCGAACCCGGTGGGCGAGGAGTTCGACTACAAGGCGGCGTTCGAGGCGCTCGACCTCGCCGCTGTGAAGGCCGACATCGCGAAGGTGCTCACCACCTCCCAGGACTGGTGGCCGGCCGACTTCGGCAACTACGGTCCGCTCATCATCCGCATGGCATGGCACAGCGCCGGCACCTACCGCATCTTCGACGGCCGCGGCGGCGCCGGGGCCGGGCAGCAGCGCTTCGCGCCCCTGAACAGCTGGCCCGACAACGTCAATCTCGACAAGGCGCGGCGCCTGCTGTGGCCGGTCAAGAAGACCTACGGCCAGTCGATCTCCTGGGCCGACCTCCTGATCCTCGCCGGCAACGTCGCGCTCGAGGAGATGGGCTTCCGCACGTTCGGCTACGCCGGCGGGCGCGTCGACGTCTGGGAGCCCGACGACGACGTCTACTGGGGGCCCGAGACCACCTGGCTCGGTGACGAGCGCTATTCGGGCGACCGCGACCTGGAGAAGCCCCTCGCCGCCGTGCAGATGGGTCTCATCTACGTCAACCCCGAAGGTCCCAACGGCGAGCCCGACCCGCTGAAGTCGGCCCGCGACATCCGCGAGACGTTCCGCCGCATGGCGATGAACGACGAGGAGACGGTGGCCCTCATCGCCGGCGGCCACACCTTCGGCAAGACGCACGGGGCAGCCCCCGACACGACCGTCGGGGAGAACCCCGAGGGTGCGCCGCTCGAGCAGCAGGGCCTCGGTTGGAAGAACACGCACGGCACCGGCACGGGCGACGATACGATCTCCAGCGGGCTCGAGGTCACTTGGACCTATCACCCGACGCGCTGGGACAACGAGTTCTTCCACATCCTCTACGGCTACGAGTGGGAGCTCTTCAAGAGCCCCGCGGGTGCGTGGCAGTGGCGTCCGAAGGACGGCGCCGGAAGCGACCTCGTACCGCTCGCGCACTCCGACGGCCGTCGCGAGCCCCGCATGCTCACCAGCGACCTGGCGCTGCGCTTCGATCCTGAGTACGACAAGATCTCGCGTCGCTTCGCCGCCGACCAGGACGCCTTCTCCGACGCCTTCGCGCGCGCCTGGTTCAAGCTCACCCACCGCGACATGGGTCCCAAGGTGCGCTACCTCGGCCCCGAGGTGCCCGCCGAGGAGCTCATCTGGCAGGACCCGGTGCCCGCCGTCGATCACGAACTGATCGACGGGGCGGACGCGGCATCCCTCAAGGAGAAGATCCTCGCCTCCGGGCTCACCGTGTCCGAGCTCGTCTCCACCACGTGGGCGGCGGCGTCGACCTTCCGTGGCGGCGACAAGCGCGGCGGCGTGAACGGTGCGCGCATCCGCCTCGCGCCTCAGAAGGACTGGGAGATCAACAACCCCGCCCAGCTGCAGAAGGTGCTCGCCGTTCTCGAGGGCATCAAGGCGGCGTTCGACGCCGATGCGCCCGCGGGCAAGCGCGTCTCGCTCGCCGATCTGATCGTGCTCGCCGGCAATGCCGGTGTCGAGAAGGCCGCGCGCGAGGGCGGCGTCGAGGTCGAGGTGCCGTTCCACCCGGGACGCACGGACGCGAGCGTCGAGCAGACCGACGCCGAGTCGTTCGAGTACCTCGAGCCCGCGGCCGACGGTTTCCGCAACTACCAGCGCCGCGGACTGACGCTGCGCGGCGAGTATCTGCTGATCGACAAGGCGAACCTGCTCACCCTCAGCGCGCCGGAGACCACCGTGCTGGTGGGCGGTCTGCGTGTGCTCGGTGCCAACTGGGACGGCTCGGCGCACGGCGTGCTGACCGACCGGGTCGGCGTGCTCACGAACGACTACTTCGTGAACCTGCTCGACCTCGGCACCACGTGGGCTCCGATCGATCCCGGCTCGCACGCCTTCCAGGCGACGTCGGATGGCTCGGGCGAGGCCCTCTGGACGGCGACCCGCGCCGACCTGGTGTTCGGCTCGAACTCGGAGCTGCGTGCGGTCGCAGAGGTCTACGCGAGCGACGACGCGACCGAGAAGTTCGTGCGCGACTTCGTCGCGGCCTGGACGAAGGTCACCGAGCTCGACAGGTTCGACCTCGTCTGAGCCACGACGCGCGGCGGCCCGCTCCCTTCGGAGCGGGCCGCCGTTCGACTACTCTGGGGTGATGATCCCGCCCTCCGGCCTCACCGCCGCCGGCGACGGAGAACAAGGACGACACCTCGCATGACTTCCCGCATCCTCGTGGTCGATGACGACACCGCGCTCGCCGAGATGATCGGCATCGTGCTGAACACCGAGGGATTCGACGCGGAGTTCTGCGCCGACGGCGGTGCGGCCGTCGCCGCCTGGCGGTCGGTGCAGCCTGATCTGGTGCTGCTCGACCTGATGCTGCCGGGCATGGACGGCATCGAGATCTGCACGCGCATCCGCGAGGAGAGCGGGGTGCCGATCATCATGCTCACCGCACGCACCGACACCGCCGACGTCGTGCGCGGACTCGAGTCGGGCGCCGACGACTACATCGTGAAGCCCTTCAACCCGAAGGAGCTCGTCGCCCGTATCCGCACCCGGCTCCGGCCGACTCCCGCCGCTCCGAGCGAATCGTTGCGCATCGGCGATCTGACCATCGACGTCGCCGCGCACGAGGTGCGCCGCGGTGACGCTCCGATCGCGCTCACCCCGTTGGAGTTCGAACTGCTGACGGCGCTCGCCGGCAAGCCGCAGTTGGTCTGGTCGAGGGAGATGCTCCTCGAGCAGGTGTGGGGATACCACTACAAGGCCGATACGCGGCTCGTCAACGTCCACGTGCAGCGTCTGCGCGCCAAGGTCGAGCGCGACCCCGACAACCCGCGCATCGTGACCACGGTGCGCGGTGTGGGCTACCGCGCCGGCGCGATCGTGTGACGACATGAGCGGGTCCGCGCAGCGTTCGCCGGTCGATCGTCTGCTGGTCGCGTTGCGCGGGTGGCGGGAATGGCCGCGTCAGCTCGCCGGCGTGTGGCGCCACTCGCTTCGGGTGCGCACCGTCGTCGCGACCGTCGCCCTCACCGCGCTCGCCGTGATCGCGGCGTGCGTCGGGCTCGCCCTCGCCATCCAGAACGACCTGTTCCAGTCCCGGTTGCAGCAGGCGCTCGGTGACGCGAGCCGCGCGCGCATCGAGGCGCAGCGCACGCTCGACTCGTCAGAGACGCAGGGCGACAGCGTGAACGTGCGCAACCTGATGAACAGCGTGCTCGTCACGCTGTCGCGTCAGTCCTCGAGCGATCTGATCGCCGCGTTCCGCACCGACACCGCGCCCTCCTCGATCGCGCCCCTCGACTTCACCTCCACCGGCTTCCCGACGAGCGCCCCGTCCCCCGAGCTGCGGTCGCAGGTGCAGAGCAGCTCCAGCGCGCAGTTCTGGCAGTCGGTTCCGGTGACGCTGGCCAACGGCTCGACGGTTCCCGGCATCGTGGTGGGCCAGCAGCTGACGGTGCCCGGGGTCGGCGCATACGAGTTCTACATCGCCTACGACCTGAGCGCCGCCGCGCAGACCCTCGCGTTCGTGCAGGGCATCCTCTGGATCGTCGGCTTCGCGCTCGTCGCCATCATCGCGGGCATCTCCTGGCTCGTGCTGCGCTCGATCACCGTGCCGGTCGCGCAGGCCGCGGAGACCAGCGCCAAACTTGCCTCCGGCGACCTCGACGTGCGCCTGAACGTGCGGGGAGCCGATGAGCTCGCGACGCTCGGTCGGTCGTTCAACGCGATGGCCGACAGCATCCAGTCGCAGATCAAGGAACTCGCCGACCTCTCCCTCGTGCAGCAGCGCTTCGTGTCGGATGTGTCGCACGAGCTGCGAACACCGCTGACGACCATCCGGCTCGCCTCCGATGTGCTCGCCGACCGGCGCGACGACTTCGAGCCGGCGGCCGCGCGTGCCGCCGAGCTGCTCTCGACCCAGGTCCAGCGATTCCAGGTCCTCCTCGACGACCTGCTCGAGATCAGCCGGTATGACGCCGGTTCGGTGCAGCTGGAACGCGAGCCCACGAGCATCGCCCAGCTCGCCGAGGACGTGATCGGCTCGATGCAGCAGCTCGCCGACCAGCGGGGGAGCGAGGTGCGGCTCGTCGCGCCCGGCGGCTACTCCCTCGTCGATCTCGATCCTCGACGGGTGCGTCGCATCGTGCGCAATCTGCTCGGCAACGCCATCGAACACGGTGAGGGGCGTCTGATCGTCGTCACGGTCGACAGCAATCAGGATGCTGTCGCCCTCGGTGTGCGCGACTACGGTCTCGGCATGCGGCCCGAGGACGTCGAGCGCGTGTTCGACCGGTTCTGGCGTGCGGATCCGTCCCGGCGGCGCACGATCGGCGGCACCGGCCTCGGCCTGTCGATCTCCCTCGGCGACGCGCGGCTGCACGGCGGCACTCTCGCCGTGTGGTCGGACCTCGGACGCGGGAGCAACTTCGTCCTCACCCTCCCTCGCCGCGACATCGACGGGGAGCTCGTGTCGCCGGTCGTCGTGGACGTGTCCGACGAGACCTCCGTGCTCGACAGTCTCGGTCTCACCGAGCCGATCGCGGTGCTCGCCCCCGAGCGTGACGCGAAGGAGAAGCGATGAGGCGCGGCATCCACTCACTCGTGCTCGTCGGCGCGCTGACTCTCGCGCTCGTCGGGTGCGCGGGACTGCCCATGACGGGAGCCGTGCACGAGGGGCTCTCGAGCACCGCCGAGCCCGATGTGCCCGACGTGCAGTTCAAGCCGAACGGTCCGCAGGTCGGCGCGACCCCCGAGCAGATCGTGGACGGCTTCCTCAACGCCGGCTCCGGACCCGCCGGCGGGTGGGCCACGGCGCGGGAGTTCCTCACGGGCACGGCAGTGGACAGCTGGCGCCCGGATGCGGGGGCGACCGTCGACGTGCTCTCCGCACGCTCGATCGCCGTCGCGTCGTCGGATCAGAGCTCGGCGACCGTCACCGTCTCGCTCTCGCCGACCGCGACGGTCGACGGCGAGGGCGCCTACACGGCGGTCGCCGAGGCCGCTGCTCCGCCGCTCACGTTCACTCTCACCAAGCTGCCGGCGGGGTGGCGCATCACCTCGGCCCCGAACGGCATCGTGCTCGATCAGGACCTCTTCAAGAGCGTCTTCCGCGCTTACTCGCTCATGTACTACGACCCGACCTGGACGTTCCTCGTGCCGGACGTGCGCTGGTTCCCGACCCTCAACGCGTCGACGCGCATCGCCGCGGCCCTCATCAACGGACAGCCGAGCCCCTGGCTCGCCAAGAGCGTCGTCTCGGCGTTCCCGGAGACGGTGTCGCTGGGGAGCCCCTCGGTGCCGGTCGTGAACGGTGTCGCGCAGGTGGACCTCAAGGAGTCGGCTCTCACGTCGGATCAGACCACGCTGTCGCGCATGCAGGCACAGCTCACCGACAGTCTCGCCTCGACCGGGCAGGTGACGTCGGTGACACTCTCGATCGCCGGTTCGGCCCTCGACGTGACTCCGGCGCCCTCGCGTGACACCCGCGTCGACTCCCGCACTCTCGCCCTCACCGCCAAGGGCTTCGGCTTCATCGCCGCCGGGCAGGTCGACGAGCTGCCCGGCGTCTCGGCGGCGGTGGCCGCTCTCTCCCCGCGTTCGGTGGAGCTGAGCGACGACCGGACGACGGCGGCGGTGCTGGCGGGCAACGGCGCGGTGACCCGGGTGGATGCCGCCGGCCCCGCAGCCCTCGACCAGCGCGCCGGACTCATCGCGCCGTCGATCGATCCGTTCGGCTACATCTGGAGTGTCCCGCAGACGTCGCCGTCCGCGCTCGTCGCGGCGGGGACGGGGGCGACGCGCATCGCGATCTCATCGCCGTGGGGAGGTGCGAGCCGCGTGGACGCGCTCCAGGTCTCGCGCGACGGCACACGCATCGCTGCGCTCGTCATCTCGGGGGGCCGGTCGGTCCTCATGGTCGCCGGCGTCGTGCGCGACGCGCAGGGGGTTCCGAAGTCGCTGGGTGACGCCGTCACACTGCTGAGCTTCCCGGCGGGCGCGAGCGACGTCGCCTGGCTCGACGAATCGACGCTCGGAGTGATCTCGGGCAGCGGCTCGACGGCGCAGTTCGCCACCGTGCAGATCGGCGGCGTCGCCACGACCGTCGACGCCCCGCCGGGAGCCGTGGCCATCGCCGGCGTGAACGTGCCGACCATCGCCCGTGTGCTCGATTCCAACGGCACCGTGTTCATCCGATCCGGTACGACCTGGCAGCAGGACAGCACGGGCGTCTCGGTGCTGGGCACCCAGCAGGGGTCGCCGCTGACGAGCCCCTGATTCCTCCCCCGCACGGATCTGGAGCGCGGTGTCCTCCGTCTCGCCGGACCCGCACGCGCGCCCGGCGGGTGTCTCGGAGGATCGTCGCATGACGATGAGCGGATGGGCGGAAGCGCGCTGGCTGGTGCGTGAGGCGTTCGCGGATGCCGCGGCCCTCGCCTTTCCCGTGCGGTGCGCCGGGTGCGGCGCAGACGGCCGGGTTCTGTGCGCCGCGTGTCGGGTCGCGCTCGTGCCGCGCGTCTCTCGACGCACTCTCGAGGGCGGTCTGAGCGTGTGGAGCGGGGGAGAGTTCGACGGGATGCCCGCGCGGGTGCTGCGGGCGGCGAAACAGACCGGGCAGGGTGCTCTCGCGGCGGGCCTTGCGCCTCTGCTTCGCGCATCCGCCGAGGCTGCGGCGTCTTCGGCTGCGGTCGATGTGATCGTCCGCGTCCCGAGCTCTCGCGCCGCTGTGCGCCGGCGCGGCTTCGTTCCGCTCGAGCAGATCGCGGCGCGCGCCCGGCTGTGCACGACGGGAGGGCTGCGTGTCGTGCGCCCGGTAGCCGATCAACGCGGTCTCGACGAGGCATCCCGTCATCGCAACGCCGAGGGGAGCATGCGCGTGCGGCGCGTGGTGGCCGGGCTGCGCGTGCTCGTCGTCGATGACGTCGTCACGACCGGAGCGACGCTGCACGAGGCCGCCGCGGCCCTGCGGGCTGCGGGTGCGGTCAGCGTCGTCGCGGCGACCGTGCTGCAGACCCCGCGGCGGCGCTGATCAGCGTGTGCCCCAGTTGTAGGACTGCTTGCGCAGCTCGAGATAGACGAAGGTCTCCGAGCTGAGCACACCGGGGAGGGTGCGGATGCGGGAGTTCAGCAGCTCGCTGAGTTCGGCGTCGGACTCGCAGACGACCTCGATGACGATGTCGAAGCTGCCCGCGGTGAGGACCACGTAGTCGACGGCTTCGAGCTTCTCGAGCGCGGCCGCGACGATGCGGGTGTCTCCGCTGACCCGCAGGCCGACGAGAGCCTGACGCGGGAACCCGACCTGCAGCGGGTTGGTGACGGCGACGATCTGCATGACGTCGCTGTCGATCAGCTTCTGCACGCGCTGGCGCACTGCCGCCTCGCTGAGCCCCACCGCGGCGCCGATGCGCGCGTAGGAGCGCCGGCCGTCCTCCTGCAGCTGCTCGATGATCAGCTTGGATGTCTCGTCGAGCGCGTCGCGTCCGGCCATGCTCCTCCTCCGCGGTCGAGGTCGTGGACTCCACGCTACTGCGGATTCCGACGCTCGGAAGGGTACCGGAATCGCGATACATGTGAAATCTATGTTTCAGCCGACGATATCCGTAGTCTTTCGCCATAGTTGCTGACAGGATCGGGAGTCCCGAGAGAGTTCCGCACCGCACAGAGGAGTCATCATGCCCCGAGGTCCGCTGCCCGAAGATCCCACCGTTCGCGCGCTCATCGCGCAGGCGCGTGCGTCCCAACTCACCCGCCGTGGCTTCGTCGCCGGCGTCGGCGGGCTCTCGCTCGCCGCCTTCCTCGCCGCCTGCACCGGGCGCGTCGGCGGCGGCACCGGCGGTGCGTCGCCCAGCCTGACGCCCGCCACCGACATGTCCGACACCGTCAAGCAGCTCACCTGGGCGAACTGGGCCTTCTATCTCGACGAGGACGACAAGGGCGGCTACCCGACCCTCGAGGCCTTCCAGAAGGACACCGGCATCACCGTCAACTACGACGTCGCCGTCGACGACAACAACACGTACTTCGCCAAGGTTCGCGACCAGCTCGCGCTCGGCCAGGGGATCGGCGCGGACACCGTCTGCCTCACCGACTGGATGGCCGGCATCTGGATCCAGTCCGGGTTCACCCAGGCGCTCGACAAGTCGAAGCTCCCGAACGTCAGCGCCAACCTCGCGGCGAGTCTGCAGAACCCCGGATTCGATCCCGGTCGCGCGAACTCCGTGCCGTGGCAGACCGGCTTCGCGGGCGTCGCATGGAACAAGGAGAAGGTGCCCAACGGCATCAAGACCCTCGACGATCTGTGGGACCCGGCGTTGAAGGGGCGCGTCGGCGTGCTCAGTGAGATGCGCGACACGATCGGCCTGATCATGCTCAGCCAGGGCGTCGATCCGTCGAGCTCGAGCTGGGGCGATGACCAGTTCAACAACGCGCTCGACGCCTTCCAGAAGCAGGTGACCGACGGTCAGATCCGCAACATCAAGGGCAACTCCTACGCGGACGACCTGAAGAACGAGGACACCCTCGCCGCCATCGTGTGGTCGGGCGACATCTCGTCGATCAACGCGGAGGTGGGGGACAAGTTCGAGTTCGCTCTGCCCGAGTCGGGCGGCACCCTGTGGGCCGACAACTTCCTCATCCCGATCGGCTCGACTCAGAAGTCGAACGTCGAGAAGCTGATCGACTACTACTACCAGCCCGAGGTCGCCGCCCAGGTCGCCGCCTACGTGCAGTACGTCACCCCGGTGCAGGGCGCCCAGGAGGCCATGGCGCAGGTCGATGCGTCTCTCGTCGACGACCAGCTGATCTTCCCCGACGCGGCCACGCTCTCGAAGGCGCACATCTTCCGTCAGCTCACCAACGCCGAGCAGCAGAAGTACAACGCGGCCTTCGAAGCCGTCGGGCTCGGGGCCTGACCCGTGGCGGCGACGTCCTTCGGCGAGGCCGGGGCCGACCTCGAACTGGTCGGGATCCGCAAGGAGTTCCCCGGGTTCACCGCGATCGAGGAGCTCGACCTCACGATCCCCGCGGGGTCGTTCTTCGCGCTCCTCGGACCTTCGGGGTGCGGCAAGACGACGACCCTTCGGCTCGTGGCCGGGCTCGAGGACCCGAGTGCCGGGCGGATCCTCATCGGCGGCGCCGACGTGACCGCGGTGAAGCCGCACAAGCGTCCCGTCAACACGGTGTTCCAGAGCTACGCGCTCTTCCCGCACATGACCGTGCTCGAGAACGTCGCGTTCGGCCTGCGCCGTCGTCGGGTCTCCGATGCGCTCGCCAAGGCGCACGAGGCACTGCGCCTTGTGGAGCTCGACCACGTCGCCGAGCGCAAGCCGAGCCAGCTCTCCGGCGGCCAGCAGCAGCGCGTGGCGCTCGCGCGTGCGGTGGTGAACCGGCCCGCCCTCCTGCTGCTCGATGAGCCGCTCGGCGCGCTCGACCTGAAGCTGCGCCGACAGATGCAGCTCGAGCTGAAGTCGATCCAGGCCGAGGTGGGGCTCACGTTCCTGCACGTGACCCACGATCAGGAGGAGGCCATGACCATGGCCGACACGGTCGCGGTCATGAACAAGGGGCGCATCGAGCAGCTCGGCAGCCCGACCGAGCTCTACGAGCTGCCGCGCACGGGATTCGTGGCCGGCTTCCTCGGCCAGTCGAACCTCATCACCGGCGACGTCGAGTCGACGGCCGGAGGCATCGTGACGGTGCGCACCGCCGGGGGCGTGCTCGCGGTGCCGGCCTCGCGCGCTGTGTCGACCGGCGGGCGCATCACGCTCGGCGTGCGTCCCGAGAAGCTCCTGCTGCACGCGACGGCGCCCGCCGCCGACGCGGATCAGAACGTGCTCGGTCCCGGTCGCATCACGGATGTCTCGTTCACCGGCGTCAGCACCCAGTACCTCGTCGAGGTGCCGGGTGCCGGCACGGTGACCGTCTTCGCGCAGAACCTCGTGTTCGGTGCGGTGTATCCGGTGGGCGTCGAGGTGTGGGTCGCCTGGCACCGGGAGCACACGTTCGGGCTCGACAGCGATGCCCGCGCCGACGCCGCCGAGGGCGACGAGCTGGCGGCCGCGGCATCCGTCTCGTCGGACGAGGCCGCCTGAGATGGCACTGTCCGCACTCGCCCCGGCGGGGGGTGCGACCGCGAAGCCGGTCTCCGCGGCGCGCCGCGGCGGGGTCGTCGCGCTCGCGCTGCTGATCCCCGGGCTCGCCTACCTCGCCCTGTTCTTCCTGGTTCCGTTCGTCTCGCTCGTGATGACCTCGTTCGGTGTGAACGACCCGAACGAGTACGGCGTGTTCTCCTACGGCTTCCAGTGGCAGAACTACGTCGACGCGATCAGTTCGTACTGGCCGCAGTTCCTGCGCTCATTCTGGTTCGCGCTGCTCGCGACGGTGTTCGCGCTGCTCATCAGCTACCCGATCGCCTATTTCATCGGAGTGCGGCTGCGCGAGCGCGTGCTGCTTCGCAACCTGCTTCTCGTGTTGGTGATCGCGCCGTTCTTCATCTCGTTCCTCCTGCGCACGCTCGCGTGGAAGCAGATCCTCTCGGACGAGGGCCCGGTCGTGAGCTCTCTTCAGTTCCTCGGCCTCATGGGTTCGCAGGATCACCTCACCGGCACCGCCTTCTCGGTCGTGTTCGGCCTCACCTACAACTTCGTGCCGTTCATGACGCTGCCGCTGTTCGCCTCGCTCGAGCGGCTCGACAAGCGGCTCCTCGAGGCGGGCAGCGATCTGTATGCGAGTCCGGCGACGACGTTCTGGCGGGTCACGTTCCCGCTCACCCTTCCGGGCGTCGTGTCGGGCACCCTGCTGACATTCATCCCGGCTGCCGGCGACTATGTGAACGCAAGCCAGTCGTTCCTCGGCAGCGCGTCGACCTCGATGATCGGAAACGTCATCCAGTCGAACTTCCTCATCACCGTGAACTACCCGCAGGCGGCGGCGCTCAGCATCCTGCTGATGCTCGTGATCGTGGTGATCGTCGGCATCTACGTGCGCCGTTCGGGAACGGAGGACCTGCTGTGAGTGCGTCTGCTCCCACCCGCCGCCGGTTCGGACTCGGCCGTTGGCTGCTGCCGACCTACGTGACCGTCGCGTTCGTCCTGCTCCTGATCCCGATCGTCTACACGTTCGTGTTCTCGTTCAACGACGCGAACCGCTCGAACATCTCGTGGAACGGTTTCACGTTCCGCAACTGGCTGACCGTGTGCGACCAGCCCGACGTCTGCGTCGCGTTCGGCAACAGCATCGTGGTGGGTCTGACGGCGACGGTCATCGCGACCATCCTCGGCACGATGATCGCGATCGCCCTGGTGCGCTACCGGTTCCGTGCCCGTTCGGCGATCACGCTGCTGCTGTTCCTGCCGATGGCGACGCCTGAGGTCGTCATGGGTGCAGGACTCGCCGCCCAGTTCCTCACCGCCGGGGTGCCGAAGGGGCTCGGCACCATCATCATCGCCCACGCGATGTTCTGCCTCAGCTTCGTGGTCGTCACGGTGAGGGCGCGCGTGCTCTCGCTCGACCCGGCTCTCGAGGAAGCCGGTCGCGACCTGTACGGATCGCCCAACCAGGTCTTCTGGCGGGTCACCTTCCCACTTCTGCTCCCGGGCATCGTGGCGGCGGCGCTGCTGAGCTTCAGCCTCAGCTTCGACGACTTCATCATCACGTACTTCACCTCGGGCAGCACCCAGACGTTCCCGATCTTCATCTACGTCGCCGCCCAGCGCGGGTTGCCGCCGCAGGCGAACGTGATCGCGTCCTCGGTGTTCCTGCTGGCGATCGCGGCGGTCTTCATCTACCAGGCCATCGCCTGGCGCAGAGCGAAGAAGAGCGCGTGAGAATCGGATGCCGCGGGGCTGGGGCCGCGGCATCCGACAACCTTTCCTCGCCCTGGGCGTCGCATTCTGAACACATGCGAAACGCGGGGTGACAAGTCCGCGACCTCGGACTACCGTGGGGGCACCAAGAAGGTGACGGCCGGTCCGCCCCTTTCCGGGCGGGCCCGGAACTAGGAGGTCAAAGATGGACACCAGCATCGTCGGCGTGGGCGTGGGAATCACGGACCGCTTCCGTACTGTCGTCGACGACAAGGCCCCCCGCATCGAGAATCTCGCGCCCCGCGCGCAGCGGCTCGACGTCAAGGTCACCAACCGTCCCTCGCACGGCGGGCGCGGCGAGCACTCCACGGTGGAACTCACCCTCACCGGCAAGGGACCGATCGTGCGGGCGGAGGCGGTCGACGACGACAAGTTCGCGGCGCTCGAGGTCGCTGTCGACAAGCTGTGCGAACAGGTGCGGCGTGCCAAGCAGAAGCGGGTCGACTCGCGAAATCATCCGCGGGGCGCGACGTTCGACAAGGGAACTGGCGCGCTTGAGGGCATCGATGTCGAGCCGGCGTCCGTCGAGGTGCTGCGCGCCGTCGCGACGGGGGAGATCCCGGTGGTGGGCGAGGACGCGGCCGATGACGAGTATTCGCCCGTGGTCATCCGCACGAAGCTGTTCGATGCCGAATGGATGACCGTCGAGGAGGCCGTCGACCGCATGGAGCTCGTCGGGCATGACTTCTTCCTGTTCGTCGATGCCCGCACCGACCACCCGAGCGTCGTCTACCGCCGCAAGGGCTGGGACTACGGTGTCATCTCGCTCGGCACGCAGGCTGCTCCCGGCGCGGAGCAGCTCGCATCCTGAGCGCCTATCCGACGACGATGCCCGGGCCGTGAGGTCCGGGCATCGTCGCGTGCGGGGTCCGGCGCGAGGCGAGCGCCGAGCGGGCGCGGTGAGATGTCAGTCGAAGATGTCGCCGATGAGTCCGCCGATGACGAGTCCGCCGAGGATGCCGCCGACCGCGTCGCCCATGCCGCCGCCGCGTCCGCCGCGGCCTCCCCAGCCGCCTCCCCAGTCGTTGCCTCGCGAGTTGTCGATGTCGCGCTGCGCGAGGGCGAGCGCCTCGCTCGCGAGCTGCGCGGTGCGGCGCGCGTGCCGCAGCGCCGGCTCACGCGACTCCTCGCCCGAGGGGAGCGCATCGATCTCGGCACGGGTGCGCTCGGCCTCGGCGAGGCGCGTGCGGGCGTCGGGGCCGATGTAGCCGCGGTGCGAGGAGATGACGTTCGCGGCGATCGCGAGCTGCCGATCGGCGTCGTCGATCGCGTGGCGCACGAGGTCGGGCGACGGGAGAGGGTTCGCGGCGCGGGCCTGCGCTTTCGCGATGACGTCGTCGAGCGCCGTGTTCGCCTCGCGGAGTCGGGTGAGCTCGCGGAACGGGTCGGTCTTCGTCCCGGTCGGCGGGAGCGCCGAGAGCGCGGCTTCGAGCGCCGAGGTCGCCGCGGCCACCTCAGGGGTCGCGGGTGCGTTCCGGGCGCGCACGATGTCGCCGCGCGAGTCGGCGATCACGTCGGCGAGCGTCGACTCGGCGCGCAGCGCCTCGATCTCGAAATCGTCCACGCCGTCGAGCAGCGACTGCGCGCGGCGCACCGACTCGGTCGCGGCCTCGAGCGCGAGGTTCGCCTCCTCGGCGTTGCCCGCGGCGCGGCGGCGGGAGGAGACATCCGCGCTGTGCAGGGCGAAGTCGAGCACCTGGGATGCCTCGTCGGGGGCGCCCTGCACCTGTGCGAGCGCGCTCGGGGCGTACCGCGCCGCGAGGCGTTCGACGCTCTCGCGCGCGCCGGGGATGCGGGAGCGCAGAGTCTCGGCCGAGGTTCGCACTCCCGCGAGCACCTCGGGGGCGCGCCGTACCCGTTCGACCGCGTCGCTGAGGGCGGCGGTGCGCTCGTCGAGCAGGTCGTCGGCCCACGCGCACAGCTGCACGATGCGCGCATTGCGCGTGCGCAGTTCTTCGACGGTGTCGGGGATCTCGTCGTGGTTGAGCTGGTTCAGGTGGAACGCCTCGCCGAGATGCGTCCGCACGGCGCCGAGCGCGTCGCGCAGCCCCTGGGTCGCGGCCGGTCCCAACTCGGCCTCCGCGAACTCCAGTTCCTCGGTCGTCACGCGGATGCGCTCGTCGACATCGACGAGCGCGCGGCCCGCCTGATGCGACAGTTCGGCGTCCTGGGCGGCAGTCGCCGCATCCTGCTCGCGCTTGCGTCGTCCCCAGAAGCCTGCCATTCCTCGATCCTATGGGCGGGTGCGCGGCGCCCCTCTGGGTGTTCGCCGAGGGCGGTCAGGCGATCGCTGTGGCCTTCGGCGGCCGTCCGCGTCGCGGCGGTTCGGTCTCGAGGGCGAGTTCGAGCGCGCGGGGAGGATGCTGCGTGAGTCGGCCTTCCACGTGGTCGAGCCAGCGCACCTCGGCCTCGGCCTGGAAGATGAGCGCATCCGCGACGAGCAGCCACGCGAGCTCTTCACCGCTCGGGTCGCCGTCGCTGCGCTCGCCGCTGCGCTGTGCGCGTCGCAGCTCCTGCAGGTGGGCCAGCGACGCCCGGCGTTGCGTCTGCACGATGGCGGTGACGTCGACGCCGGGGAGGGTCGCGGCGAGTGCGAGTTTGATGGGCAGCTCGTCGCGCGTGCCGGTGGCGCGGGCGACGGGTGCGGCCAGCCAGTCGCGCGCTTCCGTGCGGCCGGCGTCGGTGATCGCGTAGAACACGTGCCCGTGTGCGTCGGTGTCGCCCTTGGCGACGAGGCTGTCGCGTTCCAGGCGTTCGAGCGTGTTGTAGATCTGACCGACGTTCAGGGGGGATGTCCCGCCGGTGCGGCGGTCGAACTCCGCGCGCAGCTGGTAGCCGTAGCAGGCTCCCTGGTCGAGGATCGCGAGCAGACTCTGACGCACCGACATCCGGGCCACCTTTCTGATTTCCGCGTATGTAATTGCTGAGTATATACATGCCGGGAATGCAAAGATCGGATGCCGCGCCCCCGAGTGCCCTCACCCAGCCCCCTTCAAAGTCACGGGTCTATAACATGGGGACGTATGCCCGGGCGCGGTGAGCGTTCGGGCCGGCGCGTGCGCCGCACCCGACCAGATGGAGATGTTCCGTGGCCAATCCTCTTGAGAAGCTGCTCCGCGCCGGCGAAGGCCGTGTGCTGCGGAGACTCCAGCAGGTGGCGAAAGCCGTGAACGCGCTCGAAGACGAGTACGCGCAGCTCACCGACGACGAGCTGCGCGAGGAGACCGCCGACTTCCGCGGACGCTATGCGCAGGGCGAGACGCTCGACAAGCTCATGCCGGAGGCGTTCGCCGCCGTGCGCGAAGCCGCCCGGCGCACCCTCGGTCAGCGTCCCTACGACGTGCAGATCATGGGCGGCGCGGCACTCCATCTCGGCAACATCGCCGAGATGAAGACCGGTGAGGGCAAGACTCTGACGGCGACCTTCGCTGCGTACCTCAACGCGATCGCCGGTGAGGGTGTCCATGTCGTGACCGTCAACGACTTCCTCGCGTCGTATCAGTCCGAGCTCATGGGTCGCGTCTACCGCGCGCTCGGCATGACCACCGGCACGATCGTCTCGGGTCAGACGCCGGAGGTGCGCCGCCAGCAGTACGAGGCGGACATCACCTACGGAACGAACAACGAGTTCGGCTTCGACTACCTGCGTGACAACATGGCGTGGCAGAAGGAGGATCTCGTGCAGCGAGGTCACTTCTTCGCGGTCGTCGACGAGGTCGACTCGATCCTCATCGACGAGGCGCGAACCCCGCTCATCATCTCGGGCCCTTCGTCGGGCGAGGCGAACCGATGGTTCGGCGAGTTCGCGAAGGTCGTGCGCACCCTCGAGTCGGGCGTCGACTACGAAGTCGATGAGAAGAAGCGCACCGTGGGTGTGCTCGAGCCCGGCATCGAGAAGGTCGAGGACTATCTCGGCATCGACAACCTCTACGAGTCGGCGAACACCCCCCTCATCTCGTTCCTCAACAACGCGATCAAGGCGCTCGCCCTCTTCAAGCGTGATGCGGACTACGTCGTCATGAACGACGAGGTCATGATCGTCGACGAGCACACCGGCCGCATCCTCGTGGGACGTCGCTACAACGAGGGCATCCACCAGGCCATCGAGGCGAAGGAGGGCGTGCCGGTCAAGGCCGAGAACCAGACCCTCGCGACCGTCACCCTGCAGAACTACTTCCGCCTCTACGCCAAGCTCGCGGGTATGACCGGTACCGCCGAGACCGAAGCGGCCGAGTTCATGTCGACCTACGACCTCGGCGTCGTCCCGATCCCCACGAACAAGCCGATGATCCGTCAGGACAAGCCCGACCTCGTCTACAAGAACGAGCAGGCCAAGTTCGCCCAGGTCGTCGAAGACATCGCTGAGCGGCACGCCGCAGGGCAGCCGGTTCTCGTGGGCACCGTGAGCGTCGAGAAGAGTGAGTACCTGTCGCGCCTCCTCGCCAAGAAGGGCGTGCGCCACGAGGTGCTCAACGCGAAGAATCACGCTCGCGAGGCCGAGATCGTGGCCCGCGCCGGTCGCCTCGGGGCGGTCACTGTCGCCACCAACATGGCCGGCCGCGGCACCGACATCATGCTGGGCGGGAACGCGGAGTTCCTCGCCGTGCAGCAGATGAAGGAGAAGGGCCTCGACCCGGTCGAGACCCCAGAGGCCTACGAGGCCGAGTGGGAGGGCGTCTACACCGCGGTGCGCGACGTCGTCGCCGGCGAGGGCGAGAAGGTCATCGAGGCGGGCGGACTGTACGTCCTCGGCACCGAGCGGCACGAGTCCCGTCGCATCGACAACCAGCTGCGCGGTCGCTCGGGTCGTCAGGGTGACCCGGGCGAGAGCCGCTTCTACCTCTCGCTCACCGACGACCTGATGCGTCTGTTCCAGTCCGGCGCGGCCGAGGCGATCCTCGCGCGCACGAACTTCCCCGACGATGTCGCGATCGAGTCGGGCATGGTGTCGCGCGCGATCAAGAGCGCCCAGGCACAGGTCGAGGCCCGTAACGCCGAGATGCGCAAGAACGTGCTCAAGTACGACGACGTTCTCAACCGCCAGCGCGAGGCCATCTACGCCGACCGCCGGCACATGCTCGAGGGCGACAACATCGCCGACCGGGTGCAGAAGTTCCTCGACGACGCAGTCGGCGCGATCGTCGACGACCACACGTCGAGTGGGCACACGGAGGCATGGGACTTCGATGCGCTGTGGACCGAACTCAAGACCATCTACCCCGTGAGCGTCACGATCGACGAGGTCGTCGCAGAGGCAGGGGAGAAGGGACGCATCACGGCGGAGGGGCTCAAGCGCGAGCTGCGCAGTGACGCGGTCATCGCCTACCAGAAGCGCGAGGGCACTCTCGGCTCGTCGGCGATGCGGGAGCTCGAGCGTCGAGTCGTGCTGCAGGTGCTCGACCGCCGCTGGCGCGACCACCTCTACGAGATGGACTACCTCAAGGAGGGCATCGGACTGCGCGCGATGGCGCAGCGGGACCCGCTCATCGAGTACCAGCGCGAGGGCTTCGAGATGTTCCAGTCGATGATGGGACAGATCAAGGAGGAGTCGATCGGGTTCCTCTTCAACCTCGAGGTCGAGGTGCGACGCCAGGACGAGCAGACCGAGGTCGCGGCGAAGGGTCTTGACACCCCGGCGCTCGAGGGCCAGCGTCTCGAGTACTCCGCTCCCACCGAGGACGGCGACATTGAGGTGCGCAACGACCGCGGTCAGGTGCAGAAGGCGGCGACCGGGCGCGCGCGCGACCGGGCCGCGGCATCCGCTCCGGCACAGGCCCCCGCACCCGCCGCCGAGGCGCCGCGCGGTGCGTTCGGTCAGCGGGTCGCCCCCGAGCAGCAGACGCCGGCGCCGCAGAACCGCGCCCAGCGTCGCGCGGCCGATCGCAACAAGTAGCCCGTCGCCCCCGACGCGATCGACCCCCGGTGCAGGCCACCGGGGGTCGATTGGCTTGTCGGGGTCGGGTCTATCCTGAACCGGTGAGCCCGCTTCGCCCCCTCGATCAGTCCCGCAAACTCAAGGATGTCCTCTACGAGATCCGTGGTCAGGCCCTCGTCGAGGCCGACCGGCTCGAGGCCGACGGCCACCGCATCCTGAAGCTGAACACGGGCAACCCGGCCACGTTCGGGTTCGAGGCGCCGTACCAGATCGTGCGCGACATGATCGAGGCCGTACCGCACGCGCACGGCTACTCCGAGAGCCGCGGCATCCTGTCCGCCCGCCGCGCCATCGTCTCGCGCTACGAGCAGGTGCCGGGGTTCCCGCACGTCGATCCCGACGACGTCTATCTCGGCAACGGGGTCTCCGAGCTGATCACCATGACGATGCAGGCGCTGCTCGACGAGGGCGACGAGGTGCTCATCCCGAGCCCCGACTACCCGCTGTGGACGGCGATGACGAGCCTCGGCGGCGGCTCACCCGTGCACTACCGCTGCGACGAGCAGAACGGCTGGCAGCCCGACATCGACGACATCCGCGCGAAGGTCACGCCGCGCACGAAGGCGATCGTCGTCATCAATCCGAACAACCCCACGGGTGCGGTCTACTCGCCCGAGCTGCTCTCCCAGATCGTCGAGGTCGCCCGGGAGCACTCCCTCCTGCTGCTGGCCGACGAGATCTACGACCGCATCCTTTTCGACGATGCGGTGCACACGCCGCTCGCGACTCTTGCCCCCGACCTGCTCTGCCTGACGTTCAACGGCCTCTCCAAGACCTACCGTGTCGCCGGTTATCGCTCGGGCTGGCTCGTGATCACCGGTCCCAAGTCTCACGCAGCGGGCTTCCTCGAGGGCATCACGCTGCTCGCGTCCACCCGGCTGTGCCCGAACGTCCCCGCGCAGTATGCCGTGCAGGCGGCGTTGTCCGGAGTGCAGTCGATCGACGCGCTGATCGCCCCGGCGGGGCGACTCCACGAGCAGAGGGATGCCGCGTGGCAGGCGCTCGAGTCGATCCCCGGCGTGAGCTGCGTGAAGCCGGCCGGTGCGCTCTACGCGTTCCCGCGCCTCGATCCCGAGGTGCACGAGATCCACGACGATGCGAAGTTCGTCTACGACTTCCTCGTCGCCGAGCACGTGCTGCTCGTGCAGGGCACGGGATTCAACTGGCCCGACCCTGATCACTTCCGCATTGTGACGCTTCCGGAGACACGCGTGCTGGTCGAGGCGATCGAGCGGCTCGGCAACTTCCTCTCGTCGTACCGCCAGTGACGGCGCGGCGCCCTCGGGGCCGGCGATGGCCGAGCCGGGGCGCCGCGGAAGAGCGACGGGGGTGATCGTCGTTCAGAGGAGCGCGAGCGAAGTCGCACGCCAGCGGTGGTCGACGCCTTCGAGTCGAAGGGCGATCGCCCGGGTGCGGGCGGGGCCTCGCACGATCACGACGCCCTCGACGACGCCGTCGGCAGGGCTCGACTGGTGCACGCGGATGATGTTGTGCACGGGGCGGCTCGGCGCGACGCCGCGGGCGCTGCGGGCGCGGGCCGCCAGGTTGGCGCGGGTCAGCAGCTTGCGGTAGGCGTCTTCGGTGAGCCAGCGCGCGAGTTGCTCGACGTCGCGCACTCCCGCGAACACTTCGAGCACTCCGACCGACAGGTTGTGCAGGATCGGCTCCGGCGCCGGCAGCTCGGCGGCGCTCGTGGGGCGTGGGGCGAAGTCGTCGCCCGCGTCGACGCGGCCTGCCGGGGGAGCGGCGCGTCGTGCGCCGGTGAAGGTGATCGCCATCTCGACCTCGCTCATGAAACGGGGGTAACTGCTGGTCGTTTTCAGTTGAGCACAGGCGATTCATAGAGTGGATGAGAGTGCTCTCATGTGGCGCCTTTGTCGATGAGAGTCCTCTCATAGAGGCCGTCGTGGGCGCGTCCGGCGCTGCTGCGCGCACGTGTCGGGGCGGCTCGACTGTGGATGCCGCGGCCTTCCCGGCGCCCGCGGCCGCTAGCGTGCGCGGGTGACCTGGGACCCGTTCCTCTCCGAGCTCGAGCTGCAGTTCGCCGCGCAGGCGCAGGCCGAGCGCCGTCTCGCGGCCACGGAGACCGAGCGCGTCCGCATCGCCGAGCTCGCCCTCACCGACCGACTCTCCGCTCTCGCGGAGGTGCGCGCCGCGGTAGCGCTGTGGCTGGCGGGTGCGGCGCCGGTGCGAGGCCGCCTCGTGCTCGCCGGCCCCGACTGGGCGGCGATCGAGGACGAGTCATCCGCTCTCTCGCTCGTCGCGGTCGGGGCGATCGTCCGCATCGACCTGCCGGCTGTGACCATCGCCGACAGCGTGCGCGAGATCAGCGCCCCCCGACCCCTCCGCGCCCGGATGGGCCTTGCATGGATGCTGCGTGAGCTCGGCCGCCGCCGGGTGGGGGTGCGGGTCTGGGATCTCGACGGGAACATCGTCACCGGAACGATCGATCGCGTCGGCACGGACCATCTCGACCTCGCCGTGCACGACGCCGGTCAGTCTCGCCGCGAGGCGGTGGGCGACATCCGTGTCGTCCCTCTGGTGCGACTCGCGCGGGTCGTCGGCGACCTCGACCTCTGACGATGGCCGACCGACTCAGTCGGGGTTGCGTACCCGCCCGCTGCCCCACAGCTCCGGGAAGCTCGCCGCGTTCGACTCCCGCCACAGCGCCATGCGGCGGGACTCCTCGGCGCGGTCGTCGAGGTAATCGGTGACGCTGTCCTCCTCCACACGCCACTGCGCCGGAACCCCGACGCGCGTGCCCCGCAGTTGCCCGTCGATGACCAGAGCGATCACCTCGTCGACGCTGAGTGACAGCGCCGACGCGACCTGTGCGGGGGCGATCAGACGCGCCCCAGGTCGGGCAGACTCGGGCATGAGCACCATTATCCGCGTCGCCGGCGCCGGCCGGGCCGTCCGCTCGCGCGCACTGTGGAAAACGGATGTCGCACCCCGCCGGCCTGCGTGACCATGGTGCGCATGCCGTCCGACCGATCAGCCAGAGGCCCCCGCCGCACAGCGCGCATCGACCTTCGCCTCGTGCTCGGCATCGCTCTCGTGCTCGCCTCGGTGGCCGGCGTCTGGGGAGTCATCGCCGCGGCGCGGCAGTCGACGACCGTGCTCGTCGCGGCCCGGACGATCCTCCCGGGCGAGGCTGTCGGCGCCGACGCCACGACGACGGCGGAGGTCGTGCTCGGAAGCGGTGTCGATGCCTACGTCCTCGCCGACACCCTCGCCGCCGACGCTGTCGCGACGCGCACGATCGAGGTCGGCGAGCTCGTGCATCGCACCGCCGTCGGCGCACCCGAGCGCGCCACAGCGACGACGGTCGTGCTGCGCGCCGCGGGAGACCTGCCGGGCGAGGTGCGCGTGGGATCGACGGTGGATGTCTGGGCCGCACCCGCGATCGAGGGCGGCGGCTACGACACTCCGCGCATCCTGGTCGCGGGAGCGATCGTGGTGGCGCTGCCCGCTTCCGACGCGGTGGTATCCCGCCAGGGGTCGGCCGTCGAGGTCTCGGTGCCACGGGCGGATCTCGTCGACGTGCTCGCCGCGACAGCCAACGACGCGCGGGTCACGGTGGTTCCGGCGTCGGGCGGTGCGCCGTGAACGTCGTTCTCGCGCTCTCCGAGCCCCGGGCGCAGTCTCTGGCCGCCGACCTCCGCCGGGAGGGGGTGACGGTGATCGCCATCGTCGCTCCCGGTGCGCTCGACCACACGGCGCGCCGGCTCGGTCAGGGCGTCGGCGATGATCCCGTCGCCGAGCTGCTCGGGGTCGCCGACGCGCTCGTGCTCGACGGCGACCGTCGAACGCTCACCCGGCCCGCGGTCGACCTCGCCGATCGGTTCGGCGTGCGCATCCTTCCCCTCGGCCGCGGGGTCGCCCTCGCGCGACTGTGCGCTTCGTACGGGCTGAGAGAGCCGCTGCCCGCGGACGCCGACGCGGAGGAGGTCGTCGCCGCGCTCGCCGCAACGCCTGCTCTTCCCGCGGCTGCGAGCGCGATACATCCCGTGATCGCCGTCTGGGGGCCCGCGGGAGCCCCCGGTCGCACCACAGTGGCCATCGAGGTGGCCGCCGAGCTCGCGCGGGGCCACCGTCGGGTCGCGCTCGTCGACGCCGATGCGCACGCGCCGAGTGTCGCCGTTGCGCTGGGGCTCCCTGTCGACGGCCCGGGTCTCGCCGCCGCGTGCCGTCAGCACGACCAAGGCGGCGTCGACGCGGCCGAGCTCGAACGGGTCGCAATCGCCGTCGATGTCCCCGACGGCGAGGTCGACGTGCTCGTGGGCATCAACCGTGTCGCACGCTGGCCCGAGCTCGCCGCGCCCCGCGTCACCGGGGTGCTCGCCGCGTGCCGCACCTGGGCCGACGCGACCGTCGTCGACATCGCGGCGCCACTCGAGCGTGACGAGGAGATCGTCAGCGACGTCATCGACGGACCGAGACGCAACCAGGCCGCCCTCGCCGTGCTCGCCGGCGCCGACGCCGTCGTGGCGGTCTGCGCAGCAGACCCGGTCGGCGTCTCGCGGTTCGTCGCCGCCTACGATCAGCTGCACGAGAGTGTGGGCGCCGCACCCATCGTGGTGGTCGCGAACCGCGTCCGCAGCGGCGTGATCGGCGTCGACGCCCGGGGGCAGGTGCGCTCCACGCTCGAGCGCTATCTCGGCATCCGTGACCTCGCCTTCCTGCCCGACGACCGCCGCGCCGCCGATCGGGCGCTGCTGCTCGCGCGGCCGGTCGCCGCGACATCGCCCCGTTCGGCCCTCGTCCAGGCCGTGCGACGCGCTGTCGGTGCGCGCCTCGCGCCGTGGGTCGCCCTCCACGCACCCCACCGGGAGGAGGCGGCCGGGGCCGTAGGCTGGTGAGGTGTCGACCCTCAGCGATCTGGTCACGGCCCATGGCGTCCACGACGCCGCCGATATCGAGTGGCTTCATCGCCTCGCCGGAGACGGGCAGCTGCTCGCCGACCTGGCATTCGCCGACATCGTGATCTGGGTGCCGACGGAAGACGAATCCTTCATCGCGGTCGCCCACACCCGGCCGAGCTCGGCAGCGACGCTCTTCTACCGTGACATCGTCGGCGACCGGGTGCGGCCGCAGTGGCGCACGCAGATCCGCGACGCGTTCGCCGAGGCCCGGATCGTCGACTCCGCGTCACCGGACTGGTTCGAGGAGACTCCCACGCGCGTGCGTGCGGTGCCGATCGTGCGCGGCACAACGGCCGCCGGTGCCGCGCCGCGCGTGATCGGCGTGCTCACCCGGCACACCAACCTCGGCGAGGCCCGTACGCCCTCGCGTCAGCAGATCACCTTCAACGACTGTGCGGACGATCTGTTCGGGATGGTCGCGTGGGGGGAGTTCCCCGACCTCAGCGCCCCCACCTCGCCGCGTCGAGGCGCACCGCGCGCTCCCGACGGGCTCATCCGGATCGACGTCGACGGCGTCACGACCTTTGCGAGCCCCAACGCCCTCTCCGCGTTCAACCGCATGGGCTTCGACGACGAGCTCGAAGGCGAGTCGCTCGTCGAAGTCGTCACGCAGATCCTGCCGGCGAAGCGGCAGTTCGACGAGAGCCTGCCCGTCGTCGTGACGGGTCGGGCGCCGTGGCGCACCGACATCGAGGCGCGAGGGGTGACGGTCTCACTCCGTGCGATCCCGCTCCGTGACCACGGCGTGCGCATCGGCGCGATCGTGCTGTGCCGCGACGTCACCGAGATGCGTCACCAGGAGCAGGAGCTCATCACGAAGGATGCGACCATCCGCGAGATCCATCACCGGGTGAAGAACAACCTGCAGACGGTCGCCTCACTGCTGCGCATCCAGGCGCGACGCACGTACTCCGACGAGGCACGAGAGGCGCTCAGCCACGCGACTCGCCGCGTCGCCGCCATCGCGGTCGTGCACGACACGCTGTCGGAGGGTCTCGCGCAGAACGTCGACTTCGACGATGTCTTCCACCGTGTGCTCAAGCTCGTCGCCGAAGTGGCAGCGGCCCCCAACACCCGCGCGCGCACGAAGACGACAGGATCCTTCGGGCGCCTGCCGAGCGAGTACGCGACGCCGCTCGCTCTGGCGCTCACCGAACTCGTCACGAACGCCGTCGAGCACGGTCTCGCCGACCGTGAGGAGGGCGAGGTGGAGATCCGCGCGGATCGCACCGACGAGCGACTCGAAGTGCGCGTCCGCGACACCGGAGTCGGTCTGCCCGAGGGTCAGGTCGGACGCGGGCTCGGCACGCAGATCGTGCGCACCCTCATCCAGGGCGAGCTCGGCGGCACGATCGACTGGCACACCCTCATGGGCAGCGGCACCGAGGTGACCATCGACATCCCGCTGCGCTACATCGAACGGGACGTCTGAGCAGAGCGGATGCCGCGGCATCCGCTCTGTCGCGAGCGCGCGGTCAGGAAGCGCGACGGGCGCGGGCGGCGCGGCGCTTCAGCGCACGACGCTCGTCCTCGCTCAGGCCGCCCCAGACGCCCGAGTCCTGGCCGCTCTCGAGGGCGTACTGCAGGCAGATCTCGGTGACGGTGCACCGCGCGCACACGGACTTGGCCTTCTCGATCTGGTCGACGGCGGGTCCGGTGTTGCCGACCGGGAAGAAGAGCTCGGGGTCGACCGTCAGGCACGCGGCTTTGTCACGCCAATCCATACTGTGTTGCTCCTATGACAGCGGGGGAGGAAGTTCGGGTGGGTTCCGCAGGGCCGAATCGAGTCCGTTACCCTGAGTGTTGTGCGAGATCTGTCTCGCCCCACGCCGCTGTGGGATCACACAAAGGTCTATCGTTCCACAACGGTTGAGCCTGATCAAGGGTTTCCCGGCTCTCATACGCGATCGTGTCCGAGTCGAGACGCGCGCGATGGTGCGGATCCGACCGTCAGGAACATTCAGGAGGATGCATGCGCCCGCAGCCGTTCGCCGTCGCCGCGGGGGTGCTGGTGTGTCTCGAAGCGGTCGCTCTGCTCGCTCTCGCAGGGTGGCAGATCAGTGCGCTGATCGGTGGTGACGCGGACTCGCTGACGAGCTCGATCGCGCTTCTCGTGCTCATCGTGCTGGGCGCCGTCGCGGTCGCCGCGTTCGGGGTCGCGACGTGGGTCGATCGATCGTGGGGGCGCTCCGGTGCGATCGTCACCCAGCTCCTCGTCGTCGCCGTCGCGCTCGGCGCGGCCACGGGCACGTTCGCGCATCCGATCGTCGGCGTCGAGATCGGCATCCCGGCCGCGATCGTGTTCGTGGTCGTCGTGCTCGCCGCCCGCGAGTCGGCGCGGCGCCGGCGTGAGCTCGATGTCGCATCCGACGAGTCGCCGCGCCGCTGACGCCTGACCTCGCGTGCCGTCGGCGCGGCGCGGCGCGGTGCGGGCGTCACGGCGCAGCGCGCCGTCGTCGCTCTGCGCCGCGAGGGGCGTGCGGTCCCCCGGCGCTCAGGCCGCGAGACCGAGGAGCCCGCGCAGGCGAGCCACGTGTCCGGTCGCCTTGACGTTGTAGAGCGCGTGGGTCAGGTGCCCGTCGGGACCGACGACGAACGTCGAGCGCAGCACGCCCTCGACGACCTTGCCGTAGTTCATCTTCTCGCCCCAGGCCCCGTACGTGTCGTGGACGGCGTGGTCGGGGTCGCTCAGCAGCGGGAAGGTCAGCCCGTCGCGCTCGGCGAACTCGGCGAGCTTCGCGACGCTGTCGCGCGAGACGCCGAGCACCTCGATGCCGGCGCCCTGCAGCGACGACAGGCTGTCCCGGAAGTCGCACGCCTGCGTCGTGCAGCCGGGCGTCATGGCGGCCGGGTAGAAGTAGACCACCACGGTGCGACCGCGCAGCCCGCTCAGCGACACGGACCGGCCGTTCTGATCCTCGAGCGTGAAATCGGGTGCGGCGTCGCCGGGCTGAAGCTGCGTCATGCCCCCAGCCTACGGGCGCCGGATGCCGCGCGGCGCCGGGGTGCGGCATCCGGTGTCTTCGTACCGTCAGCGGTCGGAGAAGGTCTCGAGCAGGCGCTGGAGGGAGTCCAGGCGGGCCGCTCCGGACTCGCCGAGGCGCCCGTCGGCGACGGCCTCGATGATGGCGCAGTCGGGTGCATCGGGAAGGTGGGTGCAGCCGCGCGGGCAGTCCGCCGCGATCTCGGCGAGATCGGTGAACGCCTGCAGGATGTGGGCCGGATCCACGTGGCCGAGGCCGAAGGAACGCACTCCCGGGGTGTCGATGACCCAGCCGCGGCCGTCGTCGCCGGCGTAGCGGAGCGAGACGGTCGAGCTCGAGGTGTGTCGTCCGCGGCCCGTGACGTCGTTCACGTGACCCGTCGCGCGCTGCGCCGACGGCACGAGGGCGTTCACGAGCGTGGATTTGCCCACGCCGGAGTGCCCCACGAACACCGTGCTGGAACCGACGAGTTCGCCTCCGATGGCGGCGACGGGCAGATCGTCGCGGGCACTCGTGAACACCGTGAGGTCGAGCCCCTCGAAATGGGCGAGGAAGTCCGTCGGGTCGGACAGGTCGGTCTTCGTGACCACGAGCAGCGGACGGATGCCCGCGTCGAGGGCTGCGACCAGATACCGGTCGACCAGACGCGGGCGCGGCTCGGGATCAGCGGCGGCGACAACGACGACCATCTGGTCGGCGTTGGCGACGATCACCCGCTCGACCTGATCGGTGTCGTCGGCGCTGCGGCGCAGGAGCGTCGTGCGCGGTTCGATGCCGACGATGCGCGACAGGGTGCCCTCATCACCGCTCACATCTCCGACGACGCGGGCTCGGTCGCCCGTCACGATCGGCTGCGAGCGCAATTCGCGCGCACGGGCGGCGAGGGCCTCGTGCTCGGTCGGCCCGTCCTCGTCGATCAGCACGGTGTAGCGCCCACGGTCCACACCCAGCACGCGGGCGATCACCGCATCCGCGTGCGCGGGGCGTCGCTTCGTGCGCGGCCGGTTGCCCTTGGGGTTCGGCCGCACCCGCACGTCGCTCTCGTCGAAGGCGGGCTCGTCATCGTCGTCGATGTCGTCGAGCCAGCTCACGGGCGCTCCGTCGTGAGCATGTCCGCCCACAGGTCGACGAACTGGGGGAGGGTCTTGGCCGTGGCTCCGATGTCGTCGACCTCGACACCGTCGACGACGAGGCCCAGCAGTGCGCCGGTCGTCGCGAGGCGGTGGTCGTGGAACGCCCGCCAGAGTCCGCCGTGCGCGGCGCCGGGGTGCACCTCGATGCCGTCGGGACGCTCGTAGGCCGTCACCCCGATCGCGGCGAGGTTCGCCACGAGCGCGGCGAGACGGTCGGTCTCGTGCCCGCGCAGGTGTCCGATCCCGCGGAACCGCGACGGCGACGAGGCGAGCGCCGCGATGCCGACGAGTGTGGGGGCGAGCTCGCCCACCGCGCTCAGATCGAGGTCGGCGCCGTCGATCGTGCCCGTTCCCGTGACGGTCAGGGCGTCACCCGCGATCGTGGCGGTGGCGCCGAACGCCGCCAGAAGCTCGGGCAGCAGGTGCCCGGGCTGAGTGGATGCCTCCGGCCACCCCGTGACCGTCACCTCGCCGCCGGTCACGACCGCGGTCGCGAGGAAGGGGGCCGCGTTGGAGAGATCGGGTTCGATCGCGACATCCATCGCTCTGATCGGCCCGGGAGCGACGACCCACTCGCCCTCTCGCGGGGAGGAGGTCTCGACGCCGCGGTGACGCAGCGACGCGAGCGTCATCTCGATGTGGGGGAGGCTCGGCACACGCTCGCCCCGGTGCACGAGGTGCAGGCCCTCATCGAATCGGGCGGCCGACAGCAGCAGACCCGAGACGAACTGGCTCGACGCGCTCGCATCGATCTCGAGCCGGCCGCCTCGCACCGAGCCGGTGCCGTGCACCGTGAAGGGAAGGGCCCCTGTTCCGCCGTCGTCGACGGTGAGGCCGAGGGAGCGCAGCGCCTCGATCAGGGGACCCATGGGGCGGTGCAGTGCGCTGTGATGCGCCGTGAGGTGCACGGCACCCTCTGCGAGGCCGGCCACGGGTGCGATGAAGCGCATGACGGTGCCGGCCTGACCGCAATCGATCGAACCGCCGTGGAGCCGGGCGGGGGTGATGCGCAGATCGTCGCCGAACCGGCCCGAGCCGGGCACGCTGGCGACTCCGACGCCGAGCGCCGCGATCGCATCGATCATGCGCGCGGAGTCGTCGGACGGGAGCGGCGCCGTGACGAGCGCGGGGCCGTCAGCGAGCGCCGCCAGCACGAGCTCGCGGTTCGTGAGCGATTTGGAACCCGGCACGCTCACGGTCGCCGTCACCGGCCGACCGGCCGCGGGCGCAGGCCACGGCGGTGACGCTGGGGAATAGCTGGGCGCGCTCATCGGTTTCTAGCCTACTGAACGCCTCGCATCGGTCCCGGGGCGCAAGGAGGATGCATGCTCGCGATGCTCGAGCGCACGACGGGTGCGCCGGAAGCCGCCGACGTAGACTTTGCGCTGATGACCGAGCAGGCGACGACCACCGAGGAAGCGCGCACCCAATTCGAGGAGCAGGCGCTGCCGTTCATGGACCAGCTGTACGCGGCGGCGATGCGGATGACGCGCAACCCTGCGGACGCGGCCGATCTCGTGCAGGAGACCTTCGTGAAGGCGTTCGCCTCGTGGGCGACGTTCACGCAGGGAACCAACCTCAAGGCGTGGCTCTACCGCATCCTGACCAACAGCTACATCAACACGTACCGGAAGAAGCAGCGCGAGCCCTATCAGGGCACGATCGACGAACTCGAGGATTGGCAGCTCGGCGGCGCGGAGTCGACGACCGCGACGAGCTCCCGCTCGGCGGAGGCCGAGGCCATCGACCGGATGCCGGCATCCGTCGTCAAAGAGGCGCTGCAGTCGATCCCGGAGGACTTCCGCCTGGCCGTGTATCTGGCCGATGTGGAGGGGTTCGCGTATCAGGAGATCGCGGACATTATGAAGACGCCGATCGGCACGGTCATGAGCCGCCTGCATCGTGGCAGGCGCATGCTGCGCGACCTGTTGGCCGACTATGCACAGGAGCGGGGCATCGGCTCCGCGGCACCGGGAGTGGGGAAATGAGCGATTGCGGCTGCGACAAAGCGCGGCGTGACCTGGAGGAGTACCTCCGCAACGAGGTGTGCAGCACCGAGCACGCCGACATCCGGCAGCACCTCGAGAGCTGCCCTGCCTGCTCCGACGAGGCGCTGGTGGCCCGCACCCTGACGGACGTCGTCGCCCGCGCATGCCGCGAGTCGGCCCCGGAGGAGTTGCGCGACCTCGTGCTGACGCAGCTGCGCGCGGCCCAGGCGACACACCACTGACAAACGACGAAGCCCGCGGATGCCGCACCTCAGGGTGCGTCCGCGGGCTTCGTTGTTTGTGACGGCCCTCTCAGAGAGTCAGGGCCTTCTCGATGAGCTTGGCCTGCTCGACCGCGTGCACCTTGGCGGATCCGGCAGCGGGGGACGCCGCGGCGGCACGGGTGACGGAGCGGATCGTGCGTCCGTGCAGGTGCTTCACGACCTCCAGGGCGATGAACGGCCAGGCGCCCTGGTTCTCCGGCTCCTCCTGCACCCACACCAGCTGGGCGTTCGGGTAGCTGTCGATGATCGCGTTGAGCTCGGACACCGGCGTCGGGTAGAACTGCTCGACGCGCACCAGGGCGATCTCCGGGTTCGGGTTCTTCTCGAGCTCCGACCGCAGATCCCAGTGCACCTTGCCGGAGTGCAGCAGCACACGCTTCACGACGGACTTGTCGATCGCGCGGTCATCGTCGAGCACCGGCTCGAACCGACCCGAGGTGAAGTCCGCCACCGGGCTCACCGCGTCGCGCAGACGCAGCATCGCCTTGGGGGTGAACACGACGAGGGGGCGACGCGGACGGGCGTAGGCCTGTCGACGCAACAGATGGAAGTACGACGCAGGCGTCGAGGGGCGGGCGACCGTCATGTTGTCCTGTGCGCACAGCTGCAGGAAGCGTTCGATGCGTGCCGACGAGTGGTCGGGACCGGCGCCCTCGTAACCGTGGGGGAGCAGCAGCACGACGCTCGACTGCTGGCCCCACTTCTGGTCGGCCGCCGAGAGGTACTCGTCGATGACCGACTGCGCTCCGTTCGCGAAATCGCCGAACTGTGCCTCCCAGAGCACGAGCGCGTCGGGGCGTTCGACCGAGTAGCCGTACTCGAAGCCCATCGCCGCGTACTCGCTGAGCAGCGAGTCGTAGATCCAGAGACGTCCCTGGTTCTCCGACAGGTTGGCGAGGGGGTACCACTCCTGGCCGTTGCTGCGGTCGTGGAACATCGCGTGGCGCTGCACGAACGTGCCGCGGCGCGAGTCCTGGCCTGCGAGGCGCACCGGGGTGCCCTCCATGAGAACCGAGCCGAAGGCGAGGAGCTCGCCGAAGGCCCAGTCGATGCCGCCGTTGCGGCTCATGTCGGCGCGCTTGTCGAGAAGCTGCTGGAGCTTGGCGTGCACGGTGAAGCCGTCGGGCTTGTTCACGAACGCGTTGCCGATGGCCTGCACGACGTCGGCCGAGACCCCCGTGGTGTCGGGCTCGCCGACGGCCGGCTCGACGAGCGCGGTGGTCGACACGATGCCCTGTGCGCCCGTCTGGGCGGCGTGCGTCTCGGCGAAGGCGATCTCCAGGCGGTCCTGGAAGTCGCGCTTGGCCTGCTCGTACTCGTCCTCGGTGATGTCGCCGCGGCCGACGAGTGCCTCCGTGTAGAGGCGACGCACCGAGCGCTTCGCCTCGATGAGGTTCGTCATGAGGGGCTGGGTCATCGAGGGGTCGTCGCCCTCGTTGTGGCCGCGTCGGCGATAGCAGACGATGTCGATGACGATGTCGCGGTGGAACGTCTGGCGGTACTCGACGGCCAGCTCGGCCACGCGCACGACGGCCTCGGGGTCGTCGCCGTTCACGTGGAGGATCGGGGCCTGGATGGTCTTGGCGACGTCGGTCGCGTACACCGAGGTGCGTCCGTCGATGGGGAGCGTGGTGAAGCCGACCTGATTGTTGACGACCACGTGGACCGTGCCGCCCGTGCGGTACCCGCGCAGCTGCGACATCTGCAGCGTCTCGACGACGACGCCCTGGCCCGCGAAGGCCGCGTCGCCGTGCACGAGGATCGGAAGCCACGCGAACGAGCCGATGGGTCCGCGGTCCTGCTTGGCGCGCACGATGCCCTCGAGCACGCCGTCGACGGTCTCGAGGTGCGAGGGGTTCGCGGCCAGATAGACGGGGAGCTCGTGGCCCTCGTCGGAGACAAAGGTGCCCTCCGTGCCGAGGTGGTACTTGACGTCGCCCGAGCCGAGCTTGTTGCCGGGGAGCGACGTGCCCTCGAACTCGCGGAACACCTGGCCATAGGTCTTGCCGGCGATGTTGGTCAGCACGTTGAGTCGGCCGCGGTGGGCCATGCCGATCGCGGCACCATCGAGGCCGGCGGCGGCCGCACCGTGCAGCACCCGGTCGAGCAGCGGGATCAGCGACTCGCCGCCCTCGAGGCTGAAGCGCTTCTGGCCGACGTACTTGGTCTGCAGGAAGGTCTCGAAGGCTTCGGCCTCGTTGAGCTTCGAGAGGATGCGCAGCTGCTCGTCGTGGCCGGGCTTCTGGTACTTGACCTCGCAGTTGTCCTGGAACCACTTGCGCTGGGCCGGGTCCTGGATGTGCATGTACTCGATGCCGATGGTGCGGCAGTACGAGTCGCGGAGGACCCCGAGGATGTCCCGGAGCTTGAGCGTGCGCTTCCCGCCGAAGCCGCCGGTCACGAACTCGCGGTCGAGATCCCAGAAGGAGAGCCCGTGCGATTCGATCTCGAGGTCGGGATGCGTGCGCTGCACGTACTCCAGCGGGTCGATGTCGGCCATGAGGTGTCCGCGCACGCGGAACGCGTTGATGAGCTCCTGCACGCGGGCCGTCTTGTCGACGCGCTCGGACAGGTCGACGTTGATGTCGGCGTTCCAGTGGATCGGGCTGTAGGGGATGCGCAGTGCCGCGAAGATGCTCTCGTAGAACCCGCGCTGCCCGATGAGCAGCTCGTGCACCTTCTTGAGGAACTCGCCGGACCCGGCGCCCTGGATGACGCGGTGGTCGTAGGTGCTGGTGAGCGTGATCGTCTTGCCGATCGCCAGCTCAGAGAGCGTCTTCTCGCTCGCGCCCTGGAACTCCGCCGGGTACTCGAGGGCGCCGGCGCCGATGATCGCACCCTGGCCCTTCATCAGGCGCGGCACCGAGTGCACGGTGCCGATGCCGCCCGGGTTGGTGAGCGAGATCGTGGTTCCCTGGAAGTCGGCGGCGGTCAGCTTGTTGTCGCGCGCGCGCTTGACCAGGTCCTCATAGGCGACGAGGTACTCGTTGAAGCTCAGGGTGTCGGCGCGCTTGATGCTCGGCACCATGAGCGCTCGCGTGCCGTCGGGCTTGGGCAGGTCGATCGCGATGCCGAGGCCGATGTGCGCGGGAGCGACGACGGCGGGCTTGCCGTCGACCTCGGCGTAGAAGACGTTCTGGCTCGGGAACTCCTTGAGCGCCTGGATCAGGGCCCAGCCGATCACATGGGTGAAGCTCACCTTGCCGCCGCGGGTGCGGGCCATGTGGTTGTTGATGACGATGCGGTTGTCGATCATCAGCTTGGCCGGGACGGTGCGCACGCTCGTCGCGGTCGGAACGGACAGCGAGTCGTCCATGTTCGACGCGAGGGTCTTCGTCATGCCCTTGAGGACGGTGACCTTGTCCTCCTCGGCCGACTCGGTCGGAGCCTGCGTCTTCACGTCGGGCGCCTGAGCCGGGATCGGCTGCGGCGCCGCCGGCTTCGTCGTCGTTCGCGCGACGGGCGCGGCTCCCACGACCGGGATCGGCGCGGTGACGGGCTTCGGCTCGGCCGGCGCTGCGGCGGCCGGCGGGGCCGCGGGCGCCGCGGGGGCCGCGGCATCCGTCGACGTCGTCAACGTCGAATGGTAGGTCTCGAGGACGGGCCACCACGCCTTGTCCACGGAGTTCTTGTCGACCTTGAACTGCTCGTAGAGCTCTTCGACGAGCCACTCGTTGGCCCCGAACTCTCCGTCGTTCGACAGCCCGACGCCGGTCACCTGGCTCGACACGTTCGATCGCCCGCTTTCGTGAGATTGCGAATTTTCCGCGGGCCATCGTGGCCTGCGCGCACGGGTGTCAAGCGTAGCCCAGTCGGGAGCCGCCTGCCCCGGGATCGCGCGGCTGGAGCGGAAGAATCTCTGTTCATTTCCTATGAGGAAGACTCGGCCGATCCTGTCGCGGCGCTCAGTACCGTTGGGGGTATGGAGTTCTCGGGTGAGCGTCCCCTCGTCGATCTGACCTATTCGGATGTGTTCCTCGTGCCGCGCCGGTCGGCGATCACGAGCCGTCTCGACGTCGATCTGTCGCCGCACGACGGCACATCGGCGACCATCCCCCTGGTCGCCTCGAACATGAACTCGGTGACCGGTCCGCGCCTCGCCGCCACCCTCGCGCGCCGCGGGGGTCTGGGCGTGCTGCCGCAGGACCTCGCCCTGCAGCGGGTCGACGATGCGATCCGCTGGGTGAAGGCGCAGCCGGTGCTGTGGGACAGCCCGCGCATCCTGCCGCCGTCGGCGACCGTGGCCGACGCCCTTCGGGAGCTCCCCGCCGTCGCCGGCCACGGCATCGTGGTGGCGGATGCCGCGGGCTCCGCGCCGACCATCGACGAGATCGCGGGCGTGGTGCCGGCCACGCGGCTCGCGACGGCGCTGCCCGACGCGCAGCTGGGCGACCTCGCCCGCGGCCGGCCCGTCGCGATCGACGCCGACGACGTGACCGATGCCCGCCACGCGTTCGACCTGGCCGCCGAGCTCGACGCCGAGACGATCTGCGTGCTGCACCACGGCGTGCTCGTCGGCACCGTCACCGCGCGCAGCGCCCTGCGCGGAACGCTCTACCGGCCGGCGCTCGATGCTGACGGTCGCCTCGTCGTGGCCGCCGCGGTCGGCATCAACGGCGACGTCGCCGCGAAGGCGCGCGCGCTCGCCGAGGCGGGCGTGGACGTGCTCGTGCTCGACACCGCGCACGGGCACCAGGAGGGGATGCTCCGCGCTCTTCAGACCGTGTCGGGCCTGGGCCTCGGCCTGCCGATCGTCGCCGGCAACATCGTGAGCGCCGACGGGGTGCGCGACCTCGTCGGGGCGGGCGCCACGATCCTGAAGGTCGGCGTGGGCCCGGGCGCGATGTGCACCACCCGCATGATGACCGCCGTCGGACGCCCGCAGTTCTCCGCCGTGCTCGAGACCGCCGAGGCGGCCCGCGCCCACGGCGCCCACGTCTGGGCCGACGGTGGCGTGCGCTACCCGCGCGACGTCGCGCTGGCGCTGGCGGCGGGCGCGGCATCCGTCATGATCGGCTCGTGGTTCGCGGGCACGCTCGAAGCCCCCGGCACCGTCGAGACCGACGCTGCCGGTCGCGTCTACAAGGAGTCGTGGGGGATGGCCTCGACGAAGGCCGTGCAGGAGCGCTTCGGTCGCCTCGATGCCTACGAGCGCGCCCGCAAGGAGCTGTTCGCCGAGGGCATCTCGTCATCGCGCATCTACATCGACCCGCTGCGCCCGGGCGTCGAGGATCTCGTCGACATGATCACCGCGGGCGTGCGGTCCTCGTTCACCTACGCCGGCGCCGGCTCGGTGCCGCTGTTCCACGAGCGCGCGCTCGTCGGCCTGCAGTCGGCCGCCGGATACGAGGAGGGCAAGGCGCTGCCGGTCAGCTGGTGAGAGAGCGGATGCCGCGGCATCCGCCCCACCCCGGAAACTGGCAATCCGCCGGGCTCGCCGTCCCAGGCCGCCCATAGACTTCAACCACTATGGACGACCCCCCGAGTTGCAGACGATCGCCCCACCGACCCGCCTCCCACCGCTCTGACGCGCGAGGAGGTGATGCGTGATGGATTACGTCATGTTGGGCGTGGGGCTCCTGCTGACAGTCGGGACCGGCCTGTTCGTCGCGAGCGAGTTCGCGCTGGTCAACCTCGACCGCGCCGACCTCGAGGCGCGACAGGCCGCCGGCGAGTCCCGGCTCGCGCTGACGATCAGCGCGCTGAAGCTCACGTCGACGCACCTGTCGAGTGCGCAGCTCGGCATCACGCTGACGACGTTGCTGACCGGTTACACGATGGAGCCGGCGATCTCGAACCTGCTGCGGCCGGTGCTCTCCGGCTGGGGACTCCCCGACGGGGTGGTCACCGCGACCGCGGCGACCATCGCGATCGTGTTCGCGACCGTGATGTCGATGATCCTGGGCGAGCTCGTGCCGAAGAACTTCGCGCTCGCCGTGCCGCGTCAGACGGCCAAGCTCGTCATCCCGTTCCAGACCCTGTTCACCACCGTGTTCCGGCCCGCGATCGCCCTCCTCAACGGCAGCGCGAACAAGGTGCTGCGCGCCATGGGGATCGAGCCGAAGGAGGAGCTCTCGGGCGCGCGCACGGCGGAGGAGCTCTCGAGCCTCGTGCGGCGCTCGGCGAGCGCGGGTGTGCTGGAGGCCGACACGGCGACGCTCCTGAACCGCACCCTGACTTTCGCGCGCCTGTCGGCGGGAGACGTGATGACCCCCCGCCCGCGGGTGCACGCGCTCGCCGTCGACGCGACGGCGGACGACGTCGTCGCACTCGCCCGCGCGACCGGACACTCTCGCTTCCCGGTCTTTCAGGAGTCGGTCGACGACATCACCGGCATCGTGCATCTGAAGGCCGCGGTCTCGGTTCCGCGCGAGCGTCGGCGGGACGTGCCGGTCGCGGCGCTCGCGACCGAGCCGCTGCGGGTGCCCGAGACGGTGCACCTCGATCAGCTGATCTCCGAGTTGCGCGCCCGGGGCTACCAGATGGCCGTCGTCGTGGACGAGTACGGCGGCACCGCCGGGGTCGTCACCCTCGAGGACCTCGTGGAGGAGATCGTCGGCGAGGTGCTCGACGAGCATGATCGCCGCCGTGCCGACATCGTGCACGTGCGCGACTCGGTCTCGTTCGCCGGGTCGCTGCGTCCCGACGAGCTGCGCGAGCGCACCGGTGTGGTCGTGCCCGAGAGCGACGTCTACGACACGGTCGCCGGCTTCGTGATGGCCGGTCTCGAGCGCATCCCGGTCGTGGGCGACACGGTGGCGGTCGACGGCGGGAGTCTCGCGGTGACCCGCATGGACGGGCGACGCGTCGACCGACTCTCCTTCACCCCGGATGCCGCACCCGATGCCGTCGACGAGTCGGCTGCTGTGGAAGGGGGTGCGCGATGAGCGATTGGGCGGGACTTGCCTGGCTCGTCGTGCTGCTGCTCGGCAATGCCTTCTTCGTCGGCGCTGAATTCGCCGTCATCTCTGCGCGCCGCTCCCAGATCGAACCGCTCGCGGAGCGCGGCTCGCGCTCCGCGAAGACCGCGCTGTGGGCGATGGAGCATGCGACCCTCATGCTCGCGACCAGTCAGCTCGGCATCACGATCTGCTCGCTGCTCATCCTGAACGTGTCGGAGCCGGCGATCCACCACCTCCTGGCGGTGCCGCTCGGCCTGACGGGTCTCGAGGAATCGGCCGTCGACGTGATCGCGTTCATCGTCGCCCTGCTGGTGGTCTCGTACCTGCACGTCGTGTTCGGTGAGATGGTGCCGAAGAACCTCGCGTTCTCGGTGCCGGACCGCGCCGTGCTCATGCTCGCGACGCCGCTCGTGTGGGTGTCGCGCATCTTCCATCCGGTGATCGCCACCCTCAACTGGATCGCGAATCACATCGTGCGCCTGTTCCGCGTCGAGCCCAAGGACGAGGCCGCCTCGACGTTCACGCTCGACGAGGTCGCCACGATCGTCGACCAGTCGCGTCGAGAAGGCGTGCTGGAGGACTCGGCCGGCACGGTGGCAGCCGCAGTGGAGTTCACCGACAAGACCGCGGGCGATGTGGCGGTGCCGCTCGGTGAGCTCGTGACGTTGCCGACCTCGGTCACCCCGGCCGAGATCGAGAAGGCCGTCGCGACCCACGGCTTCTCGCGGTACGTGATCGTGGACGACGCCGGCGAGCCCACCGGGTACGTGCACCTCAAGGACGTGCTGCGGGTCGCGGGTGAGGGGGAGGACGACGAGAAGGTCGCGCGCCCGATCCCGGCCAAGCGCATCCACCGCATGGTGTCGCTGCGTGAGACGACCGACCTCGAGGACGCCCTCGCTGCGATGCGGCGAAACGGACGCCACCTGGCTCTCGTGCGCGATGCGCACGCGGAGATCACCTCGGTGCTGTTCCTCGAGGACATCATCGAGGAGCTCGTCGGTGAGGTGGAGGACGCCACCCGTCGCGCGCGCTGAGGATGACGACCACTGAGGGGGCGGGCCGCAGGCCCGCCCCCTCAGTGCGTGCGGCGCCGGGCGCGTTCGTACTGCGGCGGCCACGGGACATCCGCCCCGATCTCGGTCGCCGCGCGCAGGCCGAAGTGCGGGTCGCGCAGCCACTCGCGGGCGGCGAGGATCGCGTCGGCGTCGCCGGCGGTGAGGACGCTCTCGGCCTGCGGCCCGTCCGTGATGAGTCCGACCGCCGCCGCGGGGAGCCCTGCGTCGCGCAGCGCCCGGGCGAGCGGCACCTGATACCCGGGACCGACCGGGATCTGCTGGTGGGCCACGAGCCCGCCGGAGGACACGTCGAACAGATCCGCGCCGCGCTCGGCACTCCAGCGCGCCACCTCGACGACCTCGGCGACCTCGAGCCCGCCCGGTGCCCAGTCGGTGCCCGAGAAGCGCACGAAGACGACGGTGTCGGGAGCGGCGCGGCGCACCGCCTCGACCACCCGCAGCACGAGGCGGGCACGGTTCTCGAGGGAGCCGCCGTAGGCGTCGGTGCGGGTGTTCGCGAGCGGGGAGAGGAACTCGTGCAGCAGGTAGCCGTGCGCGGCGTGGATCTCGAGCACGTCGAATCCGATCGCGACGGCCCGGACGGCCGCCGCCGCGAAGTCGTCGACGATGCCGTCGATCTCCGCGATCGTGAGCTCGCGCGGATCGACGAGCCCCTCGAACGCGATCGACGAGGGGGCGACCGGCTCCCAGCCGCCGTCGGCAGGCGGCACGGTGCCGCGCTGCGGGGCGAACGGCGGCCAGGTCGACGCCTTCCGGCCGGCATGGGCGAGCTGCACCCCGACCGCCGCGCCGCGGGCGTGCACGGCGGCCACGATCGGTGCCCAGGCCTGCGCCTGCGCGTCGTTCCAGAGGCCGACATCGGCGGGGGAGATGCGCCCGTCGGGCGACACGGCGGTCGCTTCGGCGAGCACGAGGCCCGCGCCGCCGCTCGCGAACTGCGCCAGGTGCACGTGGTGCCAGTCGTTCGGGAGCCCGTCGACCGCCGAGTACTGGCACATGGGCGCCACCCACAGTCGGTTGCGCAGCGTGGTACCCCGCAGGGTCAGCGGTGCGAACAGTGTGCTCATCGAGTCCTCCTCCGGGCGGGCGACCGCCGGTGATCGAGCCGCGCGGCTAAGGTGACGCCATGAGCGCTTCGGCTTTCGTCGACGTCGCCGCGGTGGCGCGGGTCCTTCGGGGGCCAACCGACGCCGATGACAAGTATTCCCGCGGTGTCGTGGGATTGCGTACGGGTTCGCTCGCGTATCCGGGCGCCGCGGTGCTGGGCGTCGAGGGCGCCTGGCGGGCGGGAATCGGAATGGTCCGCTACACCGGTCCGGCGCGTGAGCTCGTTCTCGCTGCGCGACCCGAGACGGTGACCGCGGATGGGCGCGTCCACACGTGGGTGGTGGGGTCGGGCACGGATGCCGCATCCCGGCCGTTCGCCGAGACCGAGACGCTCACTCGCCTGCTCGCGGGCAGTGTGCCGGTCGTCGTCGATGCCGGGGCGCTCGAGCTCGCGCCCGCCGCGCACGCACCGGTGATCGTGACGCCGCACGCCCGGGAGTTCGCGCGGCTGCGGGCGCAGCTGGGTCTCGATCACACCGACATCGAGGGCGATGACGGCCGGGCGGCAGCGGCATCCGAGACCGCGCGGGCGCTCGGCGCCGTGGTGCTGCTCAAGGGCGCGCGCACCGTCCTGGCGGCGCCCGACGGGCGCGTGCGAGTCGTCGCGGCGGGCACGCCGTGGCTCGCGACGGCGGGCACCGGGGACGTACTCGCCGGCGCGATCGGGGCGGTGGCGGCATCCGTCATGGCAGGCCGCGTCGCGGGAGACACCGCCGTCGATCTCCTCGATGCGGCGGCCGCGGGCGCCTGGCTCCACGCGCGCGCCGGCGAGCTCGCGGCATCCCGGGCGGGCAACGGTCGACCGGGCCCCATCACCGCGCTCGACGTCGCGCGCGCCCTGCCCGAGGCCGTGGGGGAAGCGCTCGCGCGGGGGATTGCCGTTCGGTAACGGTTCCCGCGGGGCGTCGTCCTCTACAGGGAGCGGCACGGTTGCCCCTCGTACACTGGTCCGCGATGTCGAAACGTTCGGTGCTCTGGATCGCATTCGTGGTCGTGCACCTCGGCGTCGCCATTCTGGGATTCACCTATCCGAATCAGCCCATGGGCGACGTGTACAACGTCTACGAACCGTGGTCGGGCGCGTTCTTCCACGACGGACTCTTCCCCGTGCGGGACGCGTACTCCGGGATCGTGCACGATTCGTACTTCGGCTACGTCGGCATCGACACCGGCTGGGTCTACCCACAGCTGGCGATCTTGCCCATGCTCGCCTCCTGGCTGTTCGCCTGGGCCGGCGGGTACACGATCGGCTGGGCCGTCGTGGTCACACTGCTGGATGCCGCCGCTTTCGCGGTGCTCATCGGCCGCGGCCGATCGAACGGGCGCAACGCGGGAGCCTGGTTCTGGCTCGCGTTCATCGCGCTGCTCGGTCCGGTCTACGTCTACCGTCTCGAGGCGGTCACCGTGGCGCTGTCGGTCGCGGGCATCCTGTGGCTGGCGCGCCGACCCTGGCTCGGATCCGCACTGCTGGCGGTCGCGACCTGGATCAAGGTGTGGCCGGCCGCGCTGGTCGGCGCGGCGCTCATCGCGCTGCACCGACGATGGGTCGTGGCTGCATCTGCGGCGATCGTCACCGTGCTCGTCGTCGTGCTGGTCGCGGCGGCCGGCGGCGGGCAGTACGTGTTCGGGTTCGTGGGGGACCAGACCACGCGTTCGCTGCAGATCGAGTCGCCGGTGAGCTCGATCTACCTGTGGATGTACTACGTGGGCGTGCCGACATCCGGCATCGGGTGGGATCCCAACCTGCTGACCTTCTATGTGACCGGCCCCGGTGTCGACCCGGTCATCAGCGTGATGACGCCGCTCCTCGGAGTGGGTGTTCTCGCAGTCGCCGGCGTGGGTGCGTGGAAGAAGTACCGCGGCGCGACCTTCGGCGGGCTGCTCCCGTCGCTGTCCCTCGGCCTCGTGCTCGCGTTCATCGTGCTGAACAAGGTCGGCTCGCCGCAGTACATCGCCTGGATCGTGCCGCCCCTCGTATACGGCCTGGTGCTCGATCGCGGGCGCTGGTGGAAGCCGGCGACCCTCGCGCTCCTCATCGCCCTGGCGACCCAGATCGTGTATCCGCTGGTGTACTTCAACATCCTCATCGTGGACCTCGGGCCGCTGCTGGTGCTGACCATCCGCAACATCCTTCTCGTGGTGCTGTTCGTCTGGACGATCGTGCTGCTGGTCCGCGTGCCGGTGCACCCCCAGATCGCTGCCCGCCGCGACCATCGGGTGCCGCCCGCGCCCGTCACCGCCGACTGATCTTCCGGAGGTCACCATGCTCGTCGCGTTCTCCGTCGCTCCCAGCGGCACGGGTCGTGAAGACGGCTCGGTGCACGATGCGGTGGCGGCCGCTGTGCGCATCGTGCGCGACTCGGGTCTGCCGCACCGCACGACGAGCATGTTCACCGAGATCGAGGGCGAGTGGGACGACGTCTTCGATGTCGTCCGGCGTGCGACGGAGGCGGTGCTGCCCTTCGGGTCCCGCGTCTCGCTCGTGCTGAAGGCCGATATCCGCCCGGGCTACACGGGTGAGCTCGATGCGAAGATCGAGCGCCTCGAACGGGCCATCGACGACTCTGAGGAGTAGACCCGAGGGCCTCGCGTGCACGCTCCGATCTGCGCGCGCGGACGTGCATGGCGTCGGGTGCGGGCGTGGGCGCCGAAACGATTCGACAGGGGTCGATCCCGGGCGTACCATTTTGTTGTGACCTCCCCTCAGATATCGAAGGGGGCGGCAACGGCGGCGCTTCTCTCCTTGGCCATCGGCAGCTTCGCGATCGGCATGGGCGAATTCGTCGTCATGGGCCTGTTGCCGAACGTCGCGCAGGACCTGCTGCCCCAGACGTGGGCCACCGCCCCCGGCGACGCGATCGCCCAGGCCGGCTGGCTCATCAGCCTGTACGCGCTCGGCGTCGTCATCGGCGCGCCCACCATCGCCGGGTTCGTCGCACGCTATCCGCGCCACCGCGTCATGCTCGTGCTGTCGATCGTGCTGGCCGTCGGCAACCTGCTCACCGTGCTCGCGCCGACCTTCGGGTGGGTCGCGGTCGCGCGCCTCGTGACGGGACTGCCGCACGGCGCCTACTTCGGCATCGGCGCCCTCGTCGCCGCCGACGTGATGGGTCCGGGCAAGCGGGCCAAGGGTGTCGCGTTCATCCTCACTGGTCTCACCGTCGCGAACGTGGTCGGCGTGCCGCTCGGCACGTTCCTCGGGCAGCAGATCGGATGGCGCGCCGCCTACGGCGTGGTCGCCGTGCTCTGGGTGGTCACGGCGATCATGATCGCCCTGTTCGTGCCGGCCCACCCCGGCGACCCGGGCCGCACCATGCGAGCGGAGCTGCGGGTGTTCCGTATCCCGCAGGTGTGGTTCACCCTCGCGCTCGGCGCGATCGGCTTCGGCGGGTTCTTCGCGCTCTACAGCTACGTCGCGCCGATGGTCACGGATGTCGCCCACGCGCCCCAGTGGGTCGTGCCGATCGTGCTCGTGCTCATGGGCGTCGGGATGACGATCGGAAACATCATCGGCGGGTACCTCGCCGACATCAACCTACGGCGCACCCTCCTCGGCGGGCTGCTGTCGATCGCGCTGGTGCTGGTGATCCTCGCGCTCGTGTCGCACTGGATCGTCCCGCTCGCGGCCCTCGTGTTCGTCATGGGGCTGGTGTCGTCGTCGGTGAATCCGACCGCGCAGACCCGTCTCATGGATGTCGCGGAGGACAACCAGTCGATCGCGGCCGCCCTCAACCACTCGGCGTTCAACATCGGCAACAGCCTCGGCGCATTCCTCGGCGGCGTCGTGATCGCGTGGGGCTGGGGGTTCGTCGCGCCGGCGTGGGTCGGTGTCGGTCTTGCGCTGATCGGCTTCGGCATCGCGTGGCTCTCGTTCCGCGTCGAGGACAGGTCTCGTCGCCGCGCGGGCCTGGCGATCGCCGGTCCCGCGGACTGACGCCCGCTCCCGGACTGACCGGGACGGCTGCTTCGCGCGTGTCAGCCGGCGGGTGCGTCGAGCAGCCGCCGCAGGTGTCCGCCGACCTCGTCGGACTCGATGAGGAAGCCGTCGTGGCCGAAGTCGCTCGAGATGACGACCGCCCGGTCGCCGTCGAGTGTGCGCGGGATGCTGCGCGCGATGCGGTGCTGGCCGTCGACGGGGAAGAGTCGGTCGCTGTCGACGCCCAGCACGAGGGTCGTGGCGGTGATCCGTCGCAGCGCCTCCTCGACGCCGCCCCGGTCGCGGCCGACGTCGTGCGAGTTCATGGCCTCGACGAGCGTCACGTAGGCGTTCGCGTCGAAGCGGCGCGTGAACTTGTTGCCGTGGAAGTCGAGGTAGGACTCCACGGCGAAGCGTCCGCCGTGGCCGAGGGGCGAGACATCCGACTGCCATGACCGCTGGAAGCGCAGGTTCAGCTCTTCGGGGCTGCGGTAGTTCAGCAGCGCCATGCGGCGCGCGAGCGCGAGCCCACGGTGCGGTCCCTCACCGGCGGCCGCGTCGTAGTAGTCGCCGCCGTCGAACCCGGGGTCGAGGCGGATGGCCGCGAGCTGGGCGGAGTTCAGAGCGACCTGGTCGGCGGTGACGATCGGGGGAGCGGCGAGGACGCCGAGCCGGGCGACCCGCTCGGGATGCGAGATCGCCCACTCGAGGGCGTGCATACCGCCCATGGATCCGCCGATCACCCCCGCGAACCGCTCGATGCCCAGCGCATCGACCAGCCGCAGCTGCGCCTCGACCTGGTCGCGGATCGTGAGATACGGGAAACGCGCACCCCACTCGGCGCCCCGTGGTCCGATGCTCGCTGCACCCGTCGATCCCTGGCAGCCGCCGAGCATGTTGGGGGCGATGACGAACCACCGGTCGGTGTCGATCGGAGCGCCGGGTCCGACGATGTCGCCCCACCAGCCGTCGGTCGGATGCCCCGGCCCGCCCTCGCCGCGCACGTGCGAGTCGCCCGTGAGGGCGTGCAGCACGAGCACGGCGTTGTCGCGGGCGGGGGAGAGCTCACCCCAGGTCTCGAAGGCGAGCCGGTAGGCGGGGAGGGTGGCCCCGCCCTCGGTCGTGAACGCGCCGAAGGCGGCGAACCGTCGGTCGCCGGCCGGATCGCCGTCACGCCACGCCCCGGTCGCCGGTGGGCGCCCGCCGAGGCGGCGGGCGTCGGCTTCCGAAACCGGCGCGCTCGGCACCGTGTCCTCGGAAGTCTGCCAGTCCATCGCTCCATTCTCCCCGCCCGTGGCGCTGCTCCGGGGACTGTTACGCGAACGGGGTGATCTCGTAGGTCGCGCCGTGCTGTCCGGCGAGGGCGATCGGGGTGCCGTTGCGTCGCTGCACGAATCGGTGGTGCGCTCGAAGGTCGGCGGGGAGCCGATCGTCGAGCGCCGGGAAGGTGCCGCGGCTCTCATTGGACAGCCAGGTCACCGGGCGGCCGAGCCGTCGACCGAGGTCTCCCACGAGCGCGACGAACGTGTCGCGTTTCGCGGCATCCGGGTACATCAACACCGCGCTGTGGAAGACCACGAGGTGCGCGTCCGCCGGTGCTGTCGCAGCGAGCGCCTCGAGGTCGTCGACGAGGTCGCCGCTCACGATCCGGGGCGGGGCGGATGCCGCGGCATCCGCTGCCTGACGAAGTCGTGCGATGCGCGCGTCGTGGTCGGGGCCCTGCCACACGAGAAGCTCGAGCCAGCGCAGCGCTTCGGGGTCGCGCACGTCGATGGGGGCGAGGTCGAGCCCGGCGCGCCAGGCCACCTCGACCGGTCCGGTCGGCACCGCCGCGGCGTCGTCGACGGTGCACCGGAGGTCGATGGTCGGGCCTGCGGCATCCGGCTCGTGCAGGAACTCGCCTGGGGGAGTCGTGTACGTCACCCGGCAGTGGTCGGGGAAGAGGCACAGTCCGCCCGCGGCGCCCACCTCGAGCAGGGCGACCGGCCCGTCGAGCCGTGACAGCGGCGGCAGCCATGTCGCCGCGCGGCCGGGTTCATTGGTCTGGGTGGAATGCGTCGCGGAGATCTCGGAAATGCGATCCCACGCGTCGAGCAGCTCATCTCGCACCTCGGCGTACGGGTGCAGTGGCACTCCGGCGCGACGCGCGGCGGCGAACAGCAGGTTCGCCTGCTGCTGGCGGCGCGGCAGTGCGGTGAGGCGTCGCACCACCTCGGCATCCTCGGCGATCGCGCAGGCCCAGTCCTCGTACAACGGCGACGTGCCGTGCGCCCAATGCCGGCCGAAGTCGTCGTAGTAGGCGGCGAGCGCTCGCTCGTCATCGGCGTCGCCCATGCGCACCCCCTCGATGTGACGGATGCCGCCAGCCTGCCTCACGATCGGTCGAGTGGCCAGTCGGAGGGCGGTGTCGGGGCCGCAACCGACGACGCCCCCGCCCGGAATCCGGACGGGGGCGTCGATCGCCTGAGGAGGGTCAGACCCGCGCGGCCTCAGCGACCGTGCGGGCGGCGCCGAGCGCCTGCTCGAGGTCGGCCTTGAGGTCGTCGATGTTCTCGATGCCGACCGAGAGGCGCACGAGGCCGGGGGTGACACCGGTCGTGAGCTGCTGCTCGGGGGTCAGCTGCGAGTGCGTGGTCGAGGCGGGGTGGATGACGAGCGAGCGCACGTCGCCGATGTTCGCGAGGTGGCTGAACAGGGTCAGCGCGTTCACGAACGCACGGCCGGCCTCGACGCCGCCCTTGAGCTCGAACGAGAGCACCGCGCCGACGCCCTTCGGGGCGTAGCGGTTGGCGGCGGCGTACCAGGGCGAGGTGGGCAGGCCCGAGTAGTTCACGCTCGCGACGTCCTCGTGGTTCTCGAGCCACTCGGCGATCTCCTGCGCGTTCTGCACGTGACGCTCGATGCGCAGCGACAGGGTCTCGAGGCCCTGGATGAGCAGCCAGGCGCTCTGCGGCGCGATGGCGGCGCCGAGGTCGCGCAGCAGCTGCACCCGGGCCTTGATGATGTACGCGAGACCGTCGCCGACCGCCGCGGTGTAGCTGGCGCCGTGGTACGAGGGGTCGGGCTCGGTGAGACCGGGGAACTTGTCGACGTTCTGCGACCACGGGAAGGTGCCGCCGTCGACGATGATGCCGCCGATGGTGGTGCCGTGACCGCCGATGAACTTCGTCGCCGAGTGCACCACGATGTCGGCGCCGTGCTCGAACGGACGGATGAGGTACGGCGTCGCGATCGTGTTGTCGACGATCAGCGGCACGCGGTTCTCGTGCGCGATGTCGGCGACCGTGCGGATGTCGAGCACGTTGATCTTCGGGTTGCCGATCGTCTCGGCGAAGAAGAGCTTCGTGTTCGGGCGCACCGCGCGGCGCCACTCCTCGGGGTCGTCCTGGTTCTCGACGAAGGTCGTCTCGATGCCGAGCTTGGCGAGGGTGTACTTGAAGAGGTTGTAGGTGCCGCCGTAGATCGAGCTCGACGAGACGATGTGGTCTCCGGCCTGCGCGATGTTCAGCACGGCGAACGACTCCGCCGCCTGGCCGCTCGCGACGAGCAGCGAACCGGTGCCGCCCTCGAGCGCGGCGAGGCGCTGCTCGACGACATCCTGGGTGGGGTTCTGGATGCGGGTGTAGATGTTGCCGAACTCGGCCAGCGCGAAGAGGTTCGCGGCGTGGTCCGTGTTGTCGAACACGTAGGAGGTGGTCTGGTAGATCGGCGTGGCACGAGCCTTGGTGACAGGGTCGGGCTGCGCGCCGGTGTGAACCTGCTTGGTCTCGAAACGCCAGTTCTCGGAAGAGGTCATCGGTGCTCCTCTGGGGTGCGGGTGGTGAAGTGGTCGGTGGCTTGCCATGACAGTAGGGGGCGTGCCGGGAGCCGACAAGGGCGCCGACTCGCCGCGTAACACGACGTTCAGCCCCGTCATAGCATCGATGGATGCCGCTCCCTCCGCCCGTGTCTGAGCACCCGCGCGCGCCCGCTAGCGTGGACGGTATGACCAAGCGTGCGGTAGTGACGGGGGCAAGTTCGGGGATCGGCGAGGCGACGGCGCGCAAGCTCCGTGCCGACGGGTGGGACGTGGTGGCCGTCGCCCGCCGCGCGGACCGTCTCGAGGCGCTCGCGGCCGAGACCGGCGTGGTCCCGTTCGCCGCCGACCTCACCGTCGCCGCCGACGTCGCCGCGCTCCGCGACTTCCTCGCCGCCTCCGGATCGGTGAACAGCGTGATCCAGGTCGCGGGTGGTGCTCGCGGCACCGATCACGTCGCCACCGGGGATGTCGACGACTGGCAGTGGATGTACGACGTCAACGTCCTGTCGACGCAGCGGGTCGTGGCATCCCTTCTGCCCCTGCTGCGCGAGGCCGCCAAGGCCGACGGTGTCGCAGACATCGTGATCGTGACCTCGACCGCGGCGCGCGTCGCCTACCAGGGCGGCGGCGGGTACAACGCGGCGAAGGCGGCGGAGTCGGCTCTCGCCCAGGCGCTGCGCCTCGAGCTCAACGGTGAGCCGCTGCGCGTCGTCGAGATCGCGCCGGGCATGGTGCAGACCGAGGAGTTCTCGCTCAACCGACTCGGTGGAGACCAGGGCGCCGCCGACAAGGTGTACGAGGGTGTCGAGGCGCCGCTCGTCGCCGACGACATCGCCGACCTCATCGCGTACGCCGTCGAGGCACCCGGCCACGTGAACCTCGACCTCGTCATCGTGCGCCCGGTGGCTCAGTCGGCGCAGCACGTGCTCGCCCGCGGCCCGCTGCACGTGCGGGAGGGCTGAGCGCCTAGGCTGGTGCGGTGCGCCGCTCGGCGCGGGAAGGACGGCGTCGAGTGGGCGAGGCGAACGAGGAGCGCGAGCATCTGACCTGGGAGGGCTTCGGCGAGGCGTCGAGGTCGCTGTCGCGGGACATCCTCGCGGCCGGGTTCGTGCCCGAGGTCGTCGTGGCGATCGCCCGTGGCGGTCTGCTGCCGGCCGGTGCCATCGCGTACGGGCTGGGCATCAAGAACTGCGGCGCGATCAACGTCGAGTTCTACACCGGCATCGGCACCGTGCTCGACGCCCCCGAGGTGCTGCCGCCGGCGCTCGACCTCTCCTACCTCGAGGGGCGGAAGGTGCTGCTCGTCGACGACGTAGCCGACAGTGGCCGCACGCTCGATCTCGCCGTGAAGCTGCTGGTCGACCGGGGCGCCGAGGTGCGCTCGGTGACGATCTACACGAAGCCGACCACCATCATCGAGCCGGACTTCTCCTGGAAGCGCACCGATCGCTGGATCAACTTCCCGTGGTCGTGGAAGGGCTCGGTCCTCGAAGAGGACGGCGGCCTTCCCGCATCCGCCTGAGAGGCACCGGGATGGCGATGAGTCTGACCGAGCTCGCCGCCGCGGGGCTGGTCGACGAGGGCTGGGCGCGGGCGCTCGAGCCGGTCGGCCCGGACATCGCCGCGCTCGGCGATCGTCTGCGCGCCGAGGTCGCGGTGGGTCGCCACTACCTGCCGTCGGGCGACCGGGTGCTGCGGGCGTTCGCCCGCCCGCTCGCCGAGGTTCGGGTGCTGATCGTCGGGCAGGACCCGTATCCGACACCCGGGCATCCGATCGGACTCTCGTTCGCGGTCGACCCGCATGTGCGGCCGCTACCGCGCTCGCTGGAGAACATCTACCGCGAGCTCGCCGACGACCTCGACCTGCCGAAGGCGCCGCACGGCGACCTGTCGGCATGGGCCGATCAGGGCGTCATGCTGCTCAACCGCGTGCTCACCGTCGCGCCGGGTCAGCCCGCATCCCACCGCGGCTGGGGCTGGGAGAAGGTGACCGAGCACGCGATCCGCACCCTCGTCGCGCGGCAGACGCCCACGGGCGAGGCGGCTCCGCTCGTGGCGATCCTGTGGGGTCGGGATGCCGCGAACCTCCGACCGCTGCTGGGCGAGACGCCGATCATCGAGTCGCCGCATCCGTCACCGCTGTCGGCGCACCGCGGCTTCTTCGGTTCGCGCCCGTTCTCCCGTGCGAACGCGCTGCTGGAAGAGCGCGGCGTCGCCCCGGTCGACTGGCGCATCCCGGCCTGACGGCGCCGTGCGTCGCGAGGCCGTCGTGCGCGTATCCTGGGCGCATGCTGGAGGAGGAATACAACCCGTCGCGCTGGAACCTGTTCCGGCAGCAGCAGCGTCGCGCCGAACTGTCGGAGCGGCCCTTCAGCTACGAGATCCGTGCCGCAGAGGAGAGCGATCTCGCCGACATCCGCGAGATCTACAACTACTACGTCACCAACTCCGTCGTGACCTTCGACGAGAAGAAGTGGTCGCTCGCGAAGTGGCGTGACAAGTTCGCCTACCTTCAGAAGCAGAAGATGCCCTTCCTCGTCGCCGAGTCGCCGACCGGCCAGGTGCTCGGGTACGCGCTCGTGCAGCCGTGGGCGGGCAAGTCCGCGTTCCGCTTCACCGTCGAGGACTCGATCTACCTCGGTCACGCGTCGTCGGGCAAGGGCCTCGGCCGTGCCCTGCTCGAGGCGCTGATCGCCGCGTGCGAGGCGAACGGCATCCGCGAGATCGTCGCCGTCATCAGCGACAAGGGCGCGGAGGGCTCCCTGGCGCTGCACGAGAAGCTCGGCTTCGTCGAGGTCGGTCGGATGGGCCGCGTCGGCTTCAAGTTCGGCCGGTGGCTCGGCACGGTCTACCTGCAGAAGTCGCTGAAGCCGACGAAGAAGCGCGGGCTGTTCGGGCGGCTGCGAGACAGCCCCGACGACGCCCGAGCCGACGCCGACGCCGACGCCGACTGACGCGGCGCGGTCTCAGATGCCGGGGAGCGTCGGGATCGCGGCGAGCAGCTGACGGGTGTACGGATGCTGCGGCTGCGCGAGCACCCGCGCGGTCGTCCCGCGCTCGACGATGCGCCCGGAGGACATGACCACGACCTCGTCGCAGATGCTCTGCACGACCCCGATGTCGTGGGAGACGAGCACGAGGGTCAGGCCCTCGCTGCGGCGCAGGTCGGCCAGCACCTCAAGGATCTGCGCCCGCACCGACACATCGAGGGCCGACAGTGGCTCGTCGCCCACGAGGATGCGCGGCCGGTGCACGATGGCCCGTGCGATCGCGATGCGCTGGCGCTGCCCGCCCGAGAATTCGTGCGGGTAGCGGGCCGCGGCATCCGCATCGAGACCGACGGCCGCGAGCACTTCGGCGACGCGCGCGCGACGGTCGCCGTCGATGCCCAGCGCCCACAGCGGCTCGGCGATGATGCGGCCGACGCGCATGCGGGCATCGAGAGAGGCGTACGGATCCTGGAAGACGATGCCGGTCTCGCGCCGCAGCCAGTGCAGGGCGCGGGCGGGGGAGGCAGCATCCACCTCTCGGCCGTCGATGCGCACACTGCCGGTGGTCGGCGCGTCGAGTGCGAGCAGCAGCCGCACGAGCGTGGACTTGCCCGACCCGGACTCGCCGATGACCCCCAGCGCCGAGCCCTCGGTCACGACGAGGTCGACACCGTCGAGCGCCGTCGTGGTCTCGCGCGGGCCGAACAGGGCGCGGCGCGGCCCGCGGTGCACCCGCGTGAGCCCGCGGGCCTCGATGAGCGCGGTCATGCGGACTCCTCGGGCAGGTCGGATGTCGCGGCCCCGCGCCACAGCGTCGCCGCGGCGTCGCGCAGCAGGCCCCGCGTGACGGGCGAGGCGGGCTCGGTGAGAAGGGTCGTGAGGGGACCGGTCTCGACCACCCGTCCGGCCGAGAGCACGACCGCATGGGTCGCGACCTGGGCGAGCACGGCGAGGTCGTGGGTGATGAACACGAGCGACATGCGGTCCTCGTCGGCGAGTCGGCGCAGCAGTTCGAGGATGCCGGCCTGCACGGTGACGTCGAGTGCCGTCGTCGGCTCGTCGGCGACCAGCAGGCGAGGGCGTGCGGCCAGGGCCATCGCGATCGCGACGCGTTGACGCTGCCCGCCGGAGAGCTGGTGCGGGTAGCGCGCCACGATGCGCTCGGGGTCGGGCAGTGCCACACGGCGGGCGCCCTCGACCGCGAGGCGGCGCCGCTCGGCGCGGGAGCGCTCACCGTGGATCGCGGCCGCCTCGGAGATCTGGCGGCCGACAGTGCGCACCGGGTCGAGGGCCGTCAGCGGGTCCTGGAACACCATGGCGAGCTCCCGCCCGCGACGACGGGCGAGCTCGCGGTCGCGCAGCCCGACGAGTTCGACCCCCTGCCACCGGATGCTGCCCGACACCGCCGCGCCGTCGGGCAAGAGTCCCAGCAGCGCCCGCGCGGTGAGCGACTTGCCCGAGCCCGACGCGCCGATCAGCCCGACGCGCGCGCCCTCGGGCACCGCGAACGTGACGCCGTCGACGACGCGCACGCCGCCGATCTCGACGACGAGGTCGGTCACCTCCAGGCTCACGCGACCACCCCCGGCACGTGGGTGCGGGCGCGGCGGGCGCTGCCGCCGCTCGCGCGCAGCAGGGGATCGGTCGCCTCGCGCAGGGCGTCACCGAGCAGGTTCAGCCCGAGCACGGTGAGCGAGATCGCAAGCCCCGGCCAGACGACCGAGAGCGGGTAGACGCTGATGTACTGCTGCAGTTGCGAGAGCAGCAGGCCCCACGAGGCATCCGTCACCGGCGCCCCGAACCCGAGGTACGACAGCCCCGCCTCGGCGAGCACCGCCACCGCCATGCCCCACGACAGCTGCACGATGAACACCGGCAGCACGTTCGGCAGCAGGTGCCGCCACAGGTTCTGCGCGGGGGTAAGGCCGGCCGCGCGCCCCGCGAGCACGACGTCGCTCAGCAGTACGCGACGCAACTCGGGTCTCGTCACGCGGGCGATGTTCACCCCGAATCCGATGCCCATCGCGACGATGACCACCCAGAGCGACCCGCCCCAGACCGCGGTGATCATCATGGCGATCAGCAGCACGGGGAACGCGATCAGCACGTCGACGACGACCGCGACGCTCTCGCGCACGAGGCGCGGCGTGAGGGCGCCGAGCGCGGCGAGCACGAGACCGAGCACGGTCGCGATGATCCCCGCGCCGACCGCGACGACGACCGTGGTGCGGGCGCCCGCCATGAGCAGGCTCAGGATGTCGCGGCCCGTCGCGTCCGTGCCGAGCAGGTGCGGCCAGCTCGGCAGCTGCCAGCGGATCTCGACGTCGGTGCGCTGCGGATCGAACGGGGTCCAGACCAGGGCGACGGCGGCGGTCGCCAGCACCGCGGCGGCGATGACGAGCCCGATGCGGCCGGCGGGGAGTCGCCACACCCGGGCGATCACACTGTCGCTCATGACGCCTCCCGCTGTCTCGGGTCGATGAGCCGGTGCACCAGGTCAACGGCGAAGCCGACGATGAGCACGAAGGCGGTGAGCGCGAGCAGCTCGCCCTGCACCTTCGGGATGTCCCGTGCCTGCACGTCGGCCACCAGCATCCGTCCGATGCCGGGCAGGGAGAAGAGCTGCTCGATGACGACGGCGCCCACGATGATCGCCGCGATCTGCAGGCCGAGCACGCTGATGATCGAGAGCCCCACGTTCGGCAGCCCGTGGCGCACGAGTGCGCGTGTGCGGGTGAGGCCCTTCGCGGCGGCGGCGGTCACGTAGTCCTGGTCGAGGGCCTGCAGTGTCGCCGAGCGCACGAAGCGCATGAGCAGCGCACCCTCGACGACGCCGATGGTCAGCGCCGGGAGGATGAGGGCGCGCAGCGCGAGCCCCGGATCCGACCAGCCCGAGCGGGGGAAGCCTTGCGCGGGCAGCCAGCCGAGGGTCACGGCGAAGACGATGACGAGCATCATGCCCGCCCAGACGACCGGAACCGCGGCCACGGCCTGCGCGCCGATGCTCAACGCCGCACCTCCCGCGCGGTGCCGCTGCACGGCGGCCACGACGCCGAGGGGCAGGGCGATGACGACGGCGATGAGCAGCGACAACAGGCCGAGCGGCAGTGTCACCTGCGCCTTCTGTCGCAGCTCGTCGCTCACCGAGCTTCCGGTGACGAGCGAGGTGCCCAGGTCGCCGCGCAGCGCTCCGCCGATCCAGTCGAGGTATTGCAGCGGCAGCGGACGGGTCAGGCCCAGCTGATCCCGGATCCGCGCGATCTGCTCGGCAGTCGCGTTGGTTCCGGCGATCAGCTGGGCCACGTCACCCGGCAGCACGTGCAGGGTGAGGAAGATCAGCACGCTGGCGAGGAACAGGCCCAGGATCAGCAGGGCCAGCCGTGTCAGCGTGAATCTGATCACCCGTTGCTCTTCTCCAGGGTGGCGAGGTTGATGCGAGAGTTGACGTTGTCGGCGGGGAAGCCGGTGATGCCCTTGCCGACGGCGACGACCGACTCCCAGTTGTACAGCCAGTCGGCGGCGTTGTCGTCAGCGACGATCTTCGCAGCCTGCGCGAGCAGGTCGTCCACCTGCTGGTCGCTGGTCGCGGCGATCGCCTGCTGGTAGAGCGACTGCACCTGCGGGTTGTTGAACGTGAAGTAGTAGCTCCCGTTCGCCCAGGTGTTGCCGAAGTCTCGCGGCTCGGCGTGGTCGACGAGGCTGAGGTCGTAGTTCTTGTTCGTGTAGACGTCGTTGAGCCACGTCGTGAAGTCGACGCTGTTCACCTTGAGGGTGATGCCGGCGTCGGCGAGGTTCGACGTGAGCAGCTGCGGGATGGTCGTGCCGTAGAACGAGGGCACGGTGAGCGTCAGCGTCAGGTTCGACACTCCCGCGTCAGCGAGAAGCTGCTTGGCCTTGGCCGGGTCGTGGCTGATCGTCGACGACAGGTCCTGGTAGCCGGGGTCCGGCTGCGGGATCGGACCGTAGAGGGGTTTGCCGGAGCCGACAGCGGCGATGATCGCGTTGTGGTCGATCGCGAGGCGGATCGCCTCGCGTACACGGGTGTCGTTCAGCGGCGCCTTCGTGCTGTTGAAGGCGAGCACGAACTTGTCGGTCGCGCTGCCCTTGACGACCGAGAAGTCGCCGCCCTTCTCGACCTGAGAGCTGAGAGTGGCGTCGAAGCCGGTGATGACATCGACCTCGCCCGACTGGGCGGCGGAGATCGCGGCCTGGTTTTCGGGGATGATGTCGAAGACGACCTCGGCGACCTTCGCCTTGTCGCCCCAGTAGGCGTCGTTGCGGGCGAGCGTGATGTTCGCGCCCTGGTTCCACGACTTCAGCGTGAAGGGTCCGGTGCCGTTCGCCTTCGTCTTGTAGTCGACGGTGTCGCCCTTCTTCAGGATGATGCCGGCGCGCCCGGTGAGGTTCCACAGCAGCTGGGAGTCGGGCGACGAGAGGGTGAGCGTGATGGTGTTGCCGGTCGCGCTGATGTTCGACACGTGCGAGAGCGTGGAGCTGTTGGCCCATGTGCTCTCGTCGCGGTGCTGCGTGAGCGACCACACCACGTCGTCGGGCGTCAGCGCCTGACCGTCGTCGAAGGTGACGCCGTCGCGCAGCGTGAACGTGTAGGTGAGCGCATCGGAGGACACCGTCCAGGCGCTCGCGAGCGAGGCGACGATCTTCTGGTCGGGCGTGCGCGAGACGAGGCCCTGATACACGTTGTCGATCAGAACCTGGTCGAGGGCGACCCCCGCGGTCTGGCGGATGTCGAGGTTGGTGGGCTCCAGTGCCAGTCGGATGTTGACGGTGGCGTTGGGGTCGCCAGAAGCGGTCGGTGCGCTGCTGCCCCCGGCGGAGCAGGCGGTGAGTGCGAGGGCGGCGGCGGCCAGGATGGCGGCCCCGGCCAGTGCGGTGCGGCGGAACATGCGGGATCCTCTCGGTGCGGGGATGTCCGTGCTGTGGAACGTCCGTGCGGGGGAAGGGCGCGCGCCGGATCGGCGAGCTTCCCTCAGCCTAGGTCGGGGGCACCGGGCCGCGGCCCAGATGACCGGCCGCCGTCACACGGCGACACGCGACGTCACACGGCCGGTGATCGGCGGCCGGAGGCCGCACGCACGAGGGCCGCCAGCTCGGCCGGGATGTCCTCCTGCACGTTGTGACGCGCAGGCACGGAGACGACGGATGCCGCGGGCAGGCGCCGCGAGAAATCATCGGCGTCACCCGCCGAGACGAACCCGCGCTCGCCGCGGATGAGGGTGATCGGTGCGGTCACGGCGGCGAGGTCGTGCCACCCCGACTCGGACAGCAGATCGCGCACCGCGGAGTCCAAGGTCGGGGCGTCCGCGTCGCCGTTCGCGACGGCGGCGGCGAGGTGCGCGAAGTGATGCTTCCACTCGACGCGGCCGTCCTCGCGCACCCGCGAGTTCAGATAGACGCCGCGGGTCGCCGCGCCACGGCTGCCGCCGAGCCCGAAGGACAGCGCGCGCTCGACCAGCTCGTCGCGGCTCGCCCACGAGGTCGGGCCGGCGAAGAAGGCGCGGATCTGCGCGGGCCCCTCGTCGGGGTTCACGCCGGGGGTGATGTCGACGATCACAAGGCTCGCGACGAGGTCGGGCCGCCGTGCGGCGACGGATGCCGCGGTCAGCCCGCCGAGCGACTGCCCGACGAGCGTCTGCGGCGACGTGGTCCAGGCCTCGAGCGCGCGCACGACGTCGTCCGCGAGAGGACCGGCCGTGTACGCGGCATCCGATCGCCACGACGAGTCGCCGTGACCGGCGAGGTCGATCGAGAGCGCCGGCAGCCCAAGGGCCAGGATCGTCGTGTCGAACGTGTGGGCATTCAGACCCGCTCCGTGAAGGAATGTGACGGCAGGCGGCGCGTCGCCGAAGCGCAGGGCGCTCAGGGTGCGGCCGTCGGGAAGCGCGAGCGTCAACCGCTCGGCGGCGGGGATCGGCCCGGTGGCGCCCAGTTCGGCGGCCTGGGCGGGGAGGAAGGAGAACTCGTCGAAAGCGTCGTCGGTCACCCGCACATTCTGCACCGCACCGCCGGCGGCGGGCGCCGCGTCGTTAGGCTGACAGCGTGACCGCCCCCCGCTCCGCACGCCCGTCGTCTGCCCGCACCCGAGGGTGGCGCTCATGAGCGGTGCGAGCGTCGAGTTGGTCTCGGGAGTCACCAACTTCCGCGACGTCGGCGGCCTCCCGGCCGGGGCCGGCACGACCCGGCACGGGGTGCTGTTCCGGTCGGGGGCGCTGTCTCGTCTCGACGACGACGGGCGACGCACCCTGCACGAACTCGGCGTCGAGCGCATCGTCGACCTGCGATCCGACGACGAGCTGGCGCGCGAGCCCAGCCGGGTGGACGGACTGGGCGTCGAGACCGTGCGCGCGCCGATGTTCGTGGGATCGCTCGAGTCATTCCTCGCCAGCGGCGTCACGCTCGACGACTCCTACCTCGACCTGCTCGAGAACGCCGGGGAGCGCATCGCCACCGTGGCGCACAGCATCGCGGCGGGGCATCCGACTCTCGTGCACTGCGCGATCGGGAAGGACCGCACCGGAGTCTCGGTCGCGGTGACCCTCGCCGCCGCCGGTGTCGACGACGAGGCGATCGTGGGCGACTACGCCCTCACCGAGCAGAACCTGCCGGCCTCGCGGGCCCGGCAGATCCGGGCGTGGCTGGCGCGCGCACACCCGGGCAGCCGCCACCTCGAAGAGCTCTACCTGCACTCACCGGCCCGCGCGATGCGGCATGTGCTCGCGCACCTGCACGAGCGCTGGGGCGACGGCGGTGCCTACCTGCGGGAGGCGGGCGTGTCGGCCGACGAGCTCGCCGCGCTGCGGTCGGCCTTGGTGGTCGCCCCGTGAGCACGTCGCCGGAGCGCACCGCCGTGAAGCCCCCGCTCCTGGTGCCGCGCTGGATCGCCGTGTGGTTCATCGTGACAGCCCTCATCCAGACCTACGACGCCTGCTACGAGCTGCTCGGCCCGCTCTCGCACGCCGGTGGACCGCTCGCCTGGTTCTGGCCGGGGCACGTGTTCTACAGCTCGTTCGACCAGCGCTACGCCCAGGCCGACGCGTTCGGCAGCGCGCAGAGCTGGGCGAACCTGCTCGAGGTGATCGCGCTGATCTGGGTGCTCACGCACCTGCGACGCTGGTCGGGCGTCGTGCTCGGCCTGATCGTGAGCGTCGCGACCTTCTGGAAGACCGTGCTCTACTTCCTCGTCGAGGCCTCGAGCGGACTCGAGATGACCCGACAGTCGCTCGAACGCGGCGACATCGCGGGGTTCCTCAGCGTCGCCGTGCTGCCGAACCTGGTGTGGATCGTCGTGCCGTTCGCGGTGATCGTCGTGCTCGGCCGTCGCATCGTGCGGCGGCTTCAGGCCACCGAGGTGCGCGGCACGTAGTTGCCGTCCTCGAGGCCCGCCTCGATCTCGAACCGGTTGCGGAGGGCGTCGCGCCCCGCGAGCGTGTAGAGCACGGGCATGAGGAACCCGTAGCGGCGCCACTGGCGGGCGTGCACCGCCTCGTGACGCAGCACCCGGTCATCGAGCCGGCCGTCGCCCGTGAGGAAGCAGTTGCCGACGCAGACGCCGCCGCGGGCGAAGGTCCATGACGGCATGCCGCGGAACACCCACAGCTCGCCGCGGCGCTCGACCCGCCCCCGGCTCCACAGGAACCCCCAGGTCCAGCCGACGGTGCAGCCGTACCAGAAGCCGACACGGCTGATCGCGGAGTCGAGCAGCACGGACGGGATGAACCGGTCGAGCCGTCGTCCGCGCGCGACGGCCGCGTCGGCGCGGGCGCGCCAGTCGGCCGGGATGCCGCGGCTCACGCGAGTGCGCCGACGAGTCGCAGGATCGTGCCGAGGTCATCGACCGCGGCCGCGGCGCTGGCCGGCGCGAAGCCGGTGATCGACGCACCCGCGAGCGGCACCCGGGCACGGAGCGCCGCGAGGGCGGCGACGATGCGCGCCGGATCGGCGCCGAACGGCGACGCGGCGGTCAGCCCCGTGATGGCGGCGGGGTCGAGCACGTCGAGGTCGAGGTGCACCCACACCGCGTCGGCATCCGTCTGGCTCACGGCGTCGGCGAGCGCGGTGTCGGCGAGATCGACGGCGTCGAGCCGGGCGAGCGGGGTGTCGGCGAGGAACGCCGACTCGGCGACATCCAGATCGCGGGCACCGACCAGCACGGTGCGGGACGGCGCGATGCCGGGGGAGACCACGAGTGAGGGCTCGCCGCCGCCGAGCGCCGCGCGCAGCGCCATGCCGGCGAACGCGCCCGACACCGAGGAGTCGGGGGTGTGCAGGTCGCCGTGCGCATCGAACCAGACGAGGCCGAGACGCTCGTGGCGGGCGGCGGCGTGGGCGATGCCGCCGAGGGCGACGCTGCAGTCGCCGCCGACGATCACGATGCGGTCGGTCTCCGAGGCGAGGAGGTCGTCGATGCGGGCGCGGGTCTGCTGCAGGGTGCTCAGGCGGTGCACGCGGGTGCCGAGCGCGTCACCCGCCTCGAGCGGCACGTCCACCCGCACACACGCCGATCGCGGCAGGTCGCCGGCGATCGCCTCGGCACCGTCGACGAGCTGCATGGCCCGCGCGGCGGGCGACCCCTGCCACTGCGGCACGACCACGAACCGGGTCATCGGGACTCCTTGCGACGGTGGGCGGGGAAGCGAGAGGGCCGGATGCCGCGGCATCCGGCCCTCTCGTGACCTCAGGGCTGCTGACGGTACTCGTCGGCCTGAGGGAGTGCCTGCGGCTGGGGGGTCGCCGCCGGGTTCAGGGCGGCGGGCGCGGCCCCGGCCTTGAGGGCGGCGAGACGCGCCTCGACCTCGGTGAGCTCGCCGACGTCCTCGAGCGACTCGAACTGGGCGTCGAGGCTGGATGCGGCCAGCTCTGCCTTGCCGGCGGCGAGGGCCTCCTGGCGGCGGATCTTCTCCTCGAAGCGGCCGATCTCGCTGGTCGGGTCGAGCAGGTTCACGCTCTTGACGGCGTCGTGCACCTTGTTCTGAGCCTCGGCGACCTTGGCGCGCGCGACGAGCTCGTTGCGCTTGGTCTTGAGCTCCTCCAGCTTGCCCTTCATGCCGTTCAGGCCCGACTTGAGCTTCTCGACGACCTCGGTCTGCGCCGCGATCTGGGGGGCTGCGGCCTTGGCCTCGGACTCCTCGGAGATCTGACGTTGGATCGCGATCTTGGCGAGGTTGTCGAACTTGTCGGCGTCGGCGAGGTTGCCGACCCCGCGGAATTCGTCGGCCTTGCGGCTGGCGGCGAGGGCCTTGTTGCCCCATTCGGCCGCGGCCTGCACGTCCTCCTGGTGGTCGCGCTCGAGCAGGCGCAGGTTGCCGATCGTCTCCGCGATGGCCGACTCGGCCTCGCGGATGTTGTTCGTGTAGTCGCGGATGAGCTGGTCGATCATCTTCTGCGGGTCCTCCGCCTGATCGAGCAGCGCGTTCACGTTCGCGCGCACGAGGGTCGAGATCCGTCCGAAGATCGATTCCTTGGCCATCGAAGTCCTTTCCGAGGGGGCCGCCCGCGCGGCACCGGCCGCGAGGCGGTCATGGGTGCGATTCGAGTCTATGCATCCGCGGGAATGGGGGCGAGAGGATGCCCCGACTCCGGGGATTCTCCCGGCGGACGGTGCCCGCGCAGCTCGCGGAGGGGCGGACGGACGGGTCGCGGGCGGGTCGCGGGGTCGGTGTCGCCGCACCGGCCTAGGCTCGCTCGTCGGAGGCGACGATGGACGACAGGTACAGCGGCGATGTGCTGGCGGCGGGCTGGCGCGAGCGCGGCCGGCGGGTCGTCCCCGACGTGCCCGCGGCACGCGATCTCGTCGTCGAGGTCGCCTCCGACGGCTTCTGCGGCGCGGTCGTCGCGGTGCGCAGCGGCATGGTCGAGCTCGAAGACCGCCGCGGCGCGGTACGGGTCTTCCCGCTCGGCAGCGGCTTCCTCGTCGACGGCGAGCCCGCGCGGCTCGTCGCCCCGGTCGCCGCCGCCCCCACGGCACCCCGCCGGTCGGCGTCGGGATCGATCGCGGTCGAGAACCATCAGGCGCGCGTCGCGCGGCCGAGTCGCATCCTCGTCGAGGGCCGCCACGACGCCGAGCTCGTCGAGAAGGTGTGGGGGCATGACCTCCGAGTCGACGGCGTCGTCGTCGAGTACCTCGAGGGCGTCGACCACCTCGCCGCCCTGCTCGACGCGGAGCCGCCGGCATCCGATCGCCGGTACGGCGTCCTCGTCGACCACCTCGTCGCGGGATCGAAGGAGTCGCGCATCGCCGAGGGCGTGGCCCGCGGCCGGCACGGCGCGCATGTGCGCATCGTCGGGCACCCGTTCATCGACGTGTGGCAGTGCGTGAAGCCCGCCGCCGTCGGCATCGCCCGCTGGCCCGAAGTGCCGCGCGGCATCGAGTGGAAGGTCGGCGTGTGCCGGGCGCTCGGCTGGCCCGCCGACGACCAGGCCGACATCGCCGCGGCGTGGCAGCGCATCCTGGCGGGCGTGCACACCTACCGCGATCTGGAGCCCGCGCTGCTCGGCCGCGTCGAGGAGCTCATCGACTTCGTCACGGCGTGAGGCGGGGGAGAGCAGTCGTTAGCCTGGACGGATGACCGATCCGGCGCCCGTGTTCCGTGACTCGCCCGTCTCGTTCGTGCGTCGCGGCGGCCGCATGTCCGACGCCCAGACCCGCGCCTGGAACGAGCTCGCACCGCGCTACGTGCTTCCGGTCGAGCGCGTTGTCGCCACGACGAGCGTCGCCGCCGGCAGCGCCGTCGATCCGGCCGAGGTCTACGGTCGACGGGCGTCGCTCATCGTCGAGATCGGCTCCGGTCAGGGGCACGCGATCGTGCACGCCGCCCGCACCCGGCCGGCCGACGACTTCCTCGCCGTCGAGGTGTTCAAGGCGGGGCTCGCGCGCACCATGCTCGACGCGGATGCCGCCTCCCTCACCAATCTGCGCCTGGTCGAGGCGAACGCGCCCGAGGTGCTCGAGCATCTGCTGCCCGCGGCATCCGTCGCCGAGGTGTGGGTGTTCTTCCCCGACCCGTGGCACAAGGTCAAGCACCACAAGCGGCGGCTCGTGGCGCCCGGCTTCCCCGAGATCGTGCGCGCGGCGCTCGCCCCCGGGGGTGCGCTGCGCCTCGCGACCGACTGGGAGGACTACGCCCTGCAGATGCGCGAGGTGCTCGACGCCGCAGACGGGTTCGAACGCGGCTTCCCGGGGGAGTGGGCGGAGCGGTTCGACGGCCGTGTCGAGACGGCCTTCGAGCGCAAGGGCGCACGGGCGGGACGCGACATCCGCGATCTGGTCTACCGCGCGGTCTGAGTGGCGACCGTCGCGCATACGGGATGCCGCCTGAGGGCGTGCTGAAGAGGCGCTCGCGGCGGAATCATGCCATCATCCATTGACACCATCGGCTCCACCGGCGCGCTCGTCGCGCGCCCCACAACGGACTCGTCTTGCCGCGCTGCGGCGGCGGAAGGGACGTCGTGACGACTTCTGGCGACCACGACCTGCGCGGCGCTGCGGGCTCTCTCCCGCCGGCCGCGACCGTGGCGTCCCCGCTGCGTCGGCGCGCCGTGCGCGCCTGGCAGGGACTGCTCGACTGGTTCGAGGAGACCTCTCAGCCGAACCCGGCCGTGCGCCCGGTCACGGCCCGCGCGGTGCGCGCCGTCGTGGGCGTGTGGGCGCTGGGGCGTGGGGTCAACTTCATGCTGATGTTCGTCATGTACGAGCTCGCGCACGCCTTCGGCTGGGCGTTCGGCCCCAACGCGCAGCGGGTGACGACGTTCCTGCAGTTCCTCTCCGACTGGGACGGCGCCCGCTACGGCCGCGTCTCGCAGATCGGCTATCCGACGCAGCTGCCACTCGACGCGTACGGCGCGGTCGTGCCGAACGACTGGGCGTTCCTGCCCGTGTTCCCCTGGCTCGAGCGCATCATCTCGGATGCCACGGGCATCCCGTGGCAGATCGTCGGCATCTCGATCGCCGTGCTCGCCAGCGGCGGTGCGACCATCATGCTCTTCCTGCTGCTGCGGGCTGTCACCTCGCCGACGGCGGCCTGGTGGGGTGCGGTACTCTTCAGCTTCGGCCCGATGTCGTTCATCTTCGTCGTCGGCTACGCGGAGTCGCTCTACCTCTTCCTGCTGTTCGCTGCGATGCTCCTCGCCGTCAAGCGGCGCTATCTGTGGATCATCCCGATCGGGCTCGTCGCGTCGTACACGCGGCCGGGCATCCTGGCGTTCGCGCTCGGTCTCGGGATCGTGTTCGTGACGCGATGGTTCCGTCGCAAGGTCGATCCGTTCCCGCCGTCGCAGCTCGTGAGCCTGATGATCACGGGTCTCGTGCTCGCCGGTGCCGGCCTGTCGTGGTCGTGGATCGCCGACGCCGTCACCGGCACGCCCCACGCGTACCTGCTCACCGAGACGAGCTGGTGGGTGCCGTTTGTCGGGGAGGGGCATTTCGCACCCTTCACCCCGTGGTTCCGCATGGCGTGGACGTTCACGGGCATCATCGGCGTCGTGCTCGTCGCCGCGCTGATCGCGGCGTTCCTGCTGTGGATCTTCTCCCGCCCGGTGCGCAGGCTCGGCATGGTCGTCGCGACCTACGGGTTCGGCTATGGCGTCTACCTGTTCGCAGTGTTCCTGCCACAGCAGAGCATCTTCCGGCTGCTGCTGCCGATGACCCCGATGCTCGGCGACGAGCGGCTCTCGTCGACCCGCCGCCGCCGCATCATCAGCCTCGTCGCGGCGCTCGTCGGCCAGGTGCTCGCGGTGTTGCTGCTGTGGACGATCGGGTTCCCGTAAAGCCTCCGTTCAGCGTCGTGCGGTCGCCGTCGCTGTCGGCGGATGCCGCGGCGGACTGGTAATCTCGACCGGTACGCCTCCGTAGCTCAGGGGATAGAGCGTTGGTTTCCGGTACCAAAGGTCGCAGGTTCGATTCCTGTCGGGGGCACCAGGCGTCACGAGGGATCGCGAGCATTCGCGGTCCCTTGTTTTATGTCCGTGACAACACCGTGACAACAAAAGATCGGCGTTTGGCAGCGTCGAGCGCGGCCGCAACCTGGTCGAGATCGTCCTCGAAGAGGTCGGCGTAGACCTCCAGAGTCATCGCCGCCGACGAGTGACCGAGCATTCGCTGCACCGCTTTGACGTGCGCGCGGGGCCGGCACCTCAACGCTCGCGGCGGTGTGTCGGAGGTCGTGCGGTGCGACCCGCGGGAAGGTGTCGTTGATGCTCTGAGCGTCGCGCACTGCGACCGTGAACCATCCGTTCCGCGATCCCGGGATAAGCAGGTGCGATGTGCCGTCGCGAAGAGTAATTCGTCGCGGCCTTTGCCCTCGGCGAGTTGAGCGAGGGGGAGCGTGAGGAACTCGGCGTAGGGCACCGACGGCGACCGATGGGTCTTCGGCGTGCACCTGGTGCGACACCTTCACCGCGTTCTCTTCTACCTTGACCCGGCGGAGGGTGTCCACGTTCCGGATGCGTAGCGCCGTCGCCGCTCCCCATCGCAATCCCGTGTACGCCAGGAACAACACCAGCGTGGGGTGCCGCGCTGGTCGGCGAGCAGTCGCACCTGAGTGTGCGAGAGGTAGCGCCGCCGCGCATCCGCAGATTTCGGCGGGAGCTTGAGGCCCCGTGCGACGTTGCGCGCGAGCAGACGGTCAGCGACGGCGGCGTCCAGGATGCCGGCGACGATGCCCTGCGAACGCCGGAAAGTTGTCGACCCGCCCTTGAGTGCCGACACCCAGGACTGCACCTCCGAGTGGCGGATCGAGTCGATCACCCGCGCGCCCCACTGAGGTTCGACGTACTCGCCGCGTGCCTTCGACACCTCGATCTCGGCGAGCCGGATCTCTGCGTCGAACTTCGTGTGGGACCCGCGGACTGTGCGTTGCGCGAAGTCCGGCGCACGGTAGCTGATGTGATAGCGCTTCGCGCCCGCAGCGGTCGTGTTGCGGTGGATGCTGCCCATTGGTGCCTCCTTTCACGGCTGCTCGGCAGGTGATGTCGAGCGCGGGCGAGAGGCCCGTGGGGCGAGGTGTCGTCTGCCGGCCGAACTCCGGCAAGGTGAGCGTCGCGAATTGTGGAGAACTGCAAGAGGGCTCGACAACTTGCTCGGCGCAACCGAAGGGCAGGATCGTTACGTCGGTCGACATCGATTCGATCGCGCTAGGCCGAGCGCAGGAGTTCGCCTACACGACTTCCGCTCGCGAGACAGGTAACCTCGCGCATCGCATTCTCCCCGTCAGCCGTCAGTCGTCGAGCGGATCATCACCCCGAGGGTGGGCACGACTAGATCGAGGCTCTCACGAACCGCCGCTCAGACTGCCGTGGTCGCCGTAGGCGAATGACGACCTAGCTTGGCGACGTCCCGAACGCCCGGATACTGGTCAAGTCCCGTGGTGTGGTGTCACTTCGGTTGTTTCCGGTGGTGGATGGGGTT
>NZ_MKSL01000017.1:0-3182 GCF_001897265.1 Microbacterium sp. 71-23
CCCATCAAATGGAAACCGACGACTCACAGAACGTCCGGACCGAATGAAGGGGGCGGCTCAGCTGGTCGAGTGCGCCGTCACAGCGGCATGGCTGCTGATCACCCCGGGATCCGGTGTGGCGATGGTGCGTGATGGAGCGAAGCAGCGGGTCAAGGCGCTGAGTGAACTCGCTCTAACGGGCCGCGACGTCAGTGAGTTGCTGGCGCAAGCCGACAACGTAATCAAGCAGCTATCTGCCAGCGAGGGGCCGCGAGCGTTTGTATTCGAGCAGCGCTGTCTGGCGTTGAAGGACGGCAGAAACTGGTACATCACGTACCGGGCACTGTCTGAGCAATCTCACAGTGGCATCACGATCTCTGACTTCTATTCCAGCGTGGACCCCTCCAGTCCGATCGGGGTCGCGTTCAATCCGTCCGCGAGCAACGAAACGCATGGCGCGAATCTAGGTCTAGCGGCATGCGCTCTCGTCCTGGCGATCGACTCGGAGGAGAAGGCGCGCGCCAAGCCGCGCCGATCGGCTGAACTTAAGCGGATTGTTCGAACGCTAGGTCTCGATGGCTCCTAATGAAGACCACTCGTGATCTGGATCACGTCGGCGGCTGCGCCAAGGGTGCCCGCGGCTAGTCGGGTACCGAATGATGCGTATGGGATCACCTTCCGGGCGACCGTGCGAATGCGTTCGGCGAGTTTCGCGCTCTCCTTGTCGTCTCCGAGCGAATCCGCCAGCATCGTGAGGACACCCAGTAGTTCGTGCACCCTACGAAGTAGATCGACACTGCCGAAGGCTTCAGATTCGCGGTACACCGCACGGCACGACGCGATGAGTTCGAAGATGTAGCGGCGTTCCGGTTCCCGCATCGAAATCTCGCCGGAGTTCAGAATCGAGTCGAGTTCGTCGAGCGCGTCCATGCTCGCGCTTCGCGTCGGCGCTGCGAGGGGGACTGCAAGCTCGGTCGAATCAATGAGGTCACCAGTCGCGTAGAGCATGTCGATCAGCTCTTGGCTGAAGAGCGGCAGTTCCGCCTGTCCGGCCATCTCACCCCATGCCCGATCGGGGACAAACACTGCGGCGGTCCACATCGGCATGAAACGCAGGTAATGGTCGACACGCTGACCAGATGACTTCATGGCTGCGAGAAATCGGTCAACGTCTCCCAGCAGTGCGGCTGCGTGCGCTTGGGTTCGCCACGCGTCAAGATCGCCCGTGTGAGTGGTCCGCAGCATGTGGACGTTCTTTCCGGGGGGGATGTTCTTCCATCCCGTAAGCATGTCGGCGAGTTCTCGCGCCGGGTTTGTCATTGTGTACATCCAGCCTCTCGTTGATGGGAACCGGCCGACAGGCGGATTACTCGCGCTGCGCGTTTTTGAATGCCGAGTGGAGCATGTCGGTTGAAGCCGAATCTGCACTCAATGTATCCGTCGGCAATCATTGAGTGCGCGGCGGATCGGTGGCGAAGTGTCTGGTCATTGCTTGGTGGCCGGCGCATAGTCGGACGCCACACCGAATCGACTACCTCACCTCCTTGCGCCTCTGGGCTGAGACGCGATCTCGGGGGCCGCAGGGGGAGCGGCGCTCAGGTGTTGACGAGCTGCGCGGCGCGCTGGTGGGAGACGCCCATGATCGTGCCGATATCGCGGACGGGGATCTCGGCGGCGGCGAGGCGCTTCGCGAGGCTGACGGCACGGTCGGATGCTGCGCGCTCGAGGGCGGCGGCGTCCGATCGTGCTGCGCTGATCGCGTGCGTCTCGGCGAGCACGTCGAGTCCGTTCACGTCGGACACGGTCACGGTCACGGCGATGTCGTCGGGTGCGACGTCGAGTGTTGCGGCGATGTACTCGCGGGCGGTGCTCTCGGCGTCGCCGAGGCGGCGGGTCTGGGTGAGCCCGTCGAGGTCGGGGATGCGGATCATCCACCATTTCCCGTCGCGGCTCGCGGTGGCGGTGTAGTGCTTCATCGGGTGACTCCTTCCAGTGCGGCGGCTTCGCGCATGTCTGCGCCTAGTTCGATAGCTTCGGCGGCGGCTAGGTACTCGGCCGAGGTGATCTCGTCGGATTCGGTGGCTGCGCGGCGGAACCACGCGGCCCGCCCGCGGGAGCGGGCGATGTTCTCGGGGCTATATGTGTCGCTCATTCGCCTTCCTCCATTGCTTTGAGCAGGTTCCGGTACACGCCGGGGCTGATGGTGCGGTGCCCGTCGGGGAGCGTGAAGGTCGCTCCGGTCGGGGACTGCCAGACGGTGTGCGATCCGACGGTGCGGAGGGGGCTCCATCCGGCGTTGCGCATCATCTTGACGACCTTGCGTGTGGGTTGCTCGCTGATCATGAGAATAGTCTAGCCCGACTAGACACTACAAGTCAAGTCGGGCTAGACAAAGGCGGATCGACCTTACCGCTTGCGGTGTGTCGCGTGGTCTTGATAAGCTCAGCTTGCGCGATAAATGACGAAAGGCCCGGCGACTCTGCCGGGCCTTTCGCGTTCCCGCTGCCCTGGCCAAAGGGGGTGAGTCCGATGTGACACTCCCTGGGTCCATAGCTTCCCCAGCCGTGCCCGGCTTGGGGGCGCGCCCCGCCGCCGCTGACCCTCACCTTCTGCCCTCACGCACCCGTCGTCGAGTCGCCGCGCATTCTGCGGGCGCCGCGGGTCGATTCTTGGCGCACACGGTCGCGGGCGCTGTGGGGCGTTGCTCTACCTACCGATCGAGCGGAGGGAGTCTCACATGTCACTGAGTGACGACGTGAACGCGGGACCGCCGGAGGCGCCGCGTCGGCGAACGAAGATCGACGACTGGCTTGACCGGCTCGACGCCGCCGACCGCGAGGCGGCGATGCGCGCCCTGAGCGACCCCGCGTGGCGGCATGTCGACGTGCATGCGCTGCTCGCCCGGCACGGGCTCGACGTCTCTGACGTCCAGGTCGGGAAGTATCGGAGGGCGCTGAATGTCGCTGGCTGACGAGGTGCGCGCAACGGTGCCCGATGTCCCCGCGGAGTGGCGCGCGCGGCAAGTGGTCCGCGGTGACGAGGTCGAGATCGTGACGGGGCCTATCGAGCCGGTCGCGACCGACGCCGAGCTGCTCCGCTCGTTCGGGTACGACCCGGCCGAGATCGAGGTCGTCGGGACGATCAACCAATGGCGCAAGCAGCTCCCCGACGGGCAGTGGCGGGTGTCGTACTTCTTCCGCTCT
>NZ_MKSL01000017.1:3211-201568 GCF_001897265.1 Microbacterium sp. 71-23
GCCGGCGCGCACGGTGCTCGCGGAGGCCGGCGACCTGTTCGAGGGGTTCGAGTCGGGCGGCAATCCGGCGTTCACGAACGATCTCTCGCTCGCGCAGCAGATGGACATGGCCGGCCTGATCCTGTTCGACTTCGTGTCGATCCTTCGCCGGCATGGGCATGTCGACGTGCTCGGCGTGCCGTCCAATCACACCGCGTGGCGGTCGGGGAAGCGGCAGCTCGGTCGACCGGGCGATGACTTCGGCCTTCACGTGCACCGGCACGTCGAGCGCCTCGCGCGTGCGCACGGGTTCGACGTCGACTGGCATCTGCCGGGGCAGCACGACGAGGCGGTCACGCTCGATGTCCTGGGGACCGTGCTGGGCGTCGTGCACGGCAACCAGTACCGGGCGGGCCGGGCGGTCGAGTGGTGGCGGGGGCAGCAGCACGGCGGGCAGCCAGTGGGCGCCGCCGACGTTCTCGTGACCGGCCACTTCCACTCACTGTCGGTCATGCCGACCGGACGCAATCCGTACACGGGACGGGCGAAGTGGTGGCTTCAGGCGCCGACGCTCGACAACGGGTCCGACTGGTTCCGCAACCTCACCGGGGACGACTCCGATCCGGGGCTCCTCGTGTTCGACATCACCGAGCGTGGGTTCGACCTTCAGTCGCTCACGGTCCTATAACCGCCGGGCTGATATTCGCCCGACATAAGCCGACCGCACGAGTCGCCCGCAGGGCGCGCGGTCGAGGTGGCGCCATGCGCGCCCTGTAACCGCGGACGCAGAGACAACGCGCGGCACGTCGGCCCGGCGTGACAGAGAGGGCGGCGGGCGGGCGCCGTGAGCCCACAAGGCCGGCGCCCGCCCGCGACAACCATCCACGAGCCCTCGGCGACGCCGGGGGCTCTCGTCATTCAAGGAGGGCACACCGATGAGTGATCCGACCGTGTCGGCTTCGGAGCCGGCAGAGATCGCACCCGACGACGCCGAATGGCAGCTCGAGGGCGACGAGAGTCTCGGCGACGCCGACGACCAGGCCCGTAACGGCGAGGTGACCGCGTGAGCGCCGCCTCGGACTACTACTCGAACGGCATCAACCTCAACGGGGGCCAGTTCGGCGCCCCGCGCGAGAACGGCCGCAAGCATCGCGGCCAGGACATCTCGCACTCGGTGACGCCTGGCGCGGTCGCTGTCCCCGCGCTGCACGCGGGCGTGGTCGTGTCCAAGACGGTCCCGAGCAGCGATCACGGCTTCGGCTACTCGACGGTGGTCCGCAGCGTGCTCGACGGCATGCTGTTCGACTTCCGGTATGCGCACGGCGCGTGGGCGTCGCAGCAGCCCGTCGGTGCGCAGATCGCGCAGGGAGGGATCATCCTGTGGGAGGGCAACTCGGGCGCGACGGTCGGCTCGTGCGTGCACCTCGAGCAGCAGCGTGTCGGCGGCGGGTTCCTCGACCCGCTGCCCGAGATTCGCCGTGTCGCGGCCGGTCGCCTGACGTCGGCCGCGCCCGTCCCGGTGCCGGGCCGTCCCGTGATCCGCAAGGGCTCGAAGGGTCCCGCGGTCGGTGACCTTCAGCGCCGCCTGAACCGCGACTACCCGCTGTACTCGCACCTGGACGTCGATGAGGACTTCGGCAACGCGACCGACCGCACGCTGATCGAGTTCCAGACGCGCGCCGGGCTCGAGCCCGACGGCGTCGCCGGCCCCAAGACGTGGGCCGCGCTGGGGTTCTGATCAGCGGCCTACCCGCCGACATCGACCCGCCCGACCTTGAGCCGGTGCCAACCCTCGCGGACCTTCACCGCGACGGGTTGGCGCTGGCGGTCGGGTGGGGCGCGGACGGTCGGCCTACACACTTCACGCCCTCACGGGAGGGCCACGCGAGGCTCGGCGCGGTAATGCGCCGCAACGCCGACCGCTGCAAGGCATGGCGCGAGAGGGGGACGCGATGACGCTCACACGCACGACGGCGGCAGCGCTCGCCGGGGTCGTCGGGTTCGCGGTGATACCGGACCAACCGCGGATGAGCCCGAGCCCGGAGGCGCTGGTGTCGCAGCAGGCGGACCCGCCAGAGTTCGCAGTGTCGGCCGCTGATCGCGCCAGTCCGCCGCGACACCGCCACCAACGTCCCTAGGGGTGAGGAGGTGGGGCGGTGTCCGAACGTGGGGACCGTTCGACCGGCGATTCGGTGTGCCGATGCTACTGCGGCCCGGTCTACACCGCCAGGGGTAGGAGTGTGTTGCGTGCGGCCCGCTCGACGAGCACCGGGATGAAGTCGCGTATGCGTGCCCCGTCGAACCGGTAGTAAGCGGCCATGACGGCGTCCGCAACCCGCTCGGTCGGGATCGCGGGGAATCGCTGGTGGAGACGGCGCACCACGTCGGCGAGCGGCTCTGTCTCGTCAACAACGTTCGACATGAATCGAGGCTACGCCCGGGGGTGGTCCGGGGGGAAGGGTCGGTGAGTCGCGATGCCGCACTATGCGCCCAAGCTGTCAGAGTCGGAACGCAAGCGGCTGACCGCGATCGTGTGCCCGCCCGGTGCGAAGTGCCACATGTGCGGGAAGGTGCTTCGTCGAGGGTTGCGGCGGGGGCATCCTGACGGGCCGAGCCTTGACCACAAGATCCCGGCGAAGCAAGGCGGGACATGGGATCTGTGGAACCTGCTCCCAGCGTGTTACGGATGCAACAGTGGGCGGCGTGACCGCCCCATCCCGGCACGGCGCGGCATGAGGTCACGCAACTGGGGCGGACGCGGCGATACCTGACCCGCCCGCGACCGCACCGACTGCCCGCGACCGCGCACCAGCCCCGCCCGGCCCGCACACCCGCGGGGAAACATCACGAGTTTTTGCAGCCCCCTTCGCACGATCCACCCGCGCCGCGCTCAAAAGTCCCTCTCTCCTACGTCTCCCAACCAGGAGTAGGTACGTGCAGGGTTGTGCGACTGGCTGACGCCGCTTCGCACTCAGTCGGTCCTCGTGTGTTGTCGCGGGGTTCGACGCGGCAGGCGGGCGCTGAGCGCTTCGAGCCGCCGAGGTCGGATGAAAGATCGGAGGTTGTTGTGCCGCTGCCGAAACACGGGACGGTTCGCCGATACAAGGCGGGATGCCGTTGCTCGCCCTGCACCGACGCGAACACGGAGGCGAATCGTCGCTATCGCGAGAACCGCCGTCGTCGGGAAGGTCGGGAGGCGCCTCGTACCTCGCGCGCGAAGGACGTACCTGCGTCCCGCGACGCACCTACGCGCAAGCCGTCCAAGCGCCCTGCACATGACCTGTCCGACGCCGAGGTAGATCGGGCGCTCGACGACATCGCCGTGCAACTCAAGGCCGGCCCGATCGAGGCGGCAGCGCGGGAGGCGCTGTCTGGCGAGGCGTCCGCGGAGGTGAGGTTGCGGCGCGAGGTCGCGTTCCGCGGCGCGCGCGCTCTCGACGACCCGGCAAACGCGCGCTTCTACGCGTCGACAACGTCGGCCCTTCTCGCGGTGCTCGACTCGCTCGCGAAACTCGCGCCGAACAGCAGTGGGGAGGCGAAGGCTATTGAGCAGCTCATGGGTGCGCTCGGCTCCGGCCGGAGTTCCCGACGCCGAGCCGCGGTGGATGACGCCCCGCAATCCGGCTCGGGAGACGATCGCTGACGAGCCGATAGCGGTCATGCGGGTCATGGGATCGGATCCGATGCCGTGGCAGCGCGACCTGTTCGAGGTGGCGTTCGAGGTCGACGCGTCCGGGTTGCTCTGGTATCGCGAGATCGTCGTCGTGATCATGCGCCAGAGCGGCAAGAGCACGATCGTGATCCCGTGGGGCGTTCACCGCATGATCGGGTGGGGCGAGCGTCAGTTCCTGCTCTACATCGCGCAGACCCGCGACAAGGCTCGCGAGAAGCTGCTCGAGGAGCACTTCTTCCACATCAACCGTTCGCCGCTGCGGCGCCTGCTCGTGCCGAACCGTTCGGGGAAGATCCTCCCCGTCATGGTCAACGGCTCGGAGCATCTGAAGTTCACGAACGGGTCGAAGTGGTCGATTGACGCGCCGACGGAGGACGCGGGCCACGGTGGGACGCTCGGGCTCACGGTCGGCGATGAGATCTTCGCGCTGCGTGACTCGCGGCTCGAGTCGGCGCTCATGCCGGCGACGGCTGCGGTCGATGACGCGCAGTCGCTGTGGATCTCCACGCCGGGCGAGAGCAAGACGAAGAGTCCGTTCCTGTGGGGGAAGGTGTCGAAGGGACGCAGCCGTGTGGAGCTTGCGCGGGCCGACCCGACGCAGCTCGACCGGTCGCGGTCGCTGTATGTGGAGTTCTCCTTCGCGGACGACGAGGATCCCTACGACCCGATGACGTGGTGGCGCCGCATGCCGGCGCTCGGGTTCACTCAGACGCTCGAGAAGATCCAGAGCTTCGCCGACTCGATGGGCGAGGCGGAGTTCCGGCGCGCCTTCGGATGCCAGTGGGGCGACGACTTCGCGTCCGATTGGAAGATCCCGCGCGAAGCGTGGGAGGCATCGCGCGACGTCGATTCGACGATCGCCGACGACCAGCTCGTCTACGTGTTCGACGTTGCGCCTGACTCGGCGTGGGCTTCGATCTCCGTCGCGGGAGTGCGCGACGACGGACGCATTCACGTCGAGGTGATCTCTGACGGGCTCGGCACGGACTGGCTCGTCGACGGAGATCCCTCCCGCGGGCTCGTCGGGATGCGTGACATTCACGCGGCCGATCCCGGCGATATCTGGTACGAGCACAAGTTCGCCGGGTTCGTCGTTCCTCGGATGCGAGACGCCGGACTCGAGCCGCAACCCATACCCGCGCAGGACATCGCGATCAGCGGGCCGGCGCTACTCGACCTTGTGTTGAACGACCAGATTCGGCAGCTCGGACAGCAGGAGCTTGAGGAGCAGATCGCGTCGGCCGCGACGAGGGTATCCGGCGACGTGTGGCGTTGGGCTCGCGGCAAGTCAATGCGGGCGATCACGGGATTAACGTCGGTCAGCCACGCCGCGCAGATCCTCACGCGCACGCTCCCGGAGCTGGCATACGACCCGCTAGCCGCGCTGCGAATCGCGAACGGGCTTACCAAGAAGGAGGCTGCATGAACGACGAACAAGCCAAGAAGCGCCGCAAGGAGCGCATCGCGAGCGGGTTCGAGCTGATCGGGATCGCGCTCGTCGTGGTGGGTATCGCCCTCTGGGCGCCGCCCGTCGCGCTGATCGTGGCGGGGCTCGGGTGCTTCGTCATCGCTCACCCGATCCCACGGTGGTGGGACCGGTGAGCGTCCTCACGCGCGAAGTCGAGCAGCGTGACATCACGGGAGCGGATGTGTGGGGGCCTGACTGGGAGGCGCCGCCGAGCACGTCGACCGCGATCCCCGCCGTCTACGGAGCCGTCCGCCTCATCGGGGACGAGTGGGCGCAGGCGCCCATCACCGTGACCGAGCCGCGAAACGGCGAGCTGGAAATGGTCGACCTGCCCCTGATCCTCGAGGATCCCGACCCGTACCTGTCCGAGTTCGAGTGGCGCTTCGCTCTCGTGGCTGCGCTCAAGCTCCGGGGCAACGCCTACGGGCTGGTCGATGACGGACGCCGCTTCTGCCGGTGGTTGCCGAACGAGTGGGTGACGGTCGACGAGTCGAACCGCATGAAGCCGGTCTATCGCGTCAATGGGCGTCCGATGGACCTCGTCAAGCAGGGCGGGAATCTCGTGCATATCCGCGAGTTCACTCAACCTGGCTCCGTGGTCGGCCTGTCACCGATCGAACACTTCGCGGCCACGTTCGAGACGAGCGCACTCGCGCGGCAGTACGGGCGCCGCTGGTTCAAGGGCTCGTCGATGCCTCCTGCGATCCTCTCCGCCAAGACGCCACGGATGGATCCGGCACTGCTCGTCGAGGCGCGCGACGACTTCGTGAAAGCCGCGAAGTCCGGGCTTCCAGTCGCGCTCCCTGGCGAGTGGGACTACACGAAGATCACCGTCACGCCCGAGGAAGCGCAGTTCCTCCTCACCATCCAGGCGACCGCGAACGAGGTTGCCGTCATCTTCGGTGTGCCGCCCGAGAAGGTGGGCGGACGTGCGGGCTCCAGCCGCTCCTACTCGAACGTCGAAATGGATCAGGAGCTGTTCGAGATCGAGACGCTGGGCGGCGTATCCGGCCGCGTCGCGTCGGGCTTGAAGCCCATCCTTCGCCCTCGTCAGCGGATCACGTTCGATCTCACGGTGCTGAAGCAGCCGGGTGCGCTCGAGCGGGCGCGGATCGACACCGAGGAGCTGCGCAACGGCACGACGTTCCTCGAGGAAGCGCGGCGCGCGAAGGGCAAGAAGCCGCCGACCGCGAAGCAGATCGCGGACTGGCAGCAGTGGTACTCGACGACCAAGAGCGCGGCCGAGTCGCTCGCGACCTCGATCGCAATCGCACAGAAGGAGGGGTAATGACCCAAGTCGTTGAACGGCGAGCGTTTCAGCACGCCGTAGAACTGAGAGCCGCGCCGGAAGGCAGCAGCGGCCCCGGCACCCTCGTGGGGTACGGGGCCGTTTTCAATTCGCAGTCCCGCGACCTCGGAGGGTGGGTCGAGGAAATCGACCCGGCCGCGTTCGGCCCGGTCGGGCCGCTCGACCTCGCCGTGCACACGCGTGTGATCGCTCGAGCGGAGCACGACTCGCGGCTGCTCCTCGGAACGACCGACGCGGGCACGCTCCGCGTCGCAGTCGACGACATCGGACTGCCCTACTCGGTGGATCTGCCCAACACGTCAGCCGGGCGCGATGCGGCCGAGCTGGCCTCGCGCGGCGACTACTCGCACTCGAGCTTCGCCTTCCGCATCCTGCCCGACGGCGTCGAGTGGCGCGAGAACGCCGACGGCATCCTCGTGCGCCGCATCCTGCGAGCCGTCCTCATCGACGTCGCACCCGTGGCCGATCCCGCCTACTGGGCGGCGACGGCCGAACTGCAACGCAGCGTCGACCTCGACGCAGTGCGAGCAGCCCTTCACCCGCAGCCGCCCGCACCGGGCGACTGGGAGAACGCCGCGACCGAACGGAGCGCGGCCCGTCTGTCCCGCAAGGAGCACACCGCCCTTGCAACTCGATCCCGCGGACGCGGGAAGAACGGAGGTCGGAAGTGACCAACATCGCAACCCGAATCAAGGAGCTTGCCGACGAGCAGCACCGCGTCTGGCACACGGAGGGCAAGCCGCTCGCCGACATCGCCCAGGAGCGAGCGCTCACGGTCGACGAGAAGGAGAAGTTCGAGAAGCTCGAGCGCGCCTACAACGACTTCGATGACCGGATCACCCTGCTCGTGCAGCAGCGTGACCTCGAGCAGCGAGCCGTCGACTTCGCGGCCGGCCTGCTCGGAAACCCCGGTGCCTTCGGTGCCGCGGCGGACGTGAAGCGGTTCGCCGACGATCTCCGCGCGGCGCTCCGCTCGTCGGGTTCCCCGCTCGAGTACTCGGCGACCCCGGAAGAGGCGCGCGCGATCAGCCGGGCCGTCCCGCTGGCCACGCCGGCATCCCTCGCAGCGGAGATCCGCGCGCTGAGCGTCGGCACGGCGGCGGCGGGCGGTAACACGGTGGGGAAGACCTTCCTCTCCCAGCTCGTCGAGCCGCTCCGCCAGTTCTCCGGGATCTTCGCGGCGGGTGCCTACGTACTCACCACGGAGAAGGGTGACGACGTCATCCTCCCGCGGCTCGCGAGCTTCGGTTCCGCGTCGACCGCGCCGGAGGCCACCCAGCCCGCCGGCACCGATCCCACGTTCGGTCAGGTCACCCTGAAGGCCTACGGCTACGGCGACTACCGGGGCATCAGCCGCGAACTGGTCGATGACTCGCTCGTCGACATCGAGGGCCTGGTCACGCGGCTGATCGGCGAGAACATCGCCGTGCTGCTCGGCCAGAAGCTCGCGACCGGCGCTGGCAGCACCGAGCCGACTGGCATCGCGACTGCCGCGACGACCGGCGTGACGGGCGCGACGGGCGTCCTGGGCGCCCCGTCGTGGGACAACCTGATCGACCTTCAGGAGTCGCTGCTCCCGCCCTACCAGGCGAACGCATCCTGGGTCGCGGCCAACAGCGCCGTCGGTGCGGCACGCAAGCTGAAGGACTCGACCGGCCGCTACTACTGGGAGCCGAACGGTCAGACCGGTGCTCCCGCGCAGCTCCTCGGCGCCCCGGTGTTCCGCGACCCGTTCCTCGCCCCGCTCGGGCTCGGTTCCAAGTCGCTGTTCTACGGCGACTTCTCGCGGTACTGGGTTCGCCTCGTCGGCGCGACGCGCGTCGAGCGCTCCGACCAGGCCCTGTTCGGTGCCGACCAGATCGCGTTCCGCGGCAAGGTCCGCGCGGACGGCACGCTCATGGACGCCTCGGCCGTCAAGTCCTTCGTCGGCGGTGCGTCGTGACCGCCCGTAAGCCCGCCGAGCCGGGCGAAGCGGTCACCACGGAGCAGCCGGCGCAGACCGTGGAGGCGCCGGCCGGGACCGAATCCGAGGCCGACAAGGATGCAGAGATCGCGCGTCTGCGCGAGGAAGCTGCCGAGTCGGACCGGAAGCTCGCGGCACTGCTCGCGGGTCAGGACATCGGCGCGCCCACGGAGGCGCAGGAGGGCGACGTGAAGGTGACGATGCGTCTCACCATCACGGGCGCCCGCAACGGCGTGCCGTGGCCTCCCGCCGGAGGTTCGATCTCGGTGCCCGCCGCCGAGGCCGAGCAGCTCGTCGCCGTCGGCTACGCGGCTCTGGCCGAATAGCTCGAATCCGCCGCGAGGCGGAGCGACACGAAGTGCGGGTGCTGGGCCGTGCGGCCCAGCACCCGCACAGCGGAGAGGAGACGCTATGGCCGACAACTGGCCGCTGCACGCCGAGGACATGCGAACGGCCGTGCAGTACAAGGAGGGGCAGGACGACTGGGCCGAGTTGGAGCTGTTCATCGGTGCGGCGTGCCAGCGCGTCGACCGTGAGACGGGCCGGCTGAGTGATCCGACCCGGCACGAAATCAACGGGAGCGTGCCGCTCGACTTCATCCTCGCGGCGCGTGCGCTCGCGAAGCTTCGCTGGAAACAGGAGAAGCGTGGACCGAGTGCCCGCGAGGATGGTTCGGAGGCGATCGGGTTCGACCTCCCGCGGTGGATCGAGGGTCTGCTCGCGAAGTACCCGCCGCGGCTGTACCCGGGGGACGACGCGTGAGCGGCATCCACGCAGGGACCGGTGTGCTGCTCGCCCGCGATGGACTCGAGGCCGCGATTCGAGCGGCGCTTGCCGACGAGGCTGAAGTGGACATCTACGCCGGGTGGACGTGGCCGATCGTTCATGACGACTCCGTGCAGCTCACCGCTGCGAGCGGGGCTGCGGACCCGAAAACGGTAAGCGCGCGACGGTCCTATGACGAGACGATCACGCTCGGGATCTCCATCACGGTGTGGCGCGCGGGTCACAGCGAGGACGACGGGAGTGCCGCCGAGGCTTACCAGCGCGCGTTCGCGCTGCTCAACAAGATCACCGCCTACGTCGTCGAAGGCGATCACACCGAGCTTGGCGGCGCCGTGATGTGGTGCCTGCCTGGCGCCGTCGACTCGGACGGCACTGAATACAACAGCGGCTTCCAGGTCGAGGTGGCCGCTGAGTTCATCTGCGCGCACAGAGTGCGCGGGCAGTGAAAGGAGAACGCATGGCGAAGTTCAAGAACATCAGCCCGCTCGGCGCGCTGGACGTGCCGGCGCTCGGGAAGGTCGTTGCGGCGGGTGAGGAGTTCGAGGTGACCGAAGATGTCGCCGCGGTCCTCGCCGGTCAGCGCGACAACTTCGAGCCGATCGACGTCGCGGCGGAGTCGGCGGCAAGCGCAGTCGAGGTCGCGCTCGCTGCGGCCTACGAGCCCGACCTGATCGGCGCCGAGCCCGACTCGGTCGATGTCGCGCCGGCTGCGGAGCCGGGCAGCACGCCGACCAAGTCGACTCGTACGCCGAAGCCGAGCATCGAAGGAGAGGAGAGCAAGTGACCACGCAGCTTGACTTCACGGTCGGCCTCGCGAAGGAGACGACCTACGGCACGGCAGCGACCGTGTCGCGGTTCTTCGAGACGGAGGCCAAGGCGAAGTACGACGTCCAGACGATCAAGGGCAAGGGGCTCCGGCCGACGAAGGGGGTCGCGCGAACGAGTCGCCATTCGATCTCACGCTTCGAGGGGTCCGCTGAGATCGAGTTGGACGCACCGACCCGAGGGCTCGGGTATCTGCTCAACGCGCTCATGGGCGCTCAGACGACCACACTCGTCGCGGGCGCGCTGTACCAGCAGGTACACACCCTCTCGACGACCGACCCGGTTCCGTCGTACACCATGCAGGAAGTTCTGCCGGTGATCGGCGGGCTCAACGCCTACCCCCACACCTTCACCGGATGCGTGTTCGACACCCTCGACCTGGCGGTCAAGGAAGGCGAGTACGTCTCGGCGAAGTTCGGGCTCACGATGCGCCAGCTCTCGACGCTCGTCGCGGCGGCGGCAGCGTCGTATCCGACCGATGACACGCTCTTCACCTTCGTGCAGGGCGCGATCATCATCGGCGGCACCCTCACGCCTCCCACCAACACGGCTATGGCGACCCTGAGCGGGACCGCCGCCGTCAACATCACCGGACTCGACCTCTCGCTGAAGCGGAATCTCGACAAGGGCGGATGGAACCTGGGGGGCGCCGGCCTCCGGTCGCGTGCGCCGCAGCTTGGCCGACCCGAGATCACGGGGAAGCTCACGGCGGAGTACATCGACAACACGCTCCGCGACGCGTACCTGTCGCAGACCGCACTGCCGGTGCTGCTCACCTTCACGAGCGGTGTTTCGGTGCTCCAGATCGTGCTGCCCGCCGTGCGGCTGGGCGGCGAGGTTCCGACGTCGAACGGCGGCGACCCGATCACCCAGGAGATCCCGTTCGAGGCGTTCGACGACGGCTCCGCAGCGCAGCCGATCTGGATCGTCTACCGGTCGACTGACACGGCGCCGTGAGCAGCGGGGCTGCGCTCCCGCGCGTCGCGCTCCCGCGCGTCGCGCTCGAGCCTGACGACGTTCGGGCGAAGTTCGACCGCATCAAGGAGTTCAGCCCCGCACTGGCTCGAAACACGCGCCGCGATCTGCGGCGCTCGGGCGACGAGATCATTGCGGAGCAGCGGGCCATTCTGAGCGGCCCGCTGCCCCGCGGTGTGAAGGTCGCGGGTCAGCGGCGGCGGCTCGTCGTCAACAAGAAGACCGGGACCGCTGCGTTCCGTCTGTTCAACGTCTATCGGGAGGTAGACGTGAAGAACGCCGGTCGAGGTAGCGGGCTCCGCGAGGGCATCAAGCAATCGCTCAAGACCCGCGTGACACTCACCGAGAAGCGGACGGCGATCTCGGTTCGCACGACGAACGCCCGCAAGACGGGCGCGACGTTCTGGCAATCCCGGCGGTTCCGGCATCCCGCGTGGGGTGACCGCGAACGCATGTACGACCAGGCCGGGCAGCCCTATTTCTGGGGGCCTGCGTTCCGCGGCGCGGAGCGCATGGCCGGGCGCGTGAGCGCGGCGATCGACGACGCTCTGCGCCAAATCGCAGACAAGACGTGAGGAGAGAACATGGCAAAGATTCAGGTGAACGGGCACGAGCTGCGAGTGGTGACCCTGCGGAACGCGCGAGCGCGCGACGTGATCGAGCTTCAGCGGCAGACCGGCCTCGGCGTGATCGAGCTTCAGGATCAGGCGAAGGAGGCCGACATCTTCGCGCTCGCCGCGATGAGCTTCCTCGCTCAACGAAACGCGGGGTTCACGCCCGACTTCAACGCGATGCTGGACGGCCCGGCCGGTGACCTCGGAGTCATGATCGGCGAGCCCGGCGATCCTCGTGAGAGCGAGGACGAGGCAGAGGCAAACCCTACGGGACCGGAATCCGAAACGCTCGCGCCGGCCGACGAGTAGTCGACCTCGGCACGGACACGCTCGAGCGCGCCGAGCCGTTCGTGGAGCGTCAGATCGCGAAACGAATCCTGACGATCTCTCACGCGCAGTTCTGGCCCGGGATCACGCCGACGAACGTCGGCGATCTCGAGTACGGCACATGGCTCGCGCTCGCGCAGTCGTGCGACAAGCAAGTGCAGGAAACGAAGCGGGCACGCGACGAACGCGAGCCCGCCCGCTCGAGCCGGAGGAGGTAAGCCGTGGGCGCAGTGTCCGCGAAGGACTTCGTCATCAACATCGTTGCCCGCGACGAGCAGGCGCGAAAGGTGATGGAGGGCTTCAAGACGGTTGCTGTCGGTGCCGCCGCCGGCATCGCCGCAGCGTGGGCGAAGGAGAAGATCGGCAGTGTCGTCGGTGACTCGATGGACATCGGGCAGAGCAACGCCCGGCTGGCCGCTGAGCTGGGGACGTTCGCTGAGGACGCCCGCAAGCAGGGGACTCTTGCGGGCGATCTGTGGTCCGAGGGGTTCGCCGATCGCGCCCAGGTGAACGACGCGATCGCTGCCGTCCGCCAGAATCTCGGGAGCCTCAGCGACGGCGAAATGAAGGACGTCGCCAACAAGGCCCTGGTGATCTCCGACGTGTTCGAGCAGGACGTGTCGCGCACGGCTGGCGCCGCCGCGGCGATCATGCGAAACGATCTCGCCCCGTCGATCGCGGATGCGCTCGACGTGATCACTTCCGGTCTTCAGTCGCCCGTGAACCGGGCCGATGATCTGCTCGACACGTTCACGGAATACAGCCCGTTCTTCGCGAAGCTCGGGTTGGACGCGAAGTCGTCTCTCGGCATCCTCAATCAGGGCATGATCGCGGGTGCGCGTAACAGCGACTTCCTCGCGGACGCACTCAAGGAGTTCACGATCCGCGGGCAGGAGCCCGTCGTGCGAACCGCGGCCGAGCAGGCGGCGGCGCTCGAGCGGGTGAAGTCTGCGGGCGAGTCGCTGGTCACGTCGCAGCGCAGCGAGCTTGCGGCGCAGAACAGTCTGAACGCAGCGCGCGCGCAGGCATCCCAGCGGCTGAAGGACATGGCGGATCAGCTCGTGGGCGCGGCGCTCTCGGAGCGTTCGGCGACCCTGGCAAAGGACCGAGCCGAGCAGCAGCTCAATGCGACCATGCGTGACGCGCGGTCGACGTCGCTCGATCGCGCCGAGGCGGAGCTGGCGTACGAGCAGGCGACGTACAACCTCGAGCAGCAGCAGAAGGCCGTCGTGTCTCTGAAGGATGAGAAGGCCGCTGCCGACGCGGCTGGCGTGGACGGGGCGGACAGCGTGCTCGCCGCTCAGGATGCGCTCGCGTCGGCACAGAAGGCCGTCGCAGATGCCGCGGCAGAGGTGACCGCCGCGAACGCGAACGCTGCCGATCGGTCGACCGCGCTCGGCAAGGCGTACCGACGCCTCGGGATCAACGGAGAGTGGGCGGCGAACGCTATCGCGACCGGTGGACCCGAAGCCAAGAAGGCGCTTCAGATGGTGCTCGACGGGCTCAACTCGATCGAGGATCCGGTGCAGCGCAACGCGCTCGCCGTGCAGTTCTTCGGCACGAAGGCGGAGGATCTGCAAGGCGCGCTCTACGCGCTCGACACCAACACCGCCGCGCAGGGCATGGATCAGGTCGGCGGTGCGGCGTATCGAGTGGCGAAGGCGATCGAGGACGGGCCGACGTCCAAGGTCGAGGGGCTGCGTCGCGGGGTTCAGTCGTGGCTCAGCGGGCTCGTCGACATGGGGGGACCGCTCGGCGGGGTCGCGACGTTCCTGTCCGCGTTCGGTGGTGACCTCGTCAGCCTCGTCGCCGGGCTCGGGCCTGCGGCCCTACTCATGGGTGGACTGGCTACCGGATCGAACGCTGCCAGCGTCGGGATGACGGGCCTCGGGACCGCGATCAAAGCGACCGGCATCGGCGCTCTCGTGGTGATCATCGCCACGCTCGTGGCGCAGTTCGTCGAGTGGCTCACCCAGACCGAGGACGGCAAGAAGGCGTGGGAGGGGTTCGTCGGGTTCCTCGGTGATGCCTGGCGGAATCTGTCGCTCGGCTTCCAGATCCTGGTCCAGGGACTGGGTGACTGGTGGGGCCAGTTCACCGGGGGAATTGGCGACGGAGTCGACTGGATCGGCGACCGGGTCGGCGACATCATTCGGTTCTTCACGGAGATCCCGAACCGGATCGGCGACGGCTGGCGCGGATTCACCGACCTGGTGCGCGGTGTCCTGCTCAACGTGATGCGCTTCACCCTCGAGACGTGGAACAACACGCTCGGGCAGATCAACTTTGATCTGCCCTGGTTCCTCGGCGGAGGGCACATCCAGTTCCCGCGGTTCAGTATCCCCGCCCTCGCCGAGGGTGGGGTGGTGACCGGTCCCACGCTGGCGCTGATCGGTGAGGCCGGCCCGGAGGCCGTCGTGCCGCTGTCGCAGGCGGGTGACTACGGGCTTGGCGGCGACGACGGCGACACGTTCGTGCACAACGTGCTGAAGCTCGACGGCCGCACGGTCTACGAGACGGTCGAGCGTCACAAGCGGAAGCGGAGGTAACGATGCAAGTTGGGCCGGCTGGGTTCGATTCGGCGCTGTCCGCGCGTTCCGGCGTCGTTGTGTCCGCGCCCGTGGCGGTGCCGGGGGTTGACCTCGGCGCCGCCGCGGGGTGGGCGGAAACGATTACCGTCGAGCGCCGTCTCGACGGTGACATGCCCGATGGGGCATCTGACGTTGTCGGCAGCGTGTCGACGACGGTGCGGGTCGAGGGCGACGCCTTCGCCGCGAACGCGCCGAGCCCGCTGCGCGGTGCGGACGTGGACGCCTGGCTCAACTCGGATATGACCTGCGCGGCGGGATACGCCGGGCTCACCGTGCCAGTGTTCGCCGGTCGAGTCGCAGACCTCGACACGTCTGAGGAGAGCGGGCGTCTGGTGCTCTCCGGTCGGGACGCCGCGGACAAGATCACGAAGCCCGTTCGGCTGCGCGCCTTCGGTGGATGGAGTCGCAGCTACACGCCTGGCACGATCGAGAATCACCCGACCAACTCGGCCGCGGTCATTACCTCGATCCTCCACGCGAACGGGATTCGAGTAACCCCGGCGCCGCGTGACGGACGGTGCGAGCTGAGTGTGCCCGGAGTGGGCGGGTGGCTCGCTGACATCGGGTGGACGGTGCCCGTTGGCGCCTCGGTTCCGGCAGGACCGTGGCTGGCGGAGGGGCGGTTCTCTGTCGCGCCGACATCGACGGAGCGTGTGCGGGGATACTTCACCACGCGGCGCGACCTGACCGGCGCGAGCGTTCTGCTCGAGGCGTTCGTGAACGTCACCGCAGGAATGTCGAGCGAAGTGCTTCGGCTGGCGCTCGACAGCGGCTCGGTCTACGTCATCAACATCGACAGCGGCAACGTGTACCTGTCCACGATCCCCAACCCAGGCACGCCCGCGGTTCGTGCGTCGGCCGCAATTACGGCCGGGTGGCGCCACGTCGCCGTGGAGATCACGCCCGCCGTCGCCTCGGCGAAAGTCTGGATCGACGGTGTCGTGAAGGCGTTCACGTCGTGGTCGTCGTCTGCGGCGCCGGCCGGGCCGATTGACCGAGTCGAGTGGTACTCGGGTGGCATTCAGGGCATCGCCGTCTACTGGGGCACGAGCCCCGCGGCGGCGCCCTCACCGGAGTTCGCCAGCTTCGCAGCTGAGGCGGACATCCCCGCGGGCGCGCTCGACTATGTGTCGATCCCGGACGTGGACGGGGCGGCGTCCTGGGACGTCCTCAAGGCTGTGGCCAGCGCCGAGCTGGGCATGGTCGGGTACTCCGAAACTGGCCGGTTCTACTTCAAGCCCCGCGCCTCCCTCTCGGCGTCGTCCGCGCCGGTCGCAACGTGGGGCGTCGACCTGGTCGACGACCTGCACCCGGCGATCTCGATCGACTCCGTGATCACTCGTGTCACCGCGAACGTCTCGCGACAGGTGGGCGTCTGGTCCGACCGTGGGAGCGAGTCGCGCGATCCGAAGCCGTCGCTCGTGGCGGACACGAAGATCGCCGCCCCGCCGGGAACGTCGTCGGTGATCGTATCGGGCAGCTCGCCCGTGCTCGCCGACACGCAACGAGTCGTCGTCCTCTCAGCGTGGGGCGCGGCGATCTCCGTGCCCGCGGGAATAGTGTTCTGCTTCGACGAGAACGGGGCCAGCCGCTATGCGGGCTCGAGCGTCACGGCGTGGATCACGCCGGTTGGGATGGGGAGCTACCGGCTCACGATCCAGAACGCCTCTGGGTCGACTCTCTACGCCGTGTGGCCGGAAGAGTGGACCGAGTCAAACGGTGTGATCTCCGTGCCGTTCGAGCTGAAGGCGGGCGACCCGTCGTTCTACGTCCTGGGGTACGCGTTCCCGAAGGACGACACGACGACGATCGGTATCGACCGGGTGGGCGCCGCGGCGGCGACGTGGGGCGAACGTGTCTGGCAGATGGAAGACAGCGTGTGGCGACAGGATCCCGTCGCCTTGCAGTCATTCATCGACGGGCTGCTCGTCGACACGGCACGGCCGCGCGTAACGATCGCCGACGTGGAGGTGCCGGCGGATCCACGGTGGCAGCTCGGCGACCCTATCCGTCTCACCGATTGGCGAGGCCGGGTGCCGGGAATCGTGGCTCGAATCACCTCCGTCGCGCTCACGCTGAGTCGGAACGTCGAGAACGGCATGACGGGTCGCTACGGCCTGCGTCAGGTCGTTGGTGTGGCGCCGAGGGTGACATCGCACCCGGCCGACGCGACGCGCTCGGAAGGCAACACGGCGACGTTCACAGTCACCGCAACCAGCGCGACCGGCTACCAGTGGCAGAGCAACGACGGGCGCGGATGGTCGAACATCGCCGGGGCTACGGGATCGAGCTACACAACCCCCGCGCTCACGCTCGCGGACACGGGCAAGGCGTACCGGTGCAACGTGGTCGGTGCGGCCGGGGATGACTGGTCGCGGAGCGCCAAGCTCACGGTGACCGTGAGTGCCGGTGTCGCTCCCGCGATCACGGCTCAGCCGTCGTCCAGCAGCGCGTCGGGGTATCCGGGTGATCCGTACTCGGTGACGGCCGCGGCGTCGGGGAGCCCGACGCCCGGCGTGCAGTGGCAGAGGTCGGCGGACGGCACAACGGGCTGGGTGAACATCGCGGGCGCGACGTCGGTCCCGCTAACGCAGGCGCACTACCCGGGCAGCTACGGCGAGACGGTGTGGTTCCGCGCCGTGTTCACCAATTCGGCCGGGTCGGCGACGACGACAGCGCTCACTCACGCGTTCAACGACGTCGGGTGACGCACAGATCATGAGAGGGGGGACCAATGGTCGACTGGATTCTCGACGTGCTCGACGGGATCACGGCGGCGCAGTTCGTGGTCTGGGCCGCTGCCGTGATCGCGGCGCTCACGGTCGCGGTGCGGTCGCGGCACAAGGTCTGGGCGTCGCTCAAGTCGGTGCACACGTGGCTGGGCGGATTCATCCGCCTCGTCGAGACGATCGGCACGCTCGCCAATGACATGGCCGAAGTGAAGCACGAGCTACAGCACAACGGCGGCGGAAGCGTGAAGGACGCGACCGCGCGGACGGAGGCGGCCGTGAACGAGCTGCGCGCCACGGTCGATCACATCAAGCGCCAGAATGCGGCCCTGAAAACGACGGTGCGTCGAGTCGATAAGGCGCTCGTGGAGCACATCGAAGGGGGCGGATCGTGAGTCGCCGTGCAGTCCTGATCGCCCTCGCCGTGTGCGGGGGCGCTGTCGTTCTGGCCGCAGTCGCGGCCGGCGCTGCCTATCTGTGGGCGCTCGGCGAGTTCGCCGTGGCGCTCCTATCCATCCTGTCGCGCGCCGCGTGACGGGCAACCGAACGAAGGGAGTTCTCATGCTCAACCTGTTTCGCGTGTGGTTCACCGCCGCGCGCCGCAAGCGCATCTACGCCGCGGTCGGCGCCGTCGCCGCGCTCCTCCTCCTCACGGGCACGCTCACGCCGCCCCAGGTCGATCCGATCCTGAACTGGGTCGCGCTCGCCCTGGCGCTGGTGCAGAGCGTCCTCACCCTCTCGCACCTGACGTGGGGCTCGGTCGCGGGCTGGTTCCTCACCGCGGGGCGCGTGGCGATCTACGCGCTCGCCGTCGCGACCGCGGCGGTTGTGGTCGCGCTCGGTCTGATCACGCCGGACGTGAGCGACCTCGTGCTCGTATACGTCGCGCAGGCGCTCACGGTGCTGTCCTCGATCCTCGCCGTGATCTTCCTCCAACCGGACCCCACCGAATAACAGAGGCGGGCCGGGCGTGCGCGCCCGGCCCGCTGTGACGAGAGGAGGCGGCATGGTCGTCGTCAAGTTCGCGTTCGTCGATCCCACGAGCACCGGAACGGATTCGCCTGCCGGGTCGGCCGTGCGCTGCGCGCTGCTCGAGCGTGAGGCATCCGGCGGGAAGGTTCGCTCGGTGCGGCCGTTCTCGGTGCCGATCCAGAACGGCGCCGCGCAGGCGGTGCTCTCGGCCGGTGTGTGGCGGGTCGAGGTGGTCGGCGTGCAAGGCCTCACGGAACGGTACGTGCAGGTCATCGGCACCGAGGGGACGGTGGACTTCACCGCTCTCGCCGACGTCGACCCGCGCTCGATCGACATGACGCCCGAGACGCGCCCGGTGTGGCAGGATCTCGCCGCGCGGGTGGATGAGCTTCAGGTCGGCGGGCCGGGCGGCAGCGTGTCGGTGTCACCGCACCCGAGCTTCCCGGGGGTGCTGGTGCTGGGCGGGACGACCGAGCCGCCCAGCGTCGCCCCGGTCGTCACGGTGCAGCCGGCGAGCGTATGGTCCGCCTGGGGCGACGTCGCGACGTTCACGGCGGCTGCATCGGGCACGCCCGCACCGACGGTGCAGTGGCAATCATCCGCGAGCGGTTCCGGCCCCTGGGTGGATATCGCGGGCGCGACCTCCCCGAGCTACTCGACGCCGCCGCTGACCTACGCGCAGAACGGCAGCCGATACCGCGCCGTGTTCACCAACTCCGCCGGTTCGGCGACGTCCTCCGCGGCGTCGCTGTCCGTGGTGGATTGAGAGGGGGAGCCATGTCCGATGTTCTCGTGCCGTCGATCGACCCCGCGACGGGCAAGCTCGACCCTGCCGTCATCCCCGGCGGGGCGACGTCGGCGGGCGCCGAGATCCAGTGCTCGAGCTGGTTCTTCCCCGGCCCCGTCTCGGTGCGATCTGGTGTCGCGGCGATCTCCGTCCCGACGTTCGGGCCGCTCGTTGAGCTGCTCGGGCTCTCGCTGACGACCACGCTTCTCGGCGTGGTGACCGAGGCGCTCCCGAACAACACCGTGGACGTGCGCGTGAACGTCAACGATGTTCCGGTGGGGACGGCCGGCCTTCCCGCGACCGCGTTCCAGTGGCACATGCGGAAGGACGACCCGGCACCCGCCGCGCGGATCTTCACCGCCACGCCGCGACTCGTGCCGCAGAGCCGGATCACGGTGGACGTCACGCGCGTGCTCGCGAGCGCGACGGCGCAACCGGAGAATCTGACCGTGCAGCTCTGGTGGCGGTGGCGGGATGCTGTCTGAGCCGGCGACGCACCCGGGCATCTGGCCGCTGTCGCTGGCGGGCGGGATCGGCGGCAAGCGGATCTCCGCGAGCGACACGTCCGCGGCGATCAACGCGAAGCTGGGCCTGATCCCCGCGGAGATCCTCGCCCGGTTCGCGCCGATGCAGCTCAGTCTCGCGATGGTGCCGGCGCTGCGCGCGCCGACGGTCTACTCATCGGTCCTGACGGGAGCCGCCGCACGACAGCAGGTTGGACGGGTGAGCGGCCTCGGGAGTCTCGTCGCCTGGAACGGGCTCTACGAGGCGCTGTCGCACCGGATCGGCGTGCTCGGAGACTGGGCCGTCGTGCACGAGTTCGGGCATCACGTCGACCAGGCGTATGGGATCTACGTCGACTCGACCCGCGTCCCCCTCACGGATCGTGAGCCGTTCGCGTCCCTGTGGACCGCCGCGTATCCGACGATCCCCGACTATCTGTTCGGTCGATCGAACAAGCTCGAGTGGTTCGCCGAGCTGTGGACCGTGCAACTCGACGCGTCCTATACCGGCGCGGGAACGGGCAGCGCTCACCTGTTCGTCGACCTGGCCGGCGGTTCGATCCCTCGAGCGACCGCACTGCGCGCCGCGTTCGTCGCGGCGTTCCCCGAGCTGCCCCCGTTCACCATGTCATGACGTCTCGCCCCCACTCGCCCTCGGGCGGGTGGGGGCGTTTCGTCGTTGTACCCGTCGCGCCGGCCGGCGCCCGCGACGCGTCCACCTGGTCACCGCGACGCGTAGTGCCGCGCCGGTGAGACGCGACGCGTCGTCGTTGGCCGCCGGCGACGCGTGTTGGTGGGCGACCGCAGACTCTCACCGTGGGCGAGTGGCATCCGATCATGGCGGCAGTCGAGAAGGTTCCGGCGACGTGGGATCTCGTCGACCCTGGCGGGCGTGTGTACGGGCGGGTAGAGCTGCGCCGCACGGCCGACGGTCCCCGCTATCGCTGCTCTCGAGACGGCGAGGTGCTCGGGTGGGCGACGTCGCTCCGGCTCGCCTGCGCACGCCTCCACGATCGCGAGCTACGCGCGCACGGCCCGGGCGCTGCGCCGCCCGAGATGTTCCTGCCGCGGGGTGGTCAGGGGCAGAGGTGAGTCTGCGCTGAGGCGATGAGAGTTGCCCAGACCTCGCTGGCCAGGCCCGAGGTGGGCGCGGCGGCGGCGAGTGCCGCGGCGCCATTCGCAGTCTGCGACAGGTCGCAGACCTCCCATCCGAGCGTCAGGATCGCCTGCTCGGAAGTCTGACTCCACGACTTGCCCCGGCTGTTCACCGCTTCGCGCATCGACGAGAGGAACGCGGCCTCGCTGGTCGAATAGCCGCTCGAGACGGGCGCGTTGTTGCCGTGGCCCCCGAGGACGCCGAGCACACTGAACGCGGCGAGAGCGCCCGCGAGGGCGAATGCCAGCCACCAGTACCAGCGCAGCCCGGAAGTGCGACGGCCAGTCGGCTGGGAAGCCCGTCGCGCGTCGGCCCATTCAACGCCGTTCCACCAGCGCTCCGTCTGCGGAAACTCCGGGTCGGGATACCAACCTGCCGGTGTCGTCATGGCGCGGAGCATAGCGGGCACGAGTGAAGTTCATAGGTGAGACCGACACTCGACGCTTGCGTACGGGCGTTGCGACGGGGGCAGTAGGACTGATTCACGTTCGTGAATAGTCCCGATTCTCACCCGTCCTCGTGGTCGAACGCCGGGGGACTAGGACTGCTTCACGCTCATGACGGCGGGACTCGTCGTGGTGATCTGGGCGCTCGCCGGCCCCGCGCTCGCCGAGCTGTTCCAGAACGCGCTCGCCCGTGTCTCCGGATTCTGAGGCGGTGGCGTGACGATGAGGGATCCGCGGCGGCCGAGTTCGTCATGGTCGGGGCCCTCCTCACGGTACTGACGCTGGCGGTGCTGCAGTTCGCGCTGGCGGTGTACGTCCGCAACGTCGTGCAGGACGCGGCATCCGAAGGAGCACACGTCGCCGCCCTCGCCGATGCCACGCCGGGGGACGGCGAGGCGCGCACCCGCGATGCCATCACGCGGGCCGTGGGTGGCGGGCTGATCGACGAGATCCGCGTGGCGACGTCGGCGGAGGCGGGGTTCCCGACGGTGCGGGTCACCGTGCGCGCGACCTTTCCCGTGATCGGCCTCGTCGGCATCCCCGGGGCGATGGAGGTGACCGGCGATGCGCCGCTCGAATCCTTCGACTGAGCCCGACGACGGCTCGGCATCGATCGAGTTCCTCGTCGCCGGGCTGCTGCTGCTCGTTCCCGTGGTCTACCTGGTCGTGACCCTCGGGCTCGTGCAGTCGCATGCGTTCGGCGCGGATGCCGCGGCCCGCCACCTCGCTCGATCGATCGCCGTGGCCGACGGCGATATCGACGGCCACATCGCGCGGGTGGTGCAGACCACCGCCGCCGACTACGGCATCGACCCCGCCGATATCTCGGTGCGGGTCCGTTGCGCCCCGGCGGACGACGGATGCCCCGCCCCCGGTGCCGTGCTCACCGCGACGGTGCAGACGCGCGTGGTGTTGCCGCTCGTGCCGCCCGTGTTCGGGTGGGAGGATCTCGCGGCGCTGCCGATCGAGGCGTCGGCGGTGCAGCTCGTGTCGGCGGGGCCGGGACGATGACCGCGCGGTGCGCACACGATGACGAGGGGTCGATCCTCCCGCTCGTGCTCGGCTACGGGATGCTCGCGATCGCCCTGGTGCTGGTATGCGCGGAGGCGACGGGTCTGTTCCTCGCGCAGAAGCGCTTGGACGGTGTCGCCGACGCGGCGGCGGTGGCCGCGGCATCCTCGTATGACATCCGGTTGGAGGGCGAGGGGGCGGTGATCGTGCAGCGTGGGGAAGACATCACCTCGGGTGCCGAGCGTGCGCTGGCCGCGACGGGGGCCGACGCCGTGCTCGTCGACGCGGTGACCGACGACGGTCGCTCAGCGCGGGTGACAGTGACGTCGACCTGGCGGTCGGTGCTGCTCTCGCCGTTCGTGCCGGCGGGGGTCGATCTCACCTCGACCGCCACGAGCCGCGTCGCGCTGCGGTGACCCGGGATGCCGCGATCACGTGTGCCGCGGGGTGGTCACGTACGCCCCGAGTGCACACGGCAACGGCCGGCCGCCCGAAGGCGACCGGCCGTGACCTATCGAGACGAGGTCAGTTGAACTCGAGCGGATGCGTGCCGACGCGGCCCGAGCCGTCACCCGTGTCGAGGGCGTCGATCGCGGCGACCTCGTCGGCGGTCAGCTCGAAACCGAACACCTCGAAGTTCTCGACCATGCGCTCCTTGCGGGTCGACTTCGGGAAGACCACGAAGCCGCGCTGCAGGTGCCAGCGGATGACCGCCTGCGCCGGGCTCACACCGTGCGCCTCGGCCGCCGCGACGACGGCCGGGTTCTCGAACAGCGGGTACTTGCCCTGGCCGAGCGGACCCCACGACTCGATGATCGTGCCGTGGTCGGCCGCCCACGCGAGCACGTCGCGCTGCTGGTAGGCCGGGTGAAGCTCGATCTGGTCGACCGCCGGCACCACGCCGGTCGCGGCGACGAGGCGATCGAGGTGCTCGGGCAGGTGGTTCGAGACGCCGATCGAGCGAGACAGCCCCGCATCGCGGATCGCGATGAGCTTCTCCCACGCGTTCACGTAGGTGTTCTTCTCGGGCGTCGGCCAGTGCGTGAGATACAGGTCGACGTGGTCGAGCTGCAGCTTGTCGAGGCTCTCGCGGATTGCGGCGAGCGGCTCGTCACCGGCCTGCCGGTCGTTCCAGAGCTTCGTGGTGATGAAGAGCTCGTCACGGGGGATGCCGCTTGCCGCGATCGCGGCGCCGACGCCCTGCTCGTTCTTGTAGATCGCGGCGGTGTCGATGTGGCGGTAGCCCACCTCGAGGGCCTCGCTCACCGCCTTCTCGGCCTCGGCCGGCGGCACGAGGAACACGCCGAAGCCGAGCTGGGGGATGTCATAACCGGAGTTGAGGGTCACAGAGGGAACGGTCATCCCTCCAGCCTAGGAGCCCGGCGCGACATCGAGGCCGAGGGGGCGGATGCCGCGGCATCCGCCCCCTCGCAGGTCACAGGCGCTGGCCGCCCGACGCCTCGATACGCTGACCCGTGACCCACGCCAGGCGCGGGTCGAGCACGGTCGCGATCGCCCGGCCGACGTCGTCGGGCTCGCCGATGCGGCCGAGCGCCACCGTCGGCAGGATCATGCCGCGGTAGCCCTCGTCGTCACGGATGCCGCCGCCCGCGAAGTCGGTCGCGGTCGCCCCCGGCGCCACCGTGTTGACGGTGATGCCGCGCCGGCCGAGGTCCTTCGCGAGATACAGCGTCCACGTCTCGATGGCGGTCTTCATCGCGGCGTACACCGAATACGCCGAGTTGGCGGGATTGCGGGTGAGGCCGCTGGAGATGTTGACGATGCGGCCGCCGTCGGTGAGCAGAGGCTCGAGCTGCTGCGTGAGCAGCACGACCCCGGTGAAATGCACGGCGACCAGCGCGTCGATCGTCTCGTGCTCGATGCCGCCGAACGGTGTGCTGCCGGCGAACCCGGCGTTGTTCACCAGCCCGTCGAACGTCTCGCGTCCCCAGGTCGCCGAGAGCGTGGCGCGCAGGGTGTCGGCGAACGCGGCGAACGTCTCGGGCGCGGTCGTGTCGAGCTCCAGCGCCACCGCGCGCCGCCCGAGCGCCGCGATGTCGGACACGACGGATGCCGCGTCGCCGGCGCCCGATCGATAGGTGACGACGACGTCGTCGCCGGCGGCCGCGACGGCGAGGGCGGTGGCGCGGCCCAGGCCACGGTAACCGCCGGTGATGAGGATGATTCGTGAATCGGTCATGTCTCGATCGTCGGGCGGGGCGCGGCATCCGGGAAGGACTCGTCGATCGGGGGATCGGCGATCCCTTGCTCGCGCGCCGGGTCGCGGCGACCATGGGGGAGTGGACCGTGAACAGCTGGGCGACTTCCTGCGCCGCCGACGCGAGGCGCTGCAACCCGAGGACGTCGGGCTCGCACGCAGCCCGCGCCGCCGCACGCCGGGGCTGCGTCGTGAAGAGGTAGCCCAGCTCGCGACGATGTCGACCGACTATCTGAACCGGCTCGAGCAGGGCCGCAGCCCCCAGCCGTCGGAGCAGATGCTCACCGCCCTCGCCCGCGCCCTGCGGCTGAGCGACGACGAGCGCGGCCACCTGTTCCGCCTCGCCGGGCACCCCGCGCCCGAGCGCACCGGCGGCAGCTCGCACGTCGCGCCGGCGATGCTGCGCATCCTCGACCGGCTGCGCGACACCCCCGCGCAGGTCGTGAGCGAGTTCGGTGAGACCCTCGTGCAGACCGCGCCCGCAAAGGCGCTGCTCGGCGACGCGACGGCCCTCACCGGCCTCGCGCGGGTCACCGTCTACCGGTGGTTCGCGCAGCCCGCCTCGCGCGACGTCTACGCCCGCGACGACCACGACGAGCGCGCCCGCGCCTTCGTGGCCGAGCTGCGCAGTGCCTACGTGCGCTACGGCGACGACTCGCTCGCCGGTCGGGTCGTGCGTGCGCTCGACGACGAGAGCCCGGAGTTCCGGGCGCTGTGGGCCGAGCACGAGGTGCGCGAGAAGCATCCCGCCACGAAGCGCTTCGTGCACCCCGAGATCGGCACCTTCACACTCGACTGCCAGACGCTGCTCGACACCGACACCGGACAGCGACTGCTCGTGTTCACGGCGACCCCGGGCACCCCCGACGCCGAGAAGCTGGCGCTGCTCACCGTCATCGGCACGCAGTCGTTCGTCGAGACCCGGTGACTCCGAGTCGCTAGCCGCGTCGGCTCGTCCGCGCGTGCGGCACGAACCGGGGCACGTAGCGGATGAACGCGAGCGCGCCGGCGAGACCGATGAGGCCGACGGCGCCGGTCGCGATCGCGAGGCTGCCGGCCGCGGCGATGATGCTCACGAGCACGGGAGCGGTCGCCCCGCCCGCATCGCTCAGCGTGCGCCACGACCCGAGGAACGGCGCGGGATCCGCGCGCGGTGCGACATCGGCCCCGAGGGTCAGCAGGATGCCGCTCGAGAGCCCGTTGCCGAGCCCCAGCACGATGCCGACGGCGAGGTACCAGCCGAGGCGTCCCGACACGTCGTGGGTGAAGGCGAGCACCAGGAATCCGCCCGCCATGAGCAGCATGGCCGGCAGGGCTGCCCACAACCGCCCGAAGCGGTCCATCACCTGCCCGCTCGCGTAGAACAGGGCGAAGTCGATCGCGCCCGACACGCCCACGACGAGCGCGATGGTGCTGGCGTCCAGCCCGATCGACACGCCCCACAGCGGCAGCACCACCTGGCGGGCGGCGCGCACCGCCGACAGGGATGCCGCGGCCACCCCGAGGCGCGACAGCATGCCGCGGTGGCGCCACATCGTGCGGAACACGCCCTCCCGCTCGAGCGCGACGACCGGCTCCCCTCCCGACGGGGCGACGCGCTCGGGGTCGGGACCGAACAGCACGAGAACGACGAGCACCGCGAGGCATCCGGCGAAGAACCAGAGCGCCGCATGCTCGGTGCCGAAGACCGCGAGGAGCCCGGCGGCGATGAACGGACCGACGAAGATGCCGAGCCGGAAGGAGCCGCCGAGCAGCGACAGCGCCCGCGCACGGAAGTGCAGCGGCACCCGCGTCGTCATGAACGAATGGCGGGCGAGCCCGAACGCAGCCGCGCAGAAGCCGATCACGAACACCGCCGCCGCGAACACCGGCAGGCTCGGCGCGAACACGGTGCCCAGCACGCCCAGCATCGCGACGCCGCCGGCGATCGCCATCGTCACGCGCTCACCGGCGCGGGCGACGAGCCAGCCGGCGGGGAGATTGCCGACGAGCTGCCCCACCACCAGCGCGCTCGCGATGAAACCGGCACCCGCGACATCCGCCCCGAGCTTCGTCGCGATGACCGGCACGAGGGGGATGACCGCGCCCTCGCCGAGGGAGAAGAGGATGGTCGGCCCGTAGATCATGGGTGCGAGTCGGCCCAGCACCAGGCCCGCACGATCATCCATCGCTTCCACGTTAGTCTGGACTGTCATGCTCGAGCTCGATCTGTCCGCCGATATCCAGGCCATCCGCTCCACGTTCGCCGACATCACCGCCGTCGTCGACGTCGATGCGCTGCGCGCCGACATCTCTCGCCTGAGCGAGGAGGCCGGTGCACCCGACCTCTGGGACGACCCCGAGAAGGCGCAGAAGGTGACGAGCGCGCTCAGCCACCGTCAGGCCGACCTCGCCCGCATCGACGCGGTCGCCCGCCGCCTCGACGACCTCGAGGTGCTCGTCGAGCTCGCCAACGAGCTCGAGGACCAGGACTCGGCCGACGAGGCCCGCCGCGAGCTGAAGGACCTCGGCGAGGTCATCAGCCAGCTGGAGGTGCAGACCCTCCTCGACGGTGAGTACGACTCACGGTCGGCGGTCGTCACCATCCGCTCCGGCGCCGGCGGCGACGACGCCACCGACTTCGCCGAGATGCTCATGCGCATGTACCTGCGCTGGGCCGAGCGCCACAAGTACCCCGTCAAGGTGATGGACACCTCCTACGCCGAGGGAGCCGGCATCAAGTCGGCCACCTTTGAGGTCGACGCGCCCTACGCCTACGGCACCCTCTCGGTCGAGGCCGGCACCCACCGTCTCGCGCGCATCAGCCCGTTCGGCGGCGCCGACAAGCGACAGACCAGCTTCGCCGCCGTCGAGGTCATCCCCGTCATGGAGGAGGCCGTCGAGGTCGACGTCCCCGAGGGCGACATCCGCGTCGACGTGTTCCGCTCCTCGGGCCCCGGCGGGCAGTCGGTCAACACCACCGACTCCGCCGTGCGCATCACCCACCTCCCGACCGGCATCGTCGTCTCGATGCAGAACGAGAAGTCGCAGATCCAGAACCGCGCTGCGGCCATGCGCGTGCTGCAGACCCGACTGCTGCTGCTCAAGCGCGAGGAGGAGGCGGCGAAGAAGAAGGAGCTCGCCGGCACCATCACGGCGAGCTGGGGCGACCAGATGCGCTCCTACTTCCTCTACGGTCAGCAGCTCGTGAAGGACCTCCGCACCGGCCACGAGGTCGGCAACCCCGCCGTGGTCTTCGACGGCGACCTCGACGGCTTCATCGCCGCCGGAATCCGTTGGCGCAAGCGCAAGGACGACGACGACTGACATCCGGTGAACGGATGTCGCGCCCCCGGGTGTCGCACCCGGATGCCGCGAGAGCCGCGCTTAGGCTGACACAGCCATGATCCGGTTCGAGAACGTCACCAAGCGGTATCGCGGCACCTCCAAGCCCGCCCTCAACGGCGTCGACTTCGAGGTGCAACGCGGCGAGTTCGTCTTCCTCGTGGGGGCGTCGGGATCGGGGAAGTCCTCGTGCCTGCGTCTGATCCTCCGCGAGGACATCCCCAGTCAGGGCCGTGTGGTCGTGCTCGGCAGGGATCTGCGACGGGTGGCGAGCCGCAAGGTCCCCTACTTCCGCCGCAACATCGGCTCGGTGTTCCAGGACTTCCGGCTGCTGCCGACCAAGACCGTCTTCCAGAACGTCGCGTTCAGCCTGCAGGTGATCGGATCCTCACGCGGATTCATCCACCAGGCGGTGCCCGAGGCGCTCGCGCTCGTGGGCCTCGCCGGCAAGGAGAAGCGCCTTCCGCACGAGCTGTCCGGTGGTGAGCAGCAGCGCGTCGCGATCGCCCGCGCCCTCGTGAACCGTCCCCAGGTGCTGCTGGCCGACGAGCCGACCGGAAACCTTGACCCCGCGACATCCGTCGACATCATGCAGCTGCTCGCCCGCATCAACGCGAGCGGAACCACTGTGCTCATGGCGACGCACGAGGCCGCGTTCGTCGACCAGATGCAGCGCCGAGTGATCGAGCTGCGCGGCGGCGAGATGGTGCGCGACGAGCGTCACGGCGGCTATGGCGACACCTCGTCGATCCCGCGACTGCAGCCGCAGCAGGAGCGCGGCGCGGCCGCCGTCGCTGCGTTGACCGAGGTCATCGAGCTGCAGAAGGAGATCGCCGCGGACTCCCAGGCGCCGGTTCCGCCGGTCGCCGCGCAGCCCGCGGTGGCGCCGCAGCCGGCGGCGCCCGCCGCGGCGCCGGTCACCCCGCCGCAGGCGCCCGCTCCGCAGGCCGCGCCGACCGCCGCGTCGGCACCGGCGGCACCCCGCCCCACGGAGGCGGATGATCTTTCGCTCGACGCGCTGGGCGTCGCCGACCGTCTCGGGCTCGAGGGCCCGGGCGAGGAAGTGGGACCCACGCGATGAGGCTCGGACTCGTTCTCGGCGAGGCGTTCGGCGGGCTGCGCCGCAACGCCTCGATGGTGATCTCGGTCATCCTCGTGACCTTCGTGTCGCTGACCTTTGTCGGCGCCGCCATGCTCATGCAGTCGCAGATCGGCAAGCTGCGCTCGTTCTGGGTCGACCGCGCACAGGTCGCCGTCTACATGTGTTCGACAGTGTCCCAGGCGAAGAACTGCGCCCCCGGCACCGCGGCCACCGACGACCAGATCGCCGCCGTGAAGGCGACGCTCGACGGATCGACGCTCGCGCCGCTCATCAAGAACTACACGTTCCAGACGAGTCAGGAGGCCTACCAGAGCGCCATCCAGCAGCTCGGATCGCAGTACGCGTCGGTAATCAGCCCCGACCAGATCAATGCGACGTTCTGGATCAACCTCAAGGACCAGTCGCAGTCCGACGTGCTCGCCGAGCAGTTCTCCTCGACCGCGGGCGTCGAAGAGGTCGCCGATCAGATGCAGTACCTTCAGCCGCTGTTCTCGGCGCTGACGGTCGCGACCTACATCGCCGTCGGCATCGCCGTGCTCATGCTCATCGCCGCGGTGCTGCTGATCTCCACGACGATCCGATTGTCGGCGTTCGCCAGACGTCGGGAGATCGGCATCATGCGTCTCGTGGGAGCGTCGAACCGGTTCATCCAGACCCCCTTCGTGCTCGAGGGCGTGATCTCGGCGGTCATCGGGTCGGCGCTCGCGAGCGTCACGGTGTGGGCGGGCGTGCAGTTCGGCGTCGGCAGCTACCTGCAGCCGAGGGTGACGTTCATCACCTCCTGGGTCACGACGGACGACCTCTGGTACGTCATCCCGGCGATGATCGTGATCGGCGTGGTGCTCGCCGCTCTGTCGGCGGGATTCGCGATCCGGCGGTGGCTTCGCGCCTGATCCCGGCTCCGATAGACTGGGGGGCTCGCGTCGATCGGCGCGAGTATCCCGGAGGAGCAGGTCATGGTCAAGGAACGCGGGGAGAAGGTCGTCGCGACCAATCGTCGCGCGCGCCACGAGTACTCGATCGAGAAGACGTACGAGGCGGGCCTGGTGCTCACCGGCACCGAGGTGAAGTCGCTGCGCCAGGGGCGCGCGAACCTCTCCGACGGGTACGCGTTCATCGAGCGCGGTGAGGCGTTCCTCGACGCGGTGACGATTCCCGAGTACTCACAGGGCACCTGGAACAACCACTCCGCGAAGCGCCTGCGCAAGCTGCTGCTGCACAAGGACGAGATCGTGAAGCTCAGCCATGCGATCTCCGCCGGCGGCTACACGCTTGTGCCGCTCAAGCTCTACTTCTCTGACGGCCGCGCCAAGGTCGAGATCGCGGTCGCGAAGGGCAAGGCCGAGTACGACAAGCGCCAGACGCTGCGCGAGCGCCAGGACCGCCGTGAGGCCGAGCGCGCGATGCGCACCCGCAACCGCCTCGGCGACTGATCCTCAGACCTGGGCGGATGCCTCGGCCACTTCGGCCGCGGCATCCGTGAACGCCTGCTTCGGCACGAACACCAGCAGCACGGCGGCGACGAGCGCGGTGACGCCGCAGACGATCCACACGGTGAGGTATCCCGAGAAGGATGCCGCGGTCTGCCCGCCGCCCTCGGCGCCGAGGCTGCCCTGGAACAGTGCGATGCCGAACGCGCATGACGCGATGGCGCCACCGACGGTCTTCACGGAGTTGGTGAGACCCGTCGCGACGCCGGTCTGGGTGGCCGGCGCAGCGGATGCCGCGGCGGCGGGGAGGGCGGCGACGAGCGCGCCCGATCCGAGTCCCACGACGACCATGTTCATGACGACGCTCGCGTAGGCCGAGTGGAAGGGCACGAACAGCAGGAAGCCGACACCCACCAGCACTGCGGCGCCGATCAGCGTCACCCGCGGGGTGACGAGGCGTGAGATCGCAGGGAAGAGGAGCGCGCCGATGATCATGGCGATCAGGTAGATGCCGATGATGAGGCTCGTCTGGAAGCCGGTCGTGCCGAGGCCGAACCCTGCGGCGGCCGGATCGGTGCGCGCGAAGGTCGACAGCGGTGCCTGTGACCCGAGCACGCTCACGCCGAACAGGCCCGCCGTCAGGAACACGGGACCGAGCGCGGGGGAGCGGAACATGCGCACGTCGATGAGCGGGTCGTGATGGCGCAGTTCCCACAGGGCGAACGGCACGACCAGCGCCACGCCGACGAGCGTGACCCCCCACGAGAACAGATCTGTCGGGCCGTTGATGCGCAGCAGGCTCAGCCCGCCCGTGAAGGAGAGCAACGCCAGAGAGATCAGCACGAGTCCGACGGTGTCGAGGCGGCCGCCGGTGGTCTCGGGCGATTCGCGCACACCGAACAGGACGACGAAGAAGCAGGCGACCACCGCGACGGCGGGGATCGCGAGCACCAGCTGCAGGGGCAGCGCGTCCACGAGCGCACCGCCGATGAGTGCGCCGGAGATCGCGCCGATCTCGAGCGCCGCGACGAGCAGGCCGGCCGCACGTGCGGTGAGCACAGCGCGCCCCTCGCGGCCGCGCGTGCGCGACCAGATGAGGGCGATCTCCAGCGGCAGCCAGACCACGTAGAAGCCCTGCAGCGTCCACGCCGCAAGGAAGACCGGGAACGAGTCGGTGAACGGCAGCGCCGCCGACGCGGCTGCGGTCAGTGCGGTCGAGATGAGCAGCATCCGCTTGTGTCCGACCATGTCGCCGAGCTTGGCGAAGGCGGGCACGACCAGCGCCGAGAGCATCAGCTGGGTTCCCTCGAGCCAGTTCACGTCGGCATCGGGAATGGACAGATGCCGGGCGATGTCGGTGAGCATCGGGGTGTAGTAGCCCTGCAGCACGCCGCTCGTGAACTCGACGAAGGCCAGGAATCCGACGACGCCCGCCAGGGCGCCCAAGCTCACGCGCGCAGACATCGCGCTCCTTCCACTGGTCCGGGTGGGTTCACTGTATCGGCGGGTGCGCCGCGCCGTGGGCGTCACACGCGCGCCGCGGTGACGGCGGGGAATGGCAGGGGCGCGGCATCCGTTGTATTCTGAAACGCTCGGATGCCTCGCGCTTCCGATCGCCCGCAAGGGCATGGCAACTCCACAGTGCGACAGCGGCCCCTCACCGAGGGAACATGGGGATGATCGGTTTCGACATCGCCTGCGAATCTGCGAGAAGCGGGCCGAGGATGCAGGGTTATCTCGTGAACGCCCCCTGCGAACCAATAACTGCCAACAAGTCGCAGTCCGACTTCGCCCTCGCTGCCTGAGCAGCGAGCCCGAGTCCGTCAGTCCGTATGTGATTCCGATACGGGTCCTGGCGTCATCTAGGAATCTTGCTTCGTAACCTCGCCTGAGGGTTGCGAGGGACTCTTTCAGGATGAGTCCGTCGACGCAGGTGTCTGTGACAAGCGTCGGGACTGAGAACACGTCTGCACAGACTGTGCCCGGAGAAGGCGCAGAGACCCAGCGATGGACGGGGGTTCGATTCCCCCCATCTCCACCATCGCCGCTGTCGCACTGGGAGTGGCCGCCACTCAGAGGTCTATGATCGCCGCGTGCAGCTGGTAGTCGCGTGCCCGCACCATGTGGTCGGCCATGAGCCGTTGCGCGGCCTGTGCGTCGCCCTGCAGCACCGCGTCGAGGATCGCCAGATGCTCGGCCTGGGATTGTTGTGTGCCGGCGATCGACCGCGGCCACGGACGCTCGTGCAGCAGGATCATGATCTCGGCGCGCTCGACGAAGTCGACGAGCGCGGGATTGTGCGACGCCTCGATGAGTGTGCGGTGCCACGCGCGGTGGTGCTCGGCCGCTTCCTCGTCGGTCGCCTGGTCCGCGCGGCGCAGCAGCTCGACCATGCGCCCGCGTTCCAGAGGCGTGGCGCGATCGGCGGCGAGAGCGGCTGCCGACGACTCGAGCGCGATGCGGATGTCGAAGTAGTCGAGCACCTCCTGCGTCGACCGCGTGCGCACACGGTAGCCGCGCGCCTCGCGCACGAGGATGCCGTCGCGCTCGAGCATCGCCAGCGCCTCGCGGATCGGCGTGCGCGAGGTGCCGAGCTCATCGGTGAGCGCGCTTTCGTAGAGCCGGGTGTCGGCGCCGATCTCCCCGCTCAGGATGAGGGCGCGCAGTGTCGCGTGGTGATCGACCGCGGCGGTCGACCTCCGGGTCTTGGTCGTCACGTGGTGCCCCCTGCTGCCGTGCGGCGTGTGTGCGGATCGTATCAGCGCCCTCGTCGGCGCCGACAAGTGGTCAGAGCGCGATGCGCCAGTGCGGGTGATCGGCCTTCAGGGCCGGCTCGCCGTCGCCGAACAGGGCCTCGCGAAGGGTGCGCGCGCCGTGCTCCCGCTCGGGCAGAACGCCGCGGCGGCGCAACTCCGGCACGACGTATCGGATGATGTCGTCGAATGTGCCGGGACGCACCGCGTAGGCGAGGTTGAAGCCGTCGAGGTCCGCGACCTCCGCCCAGCGCTCGAGCTCGTCGGCGACCGTCGCCCCCGAGCCGACGATGGTCGGTCCCATCCCACCCACGGCCATGTACTCCGCGACCTCACGCAAGGTCCAGGTGCGGTCCGGGTCGGCCGATGCGAAGAACTTCGCCGAGAACTGCGCGCCGTTGGAGGCGATGTCGGTGAGCGGGATGTCGGGGTCGAGGTCCGCGACATCCACTCCGACCGGCCCCGCGAACTGCACCATCGCGCCGCCGTAGTCGGCGTAGCGCTGCAGGTCGGCGAACTTGGCCCGGGCGATCTCGTCGGTCTCGCCGGTCACGATCGTCGCAACCGCGAGCACCCGCACCGATTCGCGTGCGCGCCCGGCCGCCTCGGCGGCGGCGCGCACGTTCGCAACGATCGGGGCCAGCACCTCGGGGCGGGTGCCGTGCACGAAGACGCCCTCGGCGTGCTCCGCCGCGAACCGCTGCCCGCGCGACGACGATCCCGCCTGGAAGAGCACCGGGGTGCGCTGCGGCGACGGCTCCGCGAGGAACTCGTCGGGCACCGAGAAGTAGCGGCCCTCGTGACCGATCGGCCGTACGAGCTCGGGGTCGACGTAGACGCCGCGCTCCTTGTCGACGACGGCCGCGTCGGCATCCCACGACAGCTCCCACAGCTTGTGCGTCACTTCCAGGAACTCGTCGCCGAGGTCGTAGCGCTCGTCGTGCGCCAGCTGTTCGCCGCGCCCGAGATTGCGCGCCGCGCTGTCGAGGTACGACGTCACGATGTTCCAGCCGACCCGCCCGCCGCTGAGGTGGTCGAGGCTCGCGAGGCTGCGCGCGAACGTGTAGGGGTGCGTGTAGCTCACCGAGGATGTCACCGCGAAACCGAGGCGCTCCGTCACCGCCGCCATCGCCGACACGAGCGTCAGCGGGTCGCCGATCGGCACCTGGCTGGCCGTGCGGAGGGCTTCGTCGGGGCCGCCCTTGTAGACGTCGAGCACGCCGAGCACATCGGCGAGGAAGATCGCGTCGAAGCCCGCTGCCTCGAGATCTCGGGCCAATCGGGTCCAGTACGTCAGTGAGCGGTACGCCCGCGAGTCGTCCTGCGGGTGCTGCCACAGGCCAGAGGCGATGTTGCCGGGCGAGAAGTTCTCGAACGCGTTGAGGTGCAGTCGGCGAGGCATGCGTCTCCTTGTCAGACGGCCGCAGGAAGCGCGGCGAGCTCGGTGGCGGCCGCGGCGAGGTCCACGCGGACCCCTTCTGCGGTCACGGCGAGGGCGAGGGAGGTCAGATCGGCGGCGATCGTGGCGAAGCCGGCGCGAGGACCGGTGTGGTTCAGACGCAGGTGGCCGGCGGGCACGTCGCCTACCCCCGCGGTGATGCCGGAGCCGCGGGCGGACGTCGCGCGCAGCACGCGGGAGCGGTCGGTGCCGTCGGGGAGCAGGATGCCGGTCATGAGGCCGGAAGCCTCCTCGACGCCGCGGGCCCACGGCTGCAGTCCGAGCGCGGTGACGGCGCGGAACGTGGCCTCGGCCGCCGCGCGGTGCCGCGCCACGAGTGAGGCGTGGCCCTCCAGCTCGACGCGGGTGATCGCGGCATCCAGCGCCCACAGCTCGAGCGAGGGGGCGGTGCCGGGGATGCGGGTGCGGTCGGTGGTGAGCCAGTCCCGCTGCAGGTCGAGCAGCGAGACGGCCGAGAGGGCCGCGGTGGGAGTGGTGCGTCGAAGTGCGTTCCAACCCGCGGGGCTCACGGTGATCGTCGAGATCGCCGAGGGGCCGGACCATCCCTTCTGCGGGCCTGCGACCAGGATGTCGATGCCGTCGGACGTCACGTCGACCGGCTCGGCGCCGACCGAGGCGACGGCGTCGACGACGGTGAGGGCGCCGGCTGCGCGGGCGAGGGACAGCAGCGTGGAGAGCGGGTTGACGATGGCGGTCGCGCCCTCTCCGTGCACGAGGCTGACGACAGTGAACGCCTCCTGCGCGAGGGCCGCGGCGACGCGTTCCGTCTCGATCGCGCCGCCCGCCACGAGTGGGGCGAGTGTCGTCACCTCGGCGCCGCTCTGCGCCAGCCACTCGCCGAAGAGGCCGCCGTAGTGGCTCGTCACGATGTTCAGGACGCGCTGCCCGGCGTGTCCGACCTCGCGGGCGACGGCTTCGAGCGCGACGATGGCCTCGCCCGGAACGATGACGGTGTCGTGCACGTCTGACGCGCCCACCAGTGCACCGATGCGGTCGCTGAGCAGTGCGTAGCGTGCGGCGGGGAACGCGGGAACGTCCCAGAGCGGATGCCACGGCGCGGCCAGTGCTGTTGTCATTCGTGCGTCCTTCCGCGGCGTCGCCTCGGTGATCGGGCGTCCCGTGACGAAGTGTTTCTCGTCGTCAACAATGTATACACGCGTGCGCATTACGCTTCCCCAGGGTTACCGCACATGACTTCCGCGCCACCGAACACCCATCCCGGCGCGCACCAGAGAAGAGGACATCCATGGCACTTCGTGTCGCACGTTGGGGAGGGATCGCCGCCGCCGGTATCGTCGCGGCCCTGGCTCTCTCCGCCTGCTCCGGGTCGGCCGCCTCGGCCCCCACGAGCGCATCGCCGGTCGCCGGCGGCTCCATCACGATCGCGCGGCTCGGTGCGGAGGTGACGAACCTCGACCCGGTGCCCGACACGCTGACCAGCAACAACGCGTACACGCTGGACAAGATCTTCGACACGCTCGTCATCCAGGACGACAAGGGCGGCATCCAGCCCCGTTTGGCCCAGTCGTACACGACATCCTCGGATGGACTCACCTGGACCTTCACGCTGCACCCCGACCTCACGTTCTCGGACGGCAGCGCCCTCACGTCGGCGGACGTCGTCTACTCGATCAAGCGCCATCTGTCGAAGGGCGGTGCGCTGCCGCTGTCGGCGCCCATCACCGACGTGACCGCCCCCGACGCCGGCACCGTCGTCGTCACGCTCTCGAAGCCGTTCTCGCCGCTGCTCGCCGAGCTGTCGACGTTCTCGTCGGGGATCGTGCCGAACAACCTCAAGGGCGAGTCGGAGGCGACGTTCTTCGCGAACCCGGTCGCCAGCGGCCCGTTCACCGTCGGCACCTGGGACAAGACGGGTGGGTCGATCACGCTCGTCAAGAACACCCACTACTGGCAGCCCGGCAAGCCGTACCTCGACTCGGTGACCTACCTGGTCGCCGGTGACGACGCCCAGCTCGCGTCGCTCGTGAAGTCGGGCCAGGCACAGATCTCCGAGGGCATCGCCCCGGCGAGCGTGGCGGACCTGAGCTCCGACACCGCCGTGACGCTGCAGAGCATCTCGAGCTGGAACCAGGACGAGATCTTCTTCAACACGGCCGCGGCGCCCTTCAGCGACCGCAATGCGCGACGTGCGGTGGCGCAGGCCATCGACCGCGCGGCGCTCGCGAAGAACACGACCTTCGGCACCGCGACGACCGGCACGACCTACATCCCGAGCACGGTGAAGTACTCCGACCAGTCGGCGACGATCCTCCCGTTCGACATCGACCAGGCCACGAAGGATGTCGCGCAGGCGAACCCCGTTCCGACGACCGCGACGCTGCTCGTCGAGAGCGGATCGCAGTCGCGCGACCAGCAGGCGCAGATCATCCAGTCGCAGCTGGCGAAGATCGGCATCACTGTGAAGATCGACTCGGTGGACAGCGCGACCTTCTGGACGCAGTTCCCCGCGGGCAACTACCAGTTCGCCCTGACGACGGTGATCGCCGACACGTCCGATCCCGACAACGTGACGACTTGGCAGGTCGACGCGAAGGGCCCGTCGAAGGCGTTCTTCACCGGCTACGACAACACGCAGGTCAACGACCTCGCCGAGCAGGGTCGCACGACCCCGGACGGCGACGCGCGCAAGGCGATCTACGCCCAGCTGCAGGAGATCGTGGCGCAGGACGTGCCGAACCTGTCGCTCGACTACACGGCGCAGATCACGGCGACCGCCAGCTCCATCAACGGCCTCGTGGTCGTGCCCAACGGCACCTCGCTCCTCGACGGAGTGTGGATCGCCAAGTGAGATACGGTGGGGCGGCTCGAACGGTCGCCCCACCGTTCCCCCGAGGAGAACCGTGATCCTACGCATCATCGGCGTCGCCGCCCGCGGCCTCGCCGTGGCGGTCGGCGTCGTCCTCGCCTCGTTCGCGCTCATCCTGGTCATCCCCGGTGACCCGGTGAGCGCGCTGCTCGGCGCCCACGTCACACCGGCGGCGGCGGGGACACTGCGCACCGCCCTCGGGCTGGACCAGCCCTGGTGGGTGCGGCTCGGCGACTACGTCGTCGGGGTGTTGCACGGAGACCTCGGCACGTCGCTGTCACTCGGGGTGCCGGTCGCTCCGCTCGTCATCGGTCGCGCCGGCCCCACGGTGCTGCTCGCCGGCATCGCGCTCGTCCTGGCCCTCGCGTCGGCTCTGCTGCTCGCGGTGGCGGCCACCCGACGCCCCGGCGGAGCGATCGACCATGGGGTTCGGCTGCTCACCACGGCCGGCATCGCCGTGCCGGGTTTCTGGTTCGGTCTGGTGCTCATCCTGATCTTCGCGGTGAACCTCCGTGTGCTCCCGGCCGGCGGGCTCGGGCGCTCACCGGCGGAGTTCGCGGCATCCCTGGTTCTCCCGGTCATCGTCGCGGCCGCGGCGATCGTGCCCGTGCTCACCCGGAGTCTGCGCACCGAGATGCTCGACACGAAGGACGCCGACTTCATGGTCTCCGCCCGCGCGGTCGGCTTCTCGCCCGCCTTCATCACCTGGCGCCGGCTCATCCCGAACTCGCTGCTGCCGATGATCGCTCTCGCGGGCACGAACTTCGCCGTGCTGCTCGGCGGCACGTTCATCGTCGAGCGGGTGTTCTCCATCAACGGCGTCGGCTCACTCCTGTTCGACGCGATCTCGGCCCGCGACGCCCCGCTCATCCAGGGAATCGTGCTGTTGACCGGGCTCGTGGTCGTGGTCGTGACGACGCTGACCGACATCGTCGTGCGTCTCGTCGACCCTCGGGTGCGCCGCGCGAGGAGCACCCGATGAGCGCCGAGGCGGGGATCGCCACCCCGACCCGTCGACGGGAGTCCGTGTGGCGGCAGCCCGCCCTCGTCGTGGGGCTGGTGATGATCGGCGTGATGGTGCTGATCGCCGTGGCCGCACCGCTGCTGACCCCGTACGACCCGAACGCTCAGGACCTCTCCGCGGGGTTCCTTCCGCCGGGGGGTGCGCATCCACTCGGCACCGATCAGCTGGGCCGCGACATCTGGGCGCGCATCGCATACGGGGCGGCGACCGATGTGCGCATCGGCGTGTTCGGCATCCTCCTGCCGGCGACGATCGGATCGGTGCTCGGTCTCGTCGCGGGCTATTTCGGCGGCGTGGCGGATGCGATCATCGGCTACCTCGTGGACGTCGTGCTGACGTTCCCCTTCTACATCCTCGCTCTCGCCCTCGTCGTCTTCCTCGGCCCGGGCGAGCTCTCGATCTACGTCGCCCTCGCCGCGGTCGCGTGGGTGCACTACGCGCGACTCACCCGCAGTGTGACCCTCGGTCTGCGTCAACGGCCCTGGGTCGAGGCGGCGCGCGCCGGCGGGCTCGGTCACGGACGCGTGATCTTCCGGCACATCCTGCCGAACCTCTGGAACCAGATCGTCACCCTCGCCCTCTCCGAGGTCGTCTTCGTGATCCTCGCGGTCGTGACGCTGAGCTATCTGGGTCTCGGCGTGCAGGCACCGACGGCCGAATGGGGGCGCATGATCTCGGACGGCCGGCAGTTCCTGACCACGAACTGGTGGGTGTCGGTGTTCCCGGGGCTCGCTGTCTTCTGGACGGGTCTCGGCTTCGCGCTGCTCGCCGACGGCTATGCGGACTACCGACGGGTGCGACTGTGAGCGCGGGGCTCGAGCTGTCGGGGCTGCGTCTGGTCGAGAGGGGAGGCGCGCCCCTCGTCGAGGTCGCCGAGCTGCGGGTCGCGCCGGGCGAGAGCCTGGGCATCGTGGGGGAGTCCGGCTCGGGCAAGAGCCTGCTGCTGCGCTCGCTCATCGGCCTGCTGCCCGACGGTGTGCGCCGCGCGGCGGGTGAGGTGCGTCTGGACGGTGCACCGGTACACGGCCACGCCGACGTGCGCGGCCAGATCGGCCTGGTGCTGCAGGACCCCGGCTCGGCGCTCGACCCGGTTCGGCGCGTGGGCGCGCAGATCGCCGACGTGCGGCGCGCCGTGCGCGGGCTTCCGAGGGCGGTCGCGGCATCCGATGCCGTCGCCCTGCTCGACCGGGTCGGCATACGGGATGCCGCGGCCACCGCGCGTCTCTACCCGCACGAGCTGTCGGGCGGGATGCGTCAGCGTGCCGCGATCGCTGTGGCGCTCGCGGCGGAGCCGCGTTTCCTGCTGTGCGACGAGCCGACGACCGCGCTGGATGTGACCGTGCAGCAGCGTGTGCTCGACCTGCTGTCGTCGCTGCGGGCCGAGGGGCTCGGGCTCGTGTTCGTCTCCCACGACCTGCCCGTGGTCGCGCAGGTGAGCGAGCGCATCATGGTGATGCGGCACGGCCAGGTGATCGAGTCCGGCGTGACCGACGAGGTCATCGCGGCGCCCGCATCGGACTATTTCTCCGAGCTCATCGCCGAGGCCCGCGCACTGGAAGGAGGCTCTGATGGCTGAGCTGGTGCTCGACGGCCTCCAGGTCGCCTACCGCGGCCGAACGGTCGTGCACGGCGTCGACGCGGTGTTGCGTCCGAGCCGCATCGTCGGGCTGATCGGCGAGAGCGGATCGGGGAAGACGTCGATCGGTCGCGTCGTGGCCGGGCTGCAGCCCGCGTCGGCCGGGCGTCTGGTGTGGCGTGAGGATGCCCCCGGGGGCACCGCATCCGATCGTCGACGTGCTCGCACCCGGGTGCAGATGGTGTTCCAGGATCCCTCACTGGCACTCAACCCGCTGCGCACGATCGACAGCGTGCTGCGGGAGCTGCTGCGGCGCACCCGCCCCCGGCGATCCGCCGCGGAGCGGGAGACGGCGCTCAATGATCTGCTCGAGTCGGTCGCGCTGACCCCCGAGCTCGCCCGCCGCCGCCCCGGCCACCTCTCAGGCGGACAGCGTCAGCGCGCCGCTATCGCCCGCGCGCTCGCGGTGGATCCCGAGGTGCTCGTCGCCGACGAGCCGACGTCGGCGCTGGATGTCTCGGTGCAGGCCGAGATCCTCGAGCTGCTGGACGAGCTCGCCCGACGCCAGGGACTCGCGATCGTGCTCATCACGCACGACCTGCGCGTCGTCGAGCGGCTGGCAGACGAGGTCATCGTGCTCGAGCAGGGCCGCGTGCAGGAGCAGGGCGCCGTGGCCGACGTGCTGCGGCGCCCGACGTCCGCCTACACCCGAGCGCTCATCGACGCGGTCCCGCGGCTCGACGGCGGCGCGCACCGCTGAGGCGACGTGGCGCACAGGTCAGCGAGGTGCGCGTGAGTGACTCGGGTCGACGCCGGAGGCCGCAGCCGGATCGCCCGGGTCAGGTCCCGATGCCGGAACGGAAGACGCGTGTGACGGTGGGCGCGCCGGGGGCATCCAGTCCGCGCAGCGCGACCGCATCGAAGACGCCGCCGACACTGAGCACTCCCGCGGAGGGGTCGCCTTCGACGAGAGTCGCGCCCGCCCGCGTGGCGGCGACCAGCACCTCGGCGGCCGACAGGCCCACCGCGCGCAGTGCGGCGAGCTCCTCCGCGATGCGGCCGTGCTGCTGCGGCGTGCCGAAGTCCGTGCCGACGGCGACCGTCGCCCGCGCGTCGAGGGCGTCGCCCACGGCCCGGGGATGCGCCTCGACGACCGCCTCGGCCCGCGCGCGCAACGGCGCCGGCAGGTCGACGGGGGAGGCGGCATCCGTCAGCAGCTGGTAGATGCGCAGGGTCGGCACGATCGTGACGCCCGACGCGGCGGCGGTATGGGCCTGAGCCGGCGTGAGGAAGATCGCGTGCTCGATCGAGGCGACCCCCGCGTCGAGGGCGTCGTCGATGGCCGCGCCGCCCCAGGCGTGCACCATGACGCGCAGCCCGTGCGCGGCGGCCTCCTCGGTCGCCGCGCGTACCGTCTCGCGCGAGAACCGGGGGACGAGCTCGAGGGCATCGGCGTCGCCCAGGCCGCCCGTCGCGGCGAGCTTGACCCAGTCGGCGCCGTCGTCGGCCAGCGCGGCGACGACCCGCCGCATCGCGTCAGCGGTCGGCGCGTCGGTCGCCGTGATGATGCGGTGGCTGAGCGACAGCCTCGGAGCCGATGCCGGGTCGGATGCCGCGCGACGCCGCAGCGTCTCGTCGGCACCGCCCGCATCGCGCAGCAGGGTGACGCCGGAGCGGAGCGTGCGGGTCAGGGCGTCGGACACCAGAGCTTCAGTGCGGACCGAGTCGATGTCCGCCCGCTCGCTGTCGTGGAACGCCGCCCACGCGATGTGGCAGTGGGCGTCGACGAGCCCCGGTGCGAGCACCTCGTCGACGAGACGCACCACGCGCCCGGCGGGTGGCGCATCCACCGTCGCACCGAACGCGGCGATCCGCCCGTCGATGACCCGGACCCCTGGGTTCGGCACGATCGTGCCGTGCGCGTCGAGCAGTCGCCCGCCGACGATCAGAAGCGGTGCCGCCGGGTCGACGAGATCGACCACCGGCTCGGAGGAGGGGGCGTCGTCGGCAGTGCTGTGCATCTCGCCGCCAGCCTACGGCCGCGCGCGGGCCGTCATCGTGCCGTTCGGCATGATTTCCTCGACTAGCGTGGACACCGTGGGAGCGGGGTGGGTGCGTCGCGTGCTGGTCGTGGAGGACCAGGCGGCGCTGCGCACGCTCGCGTGCGAGCTGCTCACCCGCAACGGCTGGGATGCGACCGGCGCGGCATCCGCCGATGAGGCCATGCGACTGTTCGCCGAGGTCGATCCCGACGCCCTCGTGACCGACATCGACCTGGGCAGTCGTCCCAACGGCATCGACCTCGCCCAGACGCTCCACCGACTCGCTCCGCACCTCGGCATCGTCTTCCTCTCGAGCTACCCGCGCGCCGCCGCGGGCGCCGAGCCGCTCGGAGTGGCGGGTGCCGTGTTCGTCAGCAAAGACGCGCTCACCTCGCCCGCGGTGCTCTTCGAGGCGCTCGAGACGGCGCTGTCGACCCACCCGTCACCGGCGCCGACCGTCGCAGCGCCCGTCGCCGACAAGCTCGGTACCCTCACGCGGCACCAGATCGACGTGCTCGCGATGATCGCGCGCGGCTGGTCGAACGAGCAGATCGCCGAGGCATCCGGAGCAACGGTCCGCGCCGTCGAACGGTCGATCAGCCGCATCTTCGAGCGGATGCGCCTCACCGGCGATCCTGCTGTGAATCCCCGCGTCGCCGCGGCTGCCGCCTACATCTCCGCCTTCGGACCCGTGCGATGAGACGACTGGCGTCGGCCGTCGTCCACGTGGTCGGCGGCGGCGCCTACGTCTCGATCTGGACGCTCGCGGTCGCCGTCGCGCTCTCGCTCACCGTCGTGAGCCCCGCCGGCGACCTGTCGCCGGATGAGGCGTTCGACGGGTTCGTCGTGTCGCTCATCGGCGCGCTGGTCTTCGGCCTCCTGCTCGGGCTCGTCGCCGTCCTCGAACGGAACATCCCGACGCCACGGGGTCGTGCTACCGCCGTGCTCGCCGGCGTGGCCGTCGCTGCCGCCGCGCGACCGCTCGTGCAGGACGCGGCGCTGCGTGCCGCGGGATTCCCGGGCGACTCGGTCGAGGTTCTCGCGTTCCGCGTCGCCACGAACCTCATCGTGTGGCTCGTGACGCTGTCCGTCACGGCGCTCGTCGTCGACGCGATCCGTTCCCGCCGGCGCGTCAACGCGCTGCTTCGCTCGGTGCGGGCCGAGCTCGCAGCAGCGCAGCAGAGCACGGAGGCCTACGATCGTGCGGCCCGGGCGCTCGTCGTGCGCGTCGTCGACGACGCCCGCACGCGCCTCGCCCAATGGAACGACCCGCCCACTGTCGAGCAGGTGCGCGCCTTCGCAGCCGACGCAGCCCGCGCGGAAAGTCATGAACTGGCCGATCTCGCGGCGGCCGAGCCGCCCCGGATGCCCGGTGAGCTCGACGTGCGTCGCGCGCGACTGTTCGGCCTGCGCCTGCCGCCGGTCGGCCTCGTCGGCCTCGTCTACCTGGTCTTCATGCTTCCCTATGCAGTGCGGGCGGCGACCCCTGCGGTACTCGTGATCGGCGCCGTGTTCCTCGTGATCGGATCGCTCGCCACCGACTACCTGCCCCGCCGCCTGTCGGTGCTCAGTGGCGGCAGAGCGCGCGCCGGAGTCTTCCTCGGAGTCTCCGTCCTCACCGGCTTCGCGCTGTCGCTCGCCTCTGTGCTCGGTGGACTGACCGGCATACGGGTGCTGATCCCCGCCCTCGCGTTCCCGTTGATCGCGTTCGCGTTCGCGATGCTCGCCGCCGTCGTGCACGCGCTGCAGGTCGAGCAGCGCCGCCTCTCCCACGCCGTGGCCTCCCAGCAGCGGGCGCTGCGCCGCGGCACCGCCCCCGCTCGGGCGGCGTTGACGGATGCCGCCCAGATCCTCCATCGCGACGTGCAGGCCCGCTGCGTGCTGCAGCTGCAGACGCCGAGCGCAGGCATCGCGGCCGACATCGACGAGCTGCTCGCGCAGGCCGCCGACGTGTTCGCGCGCCCGGCGCCGCCCGTCGGGGCGGAGGCCGTCGACCAGGTCATCGCCACCTGGGCGCACGTGATCGCCGTCGACGTGCGCATCGACGACGACGCCCGCGCCGCGCTCGACGGCGATGGCACGCTCGCGCGGGACGCCTACGACATCGTCGCCGAAGGGCTTCTCAACGCGGTCAAGCACGCCGACGCACGCCGGGTGGGGGTGAGCGTCGACCTCACATCCACGGGTGCCGGGCGGATGCTGCGTCTCGCCGTGCGCTGCGAGGGCATCCTGCCGCGGGGGGCCGCGCTGCGCCCGGCATCCCACGTGCGCTCCCTCGGCGCCGAGCTCGTGCAGGTGGCAGACAGCGTGGTGCTGCGGGCGCTTCTCGTGGTCGATCCGGGCGGATCGCGGCATCCTGTCGTGTCAGCCGTACATCCCGCCTGAGCGCTCGGAGAGGGCGGATAGCTTCGGGCTATCGCACCCCAGACCAACGCTCAAGGAGACCCCGTCATGTTGGACGCCACCACCATCACCGCCCCCGCCGGAACCTTCCGCGGCGCCACCGCCGCGAACGTCACGTCGTGGCGGGGCATCCGCTACGCGGAGGCGCCGATCGGCCCGCTGCGCTGGCGCGACCCGGTGCCGGCCGCCCCGGTCGAGGGCGTCGTGGACGCGCTCGCCTACGGCCCGGTCTGCCCGCAGCCGGTGAACCCGTCGATCCCCCTCGGCACCGACATCGTGCAGAGCGAGGACTGCCTCTCGCTCAACGTGTGGGCGCCCGCCGACGCTGCCGGCCCGCTGCCGGTGATGGTCTGGCTGCACGGCGGTGCGTACACGTTCGGTTCGTCGAGCCAGCCGCTGTTCGACGCGACGTCGATCGTGACGAGCGGCCAGGTCGTGATCGTGACGGTGAACTACCGTATCGGCGCGCTCGGCTTCCTCGACCTCAGCGAACTGCTGCCCGAGGGCGGCTTCGACCGCAATCTCGCCCTCAAGGACGTGCTGACGGCCCTCCGCTGGGTGCAGACGAACATCTCCGCCTTCGGCGGTGACGCGTCCCGCGTGACCGTGTTCGGCGAGTCCGCGGGGGGCGGCCTCGTCACCACGCTCCTTGCCGTGCCGTCCGCCGAGGGTCTCTTCCACCGCGCGATCGCCCAGTCGTCGCCGGCATCGAGCATGTACGGTCCGGGACGCGCCCGTGCCGTCGCGGAGCGCTTCGTCACCGAGGCGGGCCTCGACGGTGCCGCAGTGACGGCACTGCGCGAGCTGCCCGTCGAGGAAGTCGTGCGGGTCGGCCAGGCCGTCTACGCCGCCGTCCCCTCGACCGACCCGGGCACACTCGCCTTCGCCCCGATCGTCGACGGCGACCTGCTGCCCGAGGCTCCCGTCGACGCGCTCAGCGAGGGCCGCGGCATCCCGGTTCCGCTCATCATCGGGACGAACAAGGACGAGGCGTCGCTGTTCAAGTTCATGAAGTCGCCGCTGATCCCGATCACGGACGACCGCATCCAGCAGATGTTCACGGACATGGCCGCCGATGACCCGTCCATCGACATGCCGCCGATCGAGCAGGTGCGCGGAGCCTACGAGCACGCCCGCCAGGGCGCGATCGGTCTCGGCATCGCCCGCGACATCGGCTTCCGCATGCCGACGCTGTGGGTGGCCGAAGGTCACAGCCGCGTGGCACCGACCTACCTCTACCGCTTCGACCACAGTGCGCCCTTCCTGCGCCTGATCGGTCTCGGCGCGACACACGCGACCGAGCTGCCCTACCTGTGGGGCAACCTCACGAGCGGCCCGAAGGACCCGACGTTCAAGCTCGGCGGCAAGCGCGCCGCGATCGAGATCTCGCAGCGCATGCAGGAGCGGTGGACCCGGTTCGCCTACGGCCAGGAGCCCACGGCCGACGGTGCGGTCGACTGGCCGCGCTACGATGCCGCCGCGCGCGACACCCTCGTGATCGAGCACACCGACTCGGTCGTTCCCGACCTGGACGCGGCCCTGCGCAGCGCCTGGGGCGACGAGGTGCTCTCGTTCAGCTGACCTGCGACACCACCGGCCGCCGCACCCGCGCGACCACCGCGACGACACCCTCGCCTGCGGCGGAGAGCACGAGTGCGGCGGCCGCGGCCGCGGTGACGATGAGGAATCCGGATGCCGCGCCCTGCGCGTCTATCCATGCCCCCGCGATCATCGACCCGAGCGGGATGCCGATGCCCGAGCCGATCGAGGGATAGGCGAGCAGCTCCGTGACGCGGTCGCGATCGACACGCGACTCCAGCAGGGCGAAGCCGGCGACCAGGAGCGGACCGACAAGCAGCCCGAACAGCAGCACGACCCCGATCAGCACGAGCCCCCGGGCGGCCAGCGGCAGCATGACGGCCGCGGCCGCCACCAGCGCGGTGAGCGCGAGCCACCGGGCCCGTGCCGACGGGCGCAGCGTCAACGCGCCGTAGACGATCGCACCGACGGTGTTGCCGAGGGCGAACGCCGCCATCAGTACGCCCGTGAGCCATGCGCCGCCGAGCTCGGCGGCCCATGCGACGGCAGTGATGTCGAACGCGCCGAACATCGCGCCGACGCCGATCCAGGCGACGACGAGCGGCAGGATGCCGAGGGGCGGCACGAGACGCGCGCTGCGCTCCCGGCCGCGCGGGATGGGCTGTGAGCGGGTGAGAACGCCGAGCCAGGCGAGTCCGACGGCACCGATGACGACGATCACCGCCAGGCCCGACGCGGGAGCCGCGGCGACCGCGATCACCGTCACGAGCGGCGGCGCGAGCACGTAGAGGATCTCGTCGACGATCGTCTCGATGGCGAATCCGCTCTGTCGATCGTCTCCGGCCAGGAGCGCGGTCCACCGCGCACGCACCGCGGGACCGACATCGAGGCAGCACACCCCGGCGATCGCCGCGAGCCCGAACCACGTCCACACCGGCCACCGCCACAGCACCGCGCCGGTGAGGAGGGCGGTGGACACGATCAGAGCCGCCGCGGACGCCAGCAGGGGCAGGCGCTGTCCCACGCGATCCATCGCGCGCGCCCACACGGGTCCCGCGAGCGACAGCCCGACGACGAACGTCGCGGCGATCGCACCGCCGAGCGCGTAGCTTCCGCTCGCGCCCGACACGAGCAGGATCGCGCCGAGCGAGAGCGCTCCCCGGGGAAAGCGGGCGAGCAGCCCCGCGAGGGAGAACCACGGAGCGCCGGGGGCGATGAGCGCACGGCGATAGCGATCGAGGTCGATTGCGGTCATGACGACCCGGCCTGTTCTGGCCGGTCGAACTCGGGAGACTCCCTCGGGACAATCGCCGGCGTCGTCAGTCTAGGCACGCGCGCGAGGCCGTCGAGCGGGCGGGGAGGCGGCGGCATCCGGGTTTTCGATCAGGGTTACAGCGGCGACACATGAGCGAAACACCCGATCCCTAACTTGAGCGTTGTTGAGCGCATCAACATTCGCCCCGAAGACGCGGCGTCGCCACCCCTCGAGCGAAAGCGAGTCCGTCGTGACCACGGTCGCACCTCCCACCGGCTCCACCCCCCTCCCGCAGACCCGGGATCTCGTGTCGTTCACCGACGTCGAGATGAAGTTCCCCAACGGCACCGTCGCCCTCCACGGTGTCGACCTCTCCGTGCGCACCGGCGAGTTCCTCACCGTCGTCGGACCCTCCGGCTGCGGCAAATCGACGCTGCTGCGAATCGCCTCCGGACTCGAGACCGCCAGCCGCGGCACCGTCGACGTCAGCACCGACCGCATCGGCTACGTCTTCCAGGACGCCACCCTCCTCGCGTGGCGCAACGTGCAGCAGAACGTGGAGCTGCTCGCCGAGCTGAACAACCAGCCCATCCGCGTCCGCCGCCCCAAGGCTGATGCCGCGATCGACCTCGTCGGCCTCAAGGGGTTCGAGAAGCACCTGCCCAAGCAGCTCTCCGGCGGCATGCGGATGCGCGCTTCGCTCGCACGCTCGCTCACCCTCGATCCCGAGCTCTTCCTCTTCGACGAGCCGTTCGGTGCACTCGACGAGATCACCCGCGAGCGCCTGAACGACGAGCTCATCCAGCTGTTCATCGCCAAGGGCTTCGCGGGGATGTTCATCACCCACTCGGTGTCCGAGGCCGTGTACCTCTCCACGAAGGTGATCGTCATGTCGGGCCGGCCCGGCACCATCGTGAAGAGCTTCGATGTGCCGTTCGCCATGGCCGACCGCAACCCCGACATCCGATACACCCCCGACTTCGCCGAGCTCGTCGGCGAGGTGTCGCACGCGCTCCGAGAAGGGCACCGCTGATGTCCACGCCGTCCACCGAGACCTCCGCCGTGACCCCCGAGGCAGCAGTCGAGCCCGCGGTCGCCGCCGCGCACCTCGATTCCGCCGTCGAACCCGCCACCGTCGGCCCCAGCCGCAAGGCGAAGCGCACGTTCGGTCAGAAGGTCAGGCGCACGATCCTGACCCTGCTCCCGCCGCTCGGCGTGTTCGTGCTCGTGATCGCCGGGTGGTACCTCCTCAACGCCATGCAGACGCCCCAGCGGCGATTCCTCCTGCCGACGCCGGGGGAGGTGTTCGTGATGGCCTTCGACCCGTCGGTGTCGGCGGACATCATCACCGGGCTCGCCCGCACCACCGGCGTGGCGATCGTGGGACTGCTCATCGCCTCGGCGCTCGGCATCGCATGGGCTACCTGCATGGCCTTGTGGAAGTGGGTCTACAACTCGACCTACCCCTACGCCGTGGTGCTGCAGACGATCCCGATCCTCGCGCTCGTCTCGCTGATCGGCATCTGGTTCGGCCAGGAGTTCGGCGCCCGTGTCGTGGTGTGCGTGATGATCGCGCTCTTCCCGATGGTGTCGAACACCCTCTTCGGTCTGCAGTCGCTCGACAAGTCCTACCACGAGCTGTTCAAGCTGCAGAAGGCCTCCAAGTGGACCGTGCTCTCCAAGCTCATGTTCCCCGGCGCGCTGCCGTCGATCTTCGTGGGCCTTCGCACCTCCGCCGGCCTGTCGGTCGTCGGCGCCATCGTCGGCGACATGTTCTTCCAGCGCGGCGAACCGGGCCTCGGCGCCCTCATGCAGCGTTACGTGCGCCTGTTGAACATGCCCCAGCTGTTCGATGCGCTGATCGTCTCCGCGCTCCTCGGCGTCGCCATGTTCATCATCTTCGGCGCCCTCTCCAAGCTCGTCGTCGGCCGTTGGTACGAGCCGACCACCTGAGCCCCCTCAACCTGCACCACTCCCGCATCGCACCATCCGTCTCACCCGAAAGAGAGATCACATGCACACACGCACCGTTGTTCGTGCGGGCGCGATCCTGAGCGCCGTGGCCATGGCCGCGGTTCTCGCGGCGTGTTCGTCGAGCACCACCACCGGTTCCAGCGCCGCGGCCTCCGCGGAGGCCGGCACGGTCGACCTCGCCGCGGCCGGCTGCCCGTCGACCATCGTCGTCCAGACCGACTGGTGGCCCGAGTCGGAGCACGGTCACCTGTACCAGATGCTCGGCGACGACGCGACCGTCGAGGCCGACAAGAAGGCCGTCGTCGGAACGCTCTACGCCGGCGGCAAGTCGACCGGTGTGAAGCTCGAGATCCGCGCCGGTGGCGCGGCGATCAACTTCAACAACGTCGCCACCCAGATGTACACCGACGACTCGATCACCTTCGGCTACGTCACCACCGACGACCAGATCGCCAACTCGGGCAAGGTGCCCACGAAGGCCTTCTTCGCGCCCCTCGACCAGAGCCCGATCATGGTCATGTGGGACCCGGCGACCTACCCGAACGTGACCGGTGTCAAGGACATCGGCGCGGCGCTCAAGTCGACCGGCGGCTCGTGGCTGTACTTCAGCGGATCGGCCTACATGGACTACCTGATCTCGCAGGGCTACGTCGACAAGGCCAACACCGACTCGAGCTACTCGGGTGCGCCGGACCAGTTCGTGGCCGCCGAGGGCAAGAGCGTCCAGCAGGGCTTCGCCTCCGCTGAGCCGTACATCTACCAGAACGAGGTCTCGGCCTGGGACAAGCCGGTCAAGTACTCGCTCATCTCGTCGACCGGTTGGGACCCCTACCAGTCGGAGATGGTCGCCAAGACCGGTGACTTCGACAAGCTGACCCCGTGCCTCAAGGCGTTCACGCCGGTGCTGCAGCAGGCCGAGGTCGACTACTTCGCCGACCCGTCGAAGGCCAACGCCCTCATCCAGAAGGCGATCGCCGGCTACAACGCGAGCTGGAGCTACAGCCCCGGTGTCGCGGACTACGCGGTCAAGACGATGCTCGCCGACAAGATCGTCTCCAACGGAGACAACTCCACCATCGGTGACTTCAACGACGCCCGCATGGCGGACTTCTTCACCAAGGCCTCCAAGATCTACACCGATCTGGGCACGAACATCGCGCCCGGCCTGAAGGCGACCGATCTGTACACCAACGAGTTCATCGACACCTCGATCGGACTCAAGTAACACCACCCGATGCCCCCGGCCCCGCGCCGGGGGCATCGGCGTGCCCCACCCGGTCCCCCCGCCGCCGACACGCACGACCCGCACACAGAAGGATGCCCCGTGACCACGCGCTTCCATGAACTCACCGGCCCCCAGACGGCGACCGTGCTCACTCCGGCCTCGGTGCTGCTGGTGCCGATCGGCGCGATCGAGCACCACGGGCCCCACCTCCCACTGGTGACCGATGCGCTGATGGCGGAGGCCGCCGTCGAAGCCCTCGTGCCCCGTGCACGTGAGGCCGGCATCGATGCCTGGCAGCTGCCGACCCTGCAGATCGCGAAGTCCGACGAGCACTGCTGGGCGCCGGGCACGCTGTGGCTGAGCGGAGAGACACTCATGGACGTGCTCGTCGAAATCGGTCGCTCGATCACGACGACGCCCGCGCGCAAGGTCGTCTTCGTCAACGGCCACGGGGGCAACGTCGCCCTCCTGCAGGTGGCGAACCGCGAGCTGCGCCGACGGTTCGGCCTCCAGACGTTCTCGATGCCCGCCCTCGGCACCGCCGGTCGAACCTCCGACGATCCGACGCTCCCCGACGAGCACGGCCTCGGCATCCACGGCGGGTGGGCGGAGACATCCATCGTCATGCACCTGCGTCCCGACCTCGTGCACCCCGAGCTGTTCGCCCGCAACGTGCCGGAGTGGTTCGACGACTACGAGATGCTCGGGTTCAACGGCAAGCCGGTCTCTTTCGGCTGGCTCTCCGACGACTTCGGCCCGGCGGGCATCATCGGCGACCCCACAGCGGCGACGGCGGCGGCCGGAAAGGCGCTGTTCGACGAGGCGATCGAACGAGGTCTCGTCGCGCTCGGCGAGATCGACCGCTTCACGCTGCCCGAGCGCACGACCCTCATCTGAGCGGCCGTCGCCCGCCGCGCCGCTCCGCTCAGCGCGCGGCGCGCTCGGCGAGCAGGTGCGACATCCGTGCCGTGATGTCGTGCTCATCGGCGGTGACGAGCCGGTAGTCGCGGACGACGACGCGGCCCGCGACCACCACGTGGCGCGGGCGGCGTCCGGGCGAGGCCCAGAGCAGTCCGGCGATCGGGTCGGCGACGCCCGCGTCGGCGACGCCGCTGAGGTCCCACACGCAGAAGTCGGCGGCGGCCCCGGGGGCGAGGTGTCCGAGCTCGGGCCGGCCCAGCCCGCGGGCCGACCCGAGCGTGGCCATGTCGATGACGGATGCCGCGGCGAGCGGCCTGCCCGTAAGGCCCGACACCTGCAGGGCCAGACGGGCGTCGGCGAGCAGGTGTCCGGCGTCGTTGGAGCCGCCGCCGCTCGTGCCGAGTCCCGTGGCGATGCCGGCGTCGAGGAGATCGGCGACCCGCGCGACTCCCCAGCCCATCGGCACGTCGCATCCGGGGGCGTGGGTCGCGGTGACACCGGCGGCCGCGATCCGGCGGCGCTCGTGGTCGGTGATGTCGACGAGGTGGGCGATCGTGACGTCGTCGGCGAGCCAGCCCCACTCCTCGAGCAGGTCGATCGGGCGGCGTCCGTAGCGCTCGAGGGCGATCGCGACATCCACCTGCTCGTTCGCCTGCGTGCGGCGCCGCAGTCCCCACCGCGCGGCGACCGCGCCGAGGGCGGCGAAGGTCGCCTCGCCGTCGCTGTGCACGCCGGCAGGTCCGACCGCGTACTGCAGCATGCCGTCGGCCGTCACGCCGCCGACGTGACCGTCGGCGAGCAGTGAGACCGCGATCGCCTCGGCGGAAGCGCCCGCCCAGTCGGCGTCGTCACGGGCCGACCCGCGCACATAGACGAGGCGTCCGCCGAGGCGGGCAGCGGACGTCGCGATGGCTCGCGCGATGTCGACGGTCTCCTCGATCGGCGCGCCGTGCGGCCAGTTCAGGTGATGGTCGGCGACGGTGGTGACGCCGCTCAGCAAGCCCTCCGCGACGGCCACCTCGGCGCAGACGCCGAAGAGCTCCGCATCCATGCCTGCGGTGGAATACGCCGCAGCCATCGCGGGCAGCCAGGCGGCCATCGGCACCCCGCGCGTGCCCGGCAGCGTGCGGAATCCGCTCTGCAGCAGGTGATGGTGGGCGTTGACGAGCCCGGCCGTGATGATCCCGCCATCGGCGTCGAGCGTGTCGACGGTGCGCAGATCGGATGCCTCCGCCACCCGCGCTCCCTCGATGACGAGGTCGCCGGTGCGCACCGTGTCCGCGTCGACGACGATGGCGCGTGCGCCGTGCACGCGCAGGGACGGAGCGGGCGGGAGGGTGGTCATCGGCGGACTCCGGAGGACGGGTGACGGGTGGGACGACGGTGCCCGTGGGGCATCCGTCTCAGTGCATGATCATGCCGCCGGTGACGTTCACCGACTGGCCGGTCATGTAGCGCGAGGCATCGCCCGCGAGGAACGCCGCGACGTCGGCGACGTCGTCGGGTGCGGCGCAGCGGCCGAGGGGCGAGCGCGACGACCACGCCGCCACCATCTCGGGGGTGCGGGTGTCGGCGCCCATCTCGGTGAGCACGTATCCGGGGCACAGGGCGTTCGCGGTGATGCCGTCGGAGCCGAACTCCTGGGCCGTCGCGCGGGTGAGCGCCACGACGGCGGCCTTGGAGGCGGCGTAGGCGCCCTCGAAGCCGCCGCCCGACTTCGCAGCCATGCTCGCAAGGTTGATGATGCGGCCGCCGCCTCCCGCGCGCATCGCGGGCACCGCCTCCTGCGTCGTGACGAGCATGGAGCGGGTGTTGATGACCTGGACGCGGTCCCAGTCGGCCGGGTCGGTCTCGAGCAGTCCGCCGCTGAGGAACACGCCCGCATTGTTCACGAGCACGTCGAGACCGCCGAGCAGATCGATCGCCGCGCGCATCGTGGTGCGGGTGGAGGCGACATCCACGAGGTCGACGGCGAGAGAGGCGACCCCGAGGTCTGCCGCGGTCTGGGCGATCGCGTCGGCGTCGCGGTCGAGCAGCACGACCTGCGCGCGCTCGGCCGCGATGCGCGCCGCGATCGCACGCCCGATGCCGCGGGCCGCGCCCGTCACGATCACACGCTTGCCGTCCAGGGTGCCCATCAGTTCGTCTCCGTTCCGCCGCCGAGCGCGCGGCCGATCGCGGCCACCGCCCGGGCGTACTCGATCTCGGTGCCGTCGTCGACGCCGCCCGAGAGGTCCACGCCGACGACGCCGTCGATCTCGAGGAACTCCCTCCCGAGCTCGATCGCCGCTGCCACGCCCTCGGCGACAGGGTCCGGTGCGGCGAGGATGCGTTCGATGTAGCCCGGTGGCAGGGCGAGCTCGGTGAACGAGCGGATGAGGGCCGCGCTCGCATGGCTGAGGATGATGGGGAGGCACGGGATGAAGCCCGTCGTCACTCCCAGGTCGCGCGCGCGGCCGATGAAGGCCGCGACAGGCTCGGCGCCGCCCGAATGGTTGACGAAGCAGATCTCCGCGCCGGCGTGCTGCTTCTCGAGCAGACGTCCGGCGCGCTCGGCGATCGGCGGCGCCATCGGCGACTCGGCGACCGACACGAGGTGGCCCGCTCGATGCGCGAGCGAGGCGAGCTCGGTCGAGTCGAGGTCGAAGACGGGTCGAGCTTCCGGCCGGGAGCCGGTGAGGGTGTGGTCACCGGTCACGCAGTGCACACCGCCGACGCCCGCGTGGGCGAGGGCAGCGAGCTCGCCTTCGAGCGCCACCCGGTTGCGATCCCGGGTGTTCACGCCCGCCCACGAGACGAGGCCTGCCTCCTGCACGAGCCGGGCGCGGTAGGCCGGCGGGAACTGCACGCGCATCTGCCCGGCGTCACCGTGCAGCACCGCGTCGACCCCGCCGACGAGCTCGTGTGCACAGTCGACGATGGATGCCGCATCCACCGGGCGCGCCGGGAAGTCCGCCACGACGATCGGGCGTGTGGCGAGCAGTGCGCGCATGCGCGCCGCGCCCGCAGACGGCACCGGGTCGGGGAGGGGGGCTGCGGCGACCGTCGGCGGGGCGGCGGCATCCGGCCGCACCCCGGACCACGGGATCACGCCCGTGTGCAGGAAGACGCAGGGATGCGGTGCGACCTCGCAGCGCCCGTCGAGACCCACCCCGCCGCACGGGCCGTAGGTCATCGACTTGGGGCAGTCGGCGACGGCCGCGGGGGCGTTCATCCGGCGCGCACCTCGACGGCCCAGGACTCGTCGGGCTGACGACGGTACTCGACGCGGCGAGACGCCGTGTCGTCGCGGCCGGCCCAGAACGTCAGGCGCGTGGGGCGCACGCGCTTGCCGGCCCACGACACGGGCGGCTCGAAGCCGTCGGCGTGCTCCTCCTGGAACGCCGCCCATGCGGCCACACGCTCGGGAAGCGGACGTCGCGCGAACTCGTGGGTGTTCTGCCACGCGAGCTGCTGCAGGTAGACGTTGCGGCGGCGGTAGGCGGCATCCTCTTCGCCCGGCGGCGGCGTCTCGGCGACGCCCTGCACCGTGATCTGATGCTTGTCGTCGAGCAGCGCGATGACGAGGGCGACCCGCGGATCGTTCTCCAGCTGGGCGAACTTGCGCGAGTTCGCGTCGGCGTGGAAGTACAGACCGCCCGCATCGAACTCGGTGAGCAGCTGGGTGCGTCCGTCGGGGGCTCCGGTCTCGTCGACGGTGATCACCGTCATGATCGGACGCGCCGGGTCGTCGTTCGCCGGCAGCCAGGCTGTCAGCAGCTCGAACGGGTCGGCGGGCCAGTCGTCTCGCTCGGCGAGGTCGAACCAGCCGGTCACCAGGCGCCCGCCTCGTCGTCCGTGGTGTCGTCGGTGAGGGCGACGGAGGGCTTCGTGCCCGTGTCGACGTCGGGCTTGACGAGCTTTCCGGGGTTGAGGAGACCCTGCGGGTCTGTCGTCGCGGCCATCTCGCGGGCACGGTCGGGGAAGTAGTCCACGAACCACTGGTGGGGGTTGTGGTAGCCGACGCCGAGCGCGGCGAGCCGGTCGAAGCCGGCCAGCAGGTCCTCGGCCGTCGTGTACTTCGCGGCGAGCATGCCGATGGGCTTCGTCGCCTGCGCCTCGATGTGCAGCCAGCTCTCGCCGGGGTACACCTCATGCACCTCATCGATCCGGTCGACGAGCGCGTCACCGTTGACCTCGACGTGGAACCACGTGTTCGGGTAGCTCTTCTGCAGCCACTCGATCGCGTGGTTGTAGCTGGTCATCGACACCTTCATGGTGTGGTTGATGCCCTCTCGCACCGCTTCGACGGTGCCGCCGGCCGCCTCGACGAGACGGGTCGCCTCCTCGATCGAGCGCACATCGAGGATGCCTCGCAGGCTCGCCTTCCCAGCGGGCAGCGCCTCGTCGGCGGGCAGCGCGTCGGCGAGCAGCGGCACGTCGCCGGAGACGAGTCGCGGAGTGGGCTCGAGGTCGCGGAACTCACGCACCAGCTGGAAGGCCGTGTGGTAGTCGTCGAAGCTCGCGTAGAACGCGCGCCACTCCTGCAGAGGCTCGAGCACCACTTCGGCGCGGGCGATGATCGCGACGACGCCGTAGTTGTGCAGGTACTTCTCGGCCTCGACGCCCTCGAAATGCACGAGCTCCGGCTCGGGGCTCGCGAACACGACGTCGATGGCGCGCACGAAGCCGTGCATGAGCACCCCGTGGGCGATCGAGCCGGTGCCGCCCGAGCCGCCCGAGAGGAAGCCGCCGAGGGTCGACTGCACCGTGGAGGGGTACATGAGCAGCTGCTGGCCGGCGCGGTTGGCGGCCTGCTCGATCTGGATCATCGGCGCGCCCGCTTCGGCGACGATGAAGCCATCGCCGACCTCGACGACCGCGCGGGCCTTGGTGGTGTCGAGCACGAGACCGCCGGCCATCGGGATGCCTTGGCCGTAGTTGCCGGTGCCCTTGCCGCGAGGCGTGATCGGCACCCCGTGGCGCACGGCGGCGGCGACGGTCTCGGCGATCTGCTGGGCCGATGCCGGGAACGCCACGAGCTGCGCGCGGCCGAGGGGGAGCTGCTCGCTGATCAGCGGCGAGAGGTACGAGCCGTCGAGCGACGAGCGCTCGAGCACCTGCTCCTCGCGGGTGACGCCGGCGGCGCCGAGGATCTCGGCGAGCTCGGCCGCGAGGGCGTCGATGCGGGCCGCGTCGACAGCGGCGAGGGTGGTGGCAGACATGCGGTCAGCTTTCTCTTCTGATCAGCGGGTGAGAGAGGGGGATGCCGCGGCGACGCCTGCCGGCGCGATGTCGCGGTGGATCGTGGTGCGGGCGACGAGTCGCCCGGCGTGGATGACGAGACGGTCGGGGGAGCCCGAGGCGATCGCCTCGCCGAGGCTGTCGGCGCGCACGGCGAGCAGTTCGGCGCGTGCGCCGACGACGGGGCCTGCCTCGGGAAGCCACATCGCGGCGCGGGCGCCGGCGGTGACGGCGGTGAGGGCTTCGTCGAGGCTCAGGTGTCCGGCGGTCACGAGCAGCGAGGCGGTCTCGAGCGCGTCGCCGCGGCCGACCGGATTGAAGGGGTCGCGCACGTTGTCCGCGCCGGCCCCGAGCACGACGCCGGCGTCGAGCAGGGCGCGGGTGGCGGTGAGTCCGCGCGGCGTCGACACCGGGTGCTCCCAGCCCTGCAGATAGAGGTTCGTGATCGGCAGGGTGATGATGCGGAGGTCCGCGGCGGCGACCGCGGCGATGACCTCGGCGAGCTCGTCCGCGGGGAGCGTGCCCAGTCGTACGCAGTGCCCGGCGGATCGCGGCTGCGACCATGCGGCCACCCGGTTGGCGTACGACACGATCGTGAGCGGGCCGTCGAGGGACTCGTCGGTGTGCAGATCGACGGGGGCGCCGCGCCGCTCGGCGATGTCGAGGGCGCGGTGCAGCTCCGCATGCGGGTCGGTGGCGAGGTGGGGGGCTCCGCCGACGATGTCGACGCCGAGGTCGAGGGCGCCTTCGTACACGTCGTCGGGCACCCACTCGCCGCCGAGGGCGACGAGCTGGATGTCGATGAGCTCGGCGAGCTCTTCGCGCACGCGCACGAGTGCGCGCACGCCGCGCAGCGGGTCGTGGTCGGCGAACAGGTCGACGTGGGTGCGGATGGCCGTCGTCCCCGCGGCGAGGTTCTCGAGCGCCTGGGCACGGGCGCGGGCGGCGATGTCGTCCTCGGTCTGGCCGGCGGCGAACGCGCGCCATGACTCGATCGCGCGGACGAGATCGCCGGCGGGTGGCCGCGCGGCATCCCAGCTGCGGGCCTTGTCGAGGTGCGCGTGCGGTTCGGCGGGCGCCGTGACGACGAGATACCCCCGCAGGTCGAGGTCGGATGCCTCGTCGATCTCGGCGGCCGCATCGGCCGGGGTGACGGCGGCGACGAGCTCGCCGTCGAGGGTGATGTCGACGAGCGATCCGTCGGCGAGACGGGCCGAGCGCAGCACGCGCAGCGGACGCGGGAGTGACGACATGATTCCCCTCGGGAGAGGCCGATCGGGCAGAGCGGGATGTTCGTCCCACTTACAATCGGCACTGTAGGGAGGGCGCGTTTCGCGCATGTGACGCGTCCGTTTCTGCTCGCGAAACCGGCGCGGGCCCGCTCGCCGGGTGTGGTGTACTTTCTGGCGGAGCGGCACCCGCGCGGGTGCCGCTTGCTGTTCGGAGGTGTCAGTCATGGCGAAGGATGTCGCGGCCCCCACCTCGTCGCCGGTCGACGAGGTGACCGTGGCCTTGGGGGAGCGGATCCGCGCGATGCGGCATGCCCGGAGGCTCACTCTCGTCGAGCTCGCCTCGGCGTCGGAGCTCTCTCACCCGTTCCTCTCGCAGCTCGAGCGCGGACTCACCAGGCCCAGCATGGGCTCGCTCGAGCGCATCGCGCGGGCGCTCGGCACCAGCCAGGTCGAGCTGCTGTCGGTCGACCGGCCGGCGACGACGGGCGACGAGGTCGATGTCGTGCGGGCCGATGAGGGGTCGTCGGGCGCGTACGCCGAGGGCATCGCGCGCATGCTCGTCTCGGACCCGCGATCGTTCCACCCGATGGAGTTCCGTGCCGAGAACGTCGAGTTCGGCGACTTCTTCGACCACGACGAGGACGAATGGATGTTCGTTCTCGACGGCACGGTCGAGATCGACCTCGACCGGGAGGGGCGGCCCGATGTGCTCGCCCCGGGGGATTCGGTCTTCTACGCCGGCGGAACCCGGCACCGGTGGCGGTCGGCCGACGGCCGTGCCTACCGGCTCATCATCGTCAAGGAGCATCCCGCACGCCTATGAACCCGATCGCTTCCGATGTGGATGTCCGTGTCGTCTCCCGCACCGCGGTGAGCGACGATCTCGTCGTGCTCGAACTCGCCCCCCAGGGTGACGAGCCGCTTCCCGCCTGGGAGCCGGGAGCGCACGTCGACGTGCTGCAGCCGGGCGGCCTGGTGCGGCAGTACTCCCTCGTGGGTCCGGCCGGTGCGCAGCGGTGGCGGCTGGGAGTGCTGCGTGAGCCCGACAGTCGTGGCGGGTCGACCTGGATGCTCGACCAGGTCGCCGAGGGAACGGTGCTGCGCCTCGCGGGGCCTCGCAACCACTTCCGCTTCGATGCCGCCGCTCATCCGCGTGCGGTGTTCTTGGCGGGCGGCATCGGCATCACGCCGATCGCGGCGATGGCGGATGCCGCGGCATCCGCCGGCATCGACTACGAACTGCACTACGCGGGCCACGAGGGCCGCATGATCCTCGTCGACGAGCTGCGGGAACGGCACGGCGACCGGCTCGTGCTGCACGTGTCGGAGCGGGGCGGACGTCTGGATCTCGAGGTGCTCTTCGGAGCTCTCCCGGCACACACCGGGGTGTGGTGCTGCGGACCGCTGCGCCTCGTGGATGCGGCAGAGCAGATCGCGGGCGCCCACGGGGTGGCGTTCGCGGCCGAGCGCTTCGAACCCGAGCCCTTGACGGCGCCGGTCTGGGACGGGCCGTTCGAGGTCGAGCTGGAGTACAGCGGGATGACCGTCGAGGTCGCGCCCGATCGGAGCGTCCTCGACGTTCTCGAGGAGTCGGGCGTGTTCGTGCTCTCGAGCTGCCGCGAGGGCACGTGCGGCACCTGCGAGACGCCGGTGATCTCCGGCGAGATCGATCATCGCGACTCGATCCTGTCGCCGTCCGAGCGCGAGCGAAGTGACGTGATGTACGTGTGCGTGTCGCGGGCCGCGTGCCCGCGCATCGTGCTCGGCCTCTGACGGCGCCGGTGCGGGCCCGTGGTCAGGCGGTGGGGCGCTCGATGAGGAGCAGTCCCTGTTTGGTGTCCGAGAGGGTGATCCAGCCGTCGCCGAACTGGTAGGTGGTGCCGTACCCGTCCGCATCCGTCGCGATGGCGGTGTTCGCGTTCTCGGTGAGGTACGAGCCGCGGCTGTCCTCGACGGCGCGGAAGCCCTGGGCGAGCAGGTCGGTGCGCACGCTCGCCGCTTGCTCGGCGGAGATCGGCGCCCAACCGTAGATCTGCACGTGATCGCTGGCGATCGAGTAGTCGCCCCAGACGCACTGCAGGCCACCGGTGAGCACTGTGGACCCTGCGCGGAACGACTCCTGGCGGAAGGTCCAGCCCTGATCGGACAGACTCTTCACGACGCTCGGGTCGAGGATGCCGTCACATGTTGCCGCGGCGGCGGTGGCGGTACCCGTCGGCACGGGGGTTGCGCTGGCCGTGCCGGTCGCGGCAGGGGTCGAGGTGACAGGATTCGACGGCGCGGGGCTCGCGGTCGCCGTGCATCCCGTAAGGGCGACGAGCGCGAGCGCCGACGCGGTCAGCATCGTGGCACGTCGGGTCACGGGGCGGTCCCTTCGGCTCGGGCGACGGCGCCGAGGAACGCGTCGTGCAGTGCACCGTTGGTGGCCAGCACCGATCGGTCCGAGAGCGACGCGCTGCCGTCGATCGCGGTGACGCGTCCGCCGGCCTCGGCGATGATCGGGAACATCGGGGCGATGTCGTACTCCTTCACTCCGAACTCGGCGACGAACTCGAGCCGGCCCTCGGCGAGCAGCATGTACGGCCACGCGTCGCCGTAGCCTCGGTCACGCCACACGGTACGGGTGAGGGCGACGAGCTGGTCGAGGCGCCCGACCTCGTCCCACTGCTGAATGCTCTGGAAGCTGATGCTCGCCTCGGCGAGCGTGTCGACCGACGAGACGCCGAGGCGACGCGGTCCGGCGTCGGTCGCCGTCCACGCGCCCGATCCGGTCGCGCCCCACCAGCGGCGCCCGAGGGCGGGCTGGCTGACGACGCCGACCTGGGGCACGCCGTCGACGGCCAGGGCGATGAGCGTCGCCCACATCGGGATTCCCTTGAGGTAGTTCGCGGTGCCGTCGATGGGGTCGATGATCCATTGGCGGTGGGTCGATCCTTCGGCTCCGTACTCTTCGCCGAAGATGCCGTCGTCGGGGCGCTCACTGCCGAGGATCGCCCGGATCGCCCGCTCGGTCGCGAGGTCGGCCTCCGTCACGTGCGTCGCATCGGGCTTCACATCGATCTCGAGGTCGGCGGCGTCGAAGCGCGCCATCGTGACGGCGTCGGCCGCGTCCGCGAGGCGCAGCGCGAGCGCCAGATCGGCGGCGAAGAGACCGGATGCCGCGGCATCCCGGGCGTCGGCGGCGTCGGGAGTCACGGGCGCGGCGGTCATGGCTCCAGCCTATCCGGCGGTTCTCGGCCCGATTCGCGGCGCGGGACGCGGGATGATAACGTTGACCCTCGGTTCGACCGCGAGCTTTCGCAGCGCGAACCATGCACCTCTAGCTCAATCGGCAGAGCAACTGACTCTTAATCAGTGGGTTCTGGGTTCGAGTCCCAGGGGGTGCACCGCAGAAGGGCCTCGGCACGCGACAGCGTGGCCGAGGCCCTTCGTCATTGCCCCCACGGTCACAGGGCGGCACTGCGCACATCTGCCGGAAACACGAGGGAAACGGCCGTGTCTCCCGGGCGCGGAATGCTGGCGGCATGCCCGATTCTGCTGCATCCGCTCCCCGCCCGCTGCTCACGATCACCGATGCCGTCATCCTCTCGATGGTCGACGGCGAGGACTGGTTCCGCGGCTGGATCTCGGTCGGTGTCGACGGGCGCATCTCCGGCCTCGGGGTGGGTGACGCCCCGGCAGACGCCCTCACCGCCGCCGAGGTGGTGGATGCCGCCGGCGCCTTCGTCGCTCCCGGTTTCGTGTCGGCACACAGCCACATCTTCACGTCCGGCATGCGGGGCATGACCCCCGGAGACCCGCTCTACGGCTGGGTCGGCGTGCAGGCGCAGTTCATGTCGGGAACCGACGCCGACGACGTGTACTGGATGACGCTCCACGGCAGCCTCGACTTCCTCGTCAACGGCGTCACCTCGGCCTACAACTTCCTCTCGTCGCGGTTCCACAGCCGCTACGACGCGGCGAGCGACAGCCGCGTCATCCTCGCCGAGCTCGGCCCCGAGTACGTCTACCGGCAGGTGGATGCCGGCGCCGACGCGAACCTGCGCATGGTCAACGCGGTGCGCATCGACTCCGAGCTGCAAAGCGCCGATCGTGCGCACGGGGTGTTCGCCGATGCGATGGACTACGTGCGCACCGCCATCCCGCGCGAACTCGACCTCGGCGGCTCGGTGTTCGGCGCGCAGCAGTGGAGTGACAGTCCCGAGACGGCCGCGCACGAGGCGGCGATGATGGACGCCCACGGGGTGAGCAACCAGGCGCACTTCCTCGAGACGAGCGAGGCGCTCGACCAGCAGCGCGAGAAGTTCGACTGGTACGAGCGCTCGGGAGCGCTGCGTCCCGGCTTCCTGTTCGGCCACTTCGTGCACCCCGACGAGCACATGTCCCGCACCGCCGCGGAGCGCGGCGCCGGCATGGTGTGGCAGCCCGCCTCCAACGGCCGGCTCGCCTCGGGCTTCGCCGACATCCCGCGCTACCGCGAACTGGGCATGCCGATCGGAGTGGGCCTCGACGACCAGTCGTGCACCGACATCTCCGACCCCTTCCAGAACATGCGCATCGGCATGTACGCGCAGCGTGCCCTGCACCGGGATGCCGCGATCATCATGCCGCGCGAGATGATCCGCATGCACACGCTCGGCGGTGCCGAGGCGCTGGGTGTGGGGGACCGCATCGGATCGCTCGCGGTGGGGAAGTTCGCCGACCTCGTGATCGTCGACCCGCGGCATCCCGACACCGGACCCGTCTGGGACCCCTTCGCCCACTACGCGTTCGCGTGCGGACTGCGAAACCTCACCCACGTATACGTCGGTGGCCGGCTCGTCGCCCGTGACGGGGTGAGCACCCACCCGCTCGCGGCGACCGCGTCGCTCGAACTGCACGACCGCGTGCGGTCGGCCGCCGCCCGTGCGGGGCTGGCGGCCGACCTGGCGTGGTGATCGGGGGGATCAGGCGGCGTCGCCGATGAGCACCGCGGCGCCCTCTTCGGCCTCGTCCGCCTCGCGCACGTCGATGCGTGCGAGCTTCGGGCGTCCGACGAGGATCGCCCCGGCGGAGATCAGCACCGCGAGCGCGGCGACCCAGTAGGGCACCGACGCGTTCGCCGCGTGCCACAGGAACGCGGCGAGCGGCGGAGCGGCGGCGCCGCCCAGGAACCGCACCGCGGAGTACGCCGACGACGCCACCGCGCGCGGCAGATCGGTCGCCTCCATCACCGACTCGGTGAGCACGGTGTTCATGATGCCCAGCATCAGACCGCCCACGATGATGCACACGACCAGAGCGGTGGGGGAGGTCACGAGCACACCCGCGACGACCAGGTCGATCGCCAGGAGCGGCAGTGTGATGAGCATGGCGGTGCTGCGGGTCATCCGCTTGAGCATCAGGGGTGCGACCCAGACGCTCGTGATCGCGACGGCGATGCCCCACCCGAAGAAGGTGAACCCGATGCCCATCGCGCCGAACCCCAAGGGGAAGGGCGAGAAGGCGAGCAGCGTGAAGAACCCGATGTTGTAGAAGAGCGCCGCGACCGCGAGGATCGCCAGCGACGGGTTGCCGAGCGCCCGGAACGGCGCCGAGAACGCCACTGGCGTGCGCTTCTCACCCTTGGTGCGCAGCAGGATCGCGATCGCGACGAACGCCACCGCCATCAGCACCGAGACACCGAAGAAGGGCCACTTCCAGCTCACCTCGCCGAGCAGGCCGCCGAGCAGCGGGCCGACAGCGATGCCGATGCCGAGCGCCGCCTCGTAGAGCATGATGGCCGCCCCCGAGCCGCCGGCCGCAGCGCCCACGATCGTGGCGAGGGCGGTCGAGATGAAGAGCGCGTTGCCGAGGCCCCAGCCCGCCCGGAAGCCGATGACCGCCTCGACCGACCCGCTGAGACCGGCGAAAAGGGCGAACACCACGATGAGCGCGAGACCGATCAGCAGGGTCGCCTTCGCTCCGATGCGGCTCGAGATCCAGCTCGTGACGAGCATCGCGAGAGCGGTCACGAGCAGATAGCTCGTGAACAGCAGCTCGGTCTGCACCGGTGTCGCCTGCAGGGACTCGGCGATCGCCGGGAGGATGGGGTCGACCAGGCCGATACCCATGAACGCGACCACGCAGGCGACGGCGACCGCCCACACCTGCAGCGGCTGACGCAGAACGGATGCCCCGGTGCCCCCGCCGCTCATCGGGCCACAGCCGGCGAGACGGCCGTGCGATCGGCGAGGATCTGCGAGGCGCGACGGAGGGTCTCCCACTCGTCGTCGGCGAGGTCGGTGAACAGCGGTTCGATCGCCGCGACGAGGTCGGCACGCCAGCGATCGAGCGCCGCACGGCCGTCGGCGGTGAGGTCGACGACGGTCGCGCGCGAGTCCTCCGGGTCGCCGGCGCGGGTCACGAGGCCCTCGTCGACCAGCTGGCCGACGAGGCGGGTGACGACGGGCTGCGGCGTGCGCGCGAACTGCGCGAGCGCGCCGACGCGGAGCGCGCCCTCTCCGTTCAGCGCACTGAGCATGCGCCACTGCGCGGCCGGCACCTCGCTGCCGGTGCGGACGGCGGCGATGCGCGTGAGCGCGTGGGCGGCGGTCACGATCCTCTCGATATCCTTGGTGCGAGTCATACCGGAAGTATATACCCCGAGTATGTAATGCGATTGACCCCCGAGGGGATCGGCGGAGCTTCACGCGCACCGCCTTGACATCGCGGCATCCGACTTCTTAGTCTCGCAATACCTGAATCAGCTTTCAGGAAGTCCTTCCAAGGGTGAAAGGCAATCACATGCGAGTTACGAAGAAGTTGCTCCTCGGGGCGGTGATCGCGAGCGCCGCCATCGGCCTCAGCGCATGCGCCCCCGGAACCGGCGCCGGGGCAGGCAGCACCGCCTCGGGTCCGTCGGAGGTCACCGTCGGCGTGATCACGAGCGAGACCGGAGCCCTCGCGGGCTACGGCAAGCAGTACCTGGACGGCTTCAAGGCCGGCCTGAACTACGCGACCGGCGGCACGAACACGATCGACGGCACCAAGATCACCGTCGACTACCGGGATGACGCGGGCAACCCCGACACCGCCGTCACCGCGGCGAAGGATCTGATCGGTCAAGGCGTCAACATCCTCGCGGGCTCGGCCTCGTCGGGCGTGGCGCTCAAGCTCGCCGACCAAGCCGCACAGAACAAGGTGCTGTTCATCTCGGGTCCCGCGGCCACCGATGCCATCACCGGCGCCAACAAGTACACGTTCCGCTCCGGCCGTGAGAGCGCGCAGGACGTCGCCACCGCCGGCACGTTCCTGCCCGACATCAGCGGCAAGAACGTCGTCGTCTTCGCTCAGAACAACGCGTTCGGGCAGGGCAACGTCGCCGCCGTCAAGGCGATCCTCGGGGCCAAGGGCGCGACCGTGACGCCCGTGCTCGTCGCCGAGGACGTGACCGAGTTCACCCCGTTCGCCCAACAGGTGCTCAGTGCCAAGCCCGACCTCGTCTTCGTCGCGTGGGCCGGCGCCACCACCGGTGCGATGTGGCAGGCGCTCAGCCAGCAGGGCGTGCTCGACCAGATCCCGGTCGTCACCGGGCTCGGCGATTCGTCCACGTTCAACGCCTACGGCGATGCGTCCACGAAGATCAAGTTCCTGAACCACTACTTCCCGGGCGCCCCGTCGAACGACGTGAACACCAAGATGATCGACCTCATCACGCAGGCCGGCGGCACGCCCGATCTGTTCAGCCCCGACGGCTTCAACGCGGCGCTGATGATCGTGCACGCCATCCAACAGGGCAAGGGGGACGTCGATCAGATGATCTCGTCGCTCGAGGGCTACACCTTCGACGGTCCGAAGGGGAGCAACACCGTGCGCGCCGCCGACCACGCCCTGATCCAGGACATGTACCAGGTGAAGCTCGTCGCGAACGGCTCGTCGTTCACGCCCCAGCTGGTCGACACGGTCAAGGGCGCGGATGTCGCCCCCGCACCCGTGACGATGAAGTAGCCGGAGGCCGCATGTCCAGCTCCACCCCGCCCGCCCTCGAGATCGCCGGCCTCGGCCGGCAGATCGGTGGCGCGACGATCCTGAAGGACGTGGACCTCACGGTCCCGGCCGGCTCCTCCGTCGGGGTCATCGGCCCCAACGGAGCAGGGAAGACCACCCTGTTCAACGCCGTGTCCGGACTCGTCAAGCCCACGTCCGGCTCCATCCGCCTCCACGGCTCCGACGTCACGCGCACGTCGGTCCCGCGCCGAGCGCGGGCGGGGCTGGGGCGCACCTTCCAGACCTCGAGTCTGTTCCCGCGGCTGAGCGTTCTCGAGAACGTGCGCCTGGCCGCCCAGGCTCAGCTCGGCGGCAGCTACTCGCTGCTGCGCTTCCCCGGGCGAGCGGATGCCGCGACCCGCCGCGCACACGCCGCGCTCGAGGAGGTCGGTCTCGACCACAAGCTCGACGCCTTCGCCGGCGACATCTCGCACGGCGACAAGCGCAAACTCGAGATCGCCGTGCTGCTCGCAACCGACGCCGACGTGGTGCTCCTCGACGAGCCCATGGCCGGCGTCGGGTCCGGTGACGTGCCGGGCCTCGTCGACACCATCCGCCGCATGCAGAGCGAGAAGAACTGCACCGTGCTCATGGTCGAGCACCACATCGACGTGCTCCTCGGCTTCGTCGACAAGGTCGCCGTCATGTACTTCGGCAGCATCATCGCCTTCGACGACCCCGCCGAGATCATGGCGAACCCGGTCGTGCAGCAGGCCTACCTGGGGACGGCGGCATGAGCGCGGCATCCGAATCGATCCTCGAGGTCGCGAACCTGCGGGCGACGATCGGCGGCCAACAGGTCGTCGAGGATGTCTCGTTCTCGGTGCCCGCGACCGGCATCACCGCGGTACTCGGCCGCAACGGCGTCGGCAAGACCTCGACGCTGCGTGCGATCCTCGGGCTGATCTCCCGCCGTGGGCAGGTGACGCTCGCGGGGGAGCGGATCGACGGGCTCTCCACCCATCGCATCGTGCAGCGGGGTGTGGGGTACGTGCCCGAGGACCGAGAGGTCTTCGCCGGCCTCACGGTGGCCGAGAACCTCGCCCTTGCAGAGCGGCAGCGCAACCCGCGCCGCGAGTTCGTCGCCGAGCTGTTCCCCGACCTCGTCGCACGCCGCAATCAGGCCGCCGGCACGCTCTCGGGCGGACAGCAGCAGATGGTCTCGGTCGCCCGGGCACTGCTCAACGACAACCGCATCCTGCTGGTCGACGAGCCGACCAAGGGGCTCGCGCCGAAGATCGTGACAGAAGTGGCGGATGCCCTCGCAGAGGCGGCGCGCACGGTGCCCATCCTGCTCGTCGAGCAGAACCTCGAGGTGGTGCGCCGGCTCGCCGGACCCGCGATCGTCATCAGTGGCGGGCGCGTGGTGCACACCGGCACCGCCGCCGGCATCCTCGACGACCCCGACCTCACGCGACGGCTGCTCGGAGTGCATGCGGAGGTGACCGCATGAGCTCCCTCGTGCTCGTCCTGATCACGGGCGTCGGCCTCGGCGCCCTCTACTTCCTCATCGCCTCGGGCCTCAGCCTCATCTACGGGCTCATGCACGTGCTGAACTTCGCCCACGGAGCCTTCCTGACGCTCAGCGCGCTGGTCGGCTGGGAGGTCGCGCGCCGCATGGACACCTCGTCCTGGGGTGGCTTCCTGCTCTCGATCCTGGCGGGCGCTGTCGTCGGCGCCGTGTTCGCGGCGGTCACCGAGTTGGCGCTGATCCGCCCCCTCTACGAACGTCACATCGAACAGGTGCTGGTGACCGTCGGGCTCTCGTTCGCCGCCGTCGCCCTGTTCGAGGGCATCTGGGGAACCGATCCGATCTACATCAAGGGTCCCGAGTGGCTCGTGCAGACGACCGACGTGCTGGGAGCGCGCATCCCGAACACCTACTGGGTGCTGATGCTCGCCGCCGCGCTCGTGCTCGCCGCACTCGTCGTGTTCCTGCGGCGCACGCGGTACGGCATGATCATCCGCGCCGGCGTCGAGAACCGGCAGATGGTGACCGCGCTCGGCATCGACGTCCGTCGCTCGTTCACCCTCGTCTTCGCCATCGGCGGGGCGGCTGCCGGCATCGGCGGCGTGCTCGCGGCGCAGTACACCGGATATGTCTCGGCTCAGCTCGGGCAGACTCTGCTCATCTTCGCGTTCATCGTCACGGTCATCGGCGGCCTCGGCTCGCTCGCGGGCGCGGCGATCGCGTCGGTGATCGTCGCTGTGCTGCAGCAGTTCTCGAACTTCTTCCTCGGCGGCACCGGCGACTTCATCGTGGTCGTGCTGCTCGCGGTCGTGCTGCTGGTGCGCCCGCGCGGACTCCTCGGGAGGGCGGCATGACCGCGGCATCCATCTCGCAGCCCCGCCCGGTGCGGCGCGCACTCGTGCCGGCGATCGTCGGCGTCGTCCTCGTCGCTGTGCTCGCCGTGCTGCCCCTGCTCGACCTGTCGATCCCCGGCATCCTCCCCGGGCCCACCTACACGGCGGGCAGTCTGCAGCTCATGGCCCTGTGCATGGTCTTCGCCGCTCTCGCGCTGTCGTACAACATGCTGCTCGGCACCGCGGGACTGCTCTCCTTCGGGCACGCCCTCTACTTCGGGGCGGGGGCGTACGGCCTCGGCATCGTGCTGCAGTACGCCGGTGTGCCGCTGTGGCCGGGCGTGCTGATCGCCCTGATCGGCGGCCTCGCGATCGCGGCGCTCACCGGCGCGATCAGCATGCGGGTGACCGGCATCCCGTTCGCGATGGTGACGCTGGCATTCGCCCAGGCAGGCTCCGTGCTCGTGCGCCGCAACCAGGAGGTCACCGGAGGCGAAGAGGGACTCGCCCTCCCGACCGGCTCGGTTCCGGATGCACTGCTCGGGGTCGCGAACACCCGAAACCTCTACTGGATCGCCCTCGTGGTGGTCGTGCTCGTCTATCTCGTCGCGCTCTGGGTCGACAGTTCGCGCCTCGGGCACCTTGCGCGAGCAGCGCGCGAGAACGATCAGAGGGTGCAGATCCTCGGACTGCGCCCCTACACCGCGAAACTCCTGGTGTTCGTCGTCGCCGCCGGATGCGCCGCGGCCGCCGGTGTCGCCTACATGCTCCTGCAGTCGGGCACTCAGCCGCGGGCGGTGTCGGCCGACCTCACGATCACGATCCTCGTGATGGTCGTGCTCGGCGGTGTCGGGTTCCGCTGGGGAGCGGTGATCGGCGGGGTGGTCTACACGCTCCTCGACCAGCGCCTCACAGTGCTCGCCCGCACCGACGCGATCGCCGGCCTTCCCGACGTGCTGCGCGTGCCGCTCTCCGAACCGCTGTTCCTGCTGGGCGTACTGTTCATCATCGTGGTGATGTTCCTGCCCGGTGGGATCGCCGGCACCGTCGACCAGCTTGCGCGGCGGCGACGCTCGGCGCGTCGCGCGACGCCCCTGACCGAGCTGGATGCTGCGGAGGACCGCGTCGAGGCGCGAGTATGAACGCCCTCGACCTGACACCGCTCGTCGACGAGCCGCACACCGTCGCGCGCTGGGTGCGCGACCGGGCGCGGCTGTCGCCGGCGTCCACCGCGATCGATGACCGAGGGGTTCGCATCGACTACGCGACGCTCGCCGAGCGCGTCGCGGGGTTCGTCGAGGCGTTGCGTGCGGCGGGCTACGGTGCGGGCGACCGCGTCGCCACCGTGTCGGGCAACTCGATCGACCATGTCGTGGCGTTCTTCGGCTGCGCGTCGGTCGGCGCGGCATTCGTTCCGCTGTCGTGGCGGGCAGCCGCCGGTGAACTCGCCGCCCTGATCGCACGCGCGCGGCCGCAGCTGCTCCTCGTCGACGATGAGTACGCGGGGCTCGTCGCCGAGGCACGCACGCACCTGGACACGGTGCCGCCCGTCGCCGTGCTCGGCGGTCACACCTCCGAGCGGGTGTTGCCGCCGCGGCATCCCGACCACGGCGCCGCACCGCGCCCCCGCGGGGTGCGCGACGACGATCCGCTACTCGTCATCTTCACCTCCGGAAGCGAGGCGAGCCCGAAGGGGGTCGTGCTCACCCACGCCAACTGCTTCTGGAACAACCTCGCCCTCGCCGGCGCGATCGAGATCGCCGCCCACGACGTCGTGCTCACGATGCTCCCGCAGTTCCACATCGCGGCATGGAACGTGCAGCCGCTGCTCGCGTGGTGGGCGGGCGCGACCGTCGTGCTCGAGCGGTCCTTCCAGCCCTCGCGTGTGCTGCCGCTCATCGCCGACCGGGGTGTGACCGTCATGATGGGCGTGCCCACGCAGTACCGACTGCTCGCCGACGACCCGAGATTCGCGGCATCCGATCTGTCGTCCCTGCGCGTCGCGCAGGTCGGCGGCGCGACGATGCCCGCCGACCTCCACGCCACGTGGCGCGCGCGGGGGGTGCGTCTCGCCCAGGGCTACGGCCTCACCGAGGCCGGCCCCAACGTGCTCACCGTGCCGGGGGAGACAGACGACCTCGTCGGCACCGTCGGACGCCCCTATCGCCACGTCGACGTCGCTCTCATCGATCCCGAGACCGGCGACCTGCTCGACGGCGCCGCCACCGGCGAGCTGGTCGTGCAGGGGCCGAGCGTGACGCCCGGCTACCTCGATGACCCCGACGCGACGGCGCGGGCCTTCGTGGGTGGCTGGCTGCGCACCGGCGACCTCGCCGCGCGCGACGCGCGCGGCGTCTACCGCATCGTTGACCGGCGTAAGGAGATCTTCATCTCCGGTGGCGAGAACGTCGCCCCCGCGGAGGTCGAGGCGGCGCTGCGCACGCATCCGCTCGTCGTCGACGCGGCGGTGGTCCCCGTGCCCGACCGGGTGTGGGGAGAGCGCGGTGTCGCGTTCGTCACGCTCGCTCAGCGGGCAGTGGTCGGTGAGGACGAGCTCGACGCGCACGCCCGCGGCATCCTCTCCTCCGTCAAGGTTCCGGTGCGATTCGTCGTGGTCGACGAGCTGCCCCGGTCCGCGGTCGACAAGATCGCCCGTCGGCGGCTGCGCGAACGCGCCGCCGCCCTCGTCCTCGAGCCCCGGAGGATCGATGAACACTCCCGATGACGCCCTGACGGATGCCGCGGCCTCCCCGGTCTCCCAGGCGACCGGCCGGCCTCTCACCAAGCGCGGTGAGGCGACCCGTCGACGCATCCTCGAGGCCGCCGAGCAGGTGTTCGCCGACCTCGGCTACCACGAGGCATCCATCGTGAAGATCACCGAGCGCGCCGGAGTGGGCCTCGGTACCTTCTACCTCTACTTCGACTCGAAGCAGTCGATCTTCGAGGCGCTCGTGCTCGACCTCAACCAGCGGGTGCGCCACGCGATGGGGGAGGCGATGGTCGGGGCGCGGTCACGGCTCGAGGCGGAACACGCCGGGTTCGCGGGGTTCTTCCGCTTCACGGCCGACCACCCGGCGCTCTACCGGGTCGTGCGCGAGGCCGAGTTCGTCTCACCCGCGCTGCTGCGCCTGCACTACACGCGCATCGTCGACGGCTACGAGGCGGGGCTTCGCGCCGCCCAGCAGGACGGCGATGTCGATGCCGGGCTCGATCCGGCCGTGGCTGCGTGGGCGCTCATGGGCGCGGGAGAGCTGATCGGCATGCGGTACCTGCTGTGGGAGAGGGATGCCACGGGCGCGATGCCCGCGCAGATCCCGTCGGACGTGTTCGCGGCGATGACGCGGTTCATCGACAACGCTCTCGCGCCCCGCCCCTCGACCATCGGCGCGCCGGTCGTGCGCGCCACCGAGGAAGGAATCGAATCGTGAGCACCGATCTGGCAGGCAGACGCGCCGTCGTGACGGGAGGGGCGAGCGGCATCGGGTTCGCCTGCGCCTCGCAGTTCGCGGCCCGCGGCGCCACCGTCGTCATCGCGGACCTCAACGCCGAGGCCGCCGAGAAGGCGGCGGCGGCGATCGGGGGCGAGACGTGGGTCGTCGACCTCGGTGACACCGCGGCGCTCGACGCGCTCACCCTCGACGCCGACATCCTCGTGAACAACGCGGGAATCCAGCGCGTCGCCTCGATCGTCGATTTCGACCCTGACGCGTTCCGCCTCATCCAGCGCATCATGCTCGAGGCGCCGTTCCTCCTGATCCGCGCGGCGCTCCCCGGCATGTACGAGCGCGGCTGGGGCCGCATCGTCAACATCTCGAGCGTGCATGGGCTTCGTGCGAGCGCATTCAAGTCGGCGTACGTCGCCGCCAAGCACGGCCTCGAGGGTCTCTCGAAGGTGACGGCGCTCGAGGGGGCCGAGCACGGCGTCACCAGCAACTGCATCAATCCCGGATACGTGCGCACGCCGCTGGTCGAGAAGCAGATCGCCGACCAGGCGAAGGTGCACGGCATCCCCGAGGACGAGGTGGTCGAGAAGGTCATGCTGACCGAGGCCGCGATCAAGCAGCTCGTCGAGGCCGATGATGTCGCGTCGCTCGTGGGCTGGTTGGTCTCGGATGCCGCGGCGATGGTCACCGGTGCGTCGTACACCATGGACGGCGGATGGTCCGCACGATGAGCGCCCATGTCGCTCATCCCCTCGACGTGGCCGTCGAGGGCGGCACCCTTCACGCGATCGTCTGGGAGCCGGTGGACGAGGTTCTCGGCGAGGTCGTGCTCGTGCACGGCGTCACCTCGTCCCTGCACGCCTGGGACGATGTCGTGCCGCTGCTTCCCGGCTACCGGCTGATCGCCCCCGACCTGCGCGGACGCGGGGCGAGCAACGGCATCACGCATCCCGCCGGGATGGCGGCCCATGCCGCCGACCTGGCCGCGCTCCTCGACGCCGCCAACGTGACGAGCTCCCTGGTGGTCGGCCACTCGATGGGCGCGTTCGTGTCGCTCGCGTTCGCCTACCTCTACCCGGAGCGCGTGAGTCGTCTGCTGCTCATCGACGGCGGGCTGCCGCTCGACGTGCCCGCGGGGCTCGACACCGACACGCTCGTCGCGGCGATCCTGGGGCCGACGGCCGAACGGCTCTCCCGCCGCTTCGCGAGCGTCGACGACTATCTCGACTTCTGGCGGGTGCATCCCGCGTTCCGGGACGACTGGTCGGCGACCCTCGAGGACTACCTCGCCTACGACCTCGTCGATGACGGCGCCGGGATGCTGCGTCCCGCCACGAGCTACGAGATCACCGCCGCGGACACGCTCGACATGAACACCGGTGATGTGCTGCCGGCGGCTCTCGCCGCGCTCGCACATCCGACGCGGTTCCTGACGGTGCCGCGCGGCCTGCAGAACGAGGAGCCGGGGCTCTACGCCCCCGACTACCTGGAACGCCTGCTCCCGACCGTTCCCGGTGTCGTGCATTCCCGCATCCCCGGTTTCAATCACTACACGATCGTGCTGTCCGGGGGCGGCGCGGCGATCGTCGCCGCCGAGATCCGCGAGCAGGTGGCCGCGGCATCCGACTCGGTCTGACGCCCGGGCTCAGTTCCCCCCGGCGCGGTGCCCCGCGATGCGGGTCGTCAGCTGGTGGGCGTGCGCGAGCAGGATGCGTCCGATCTCGGCGCGGCGCTCGGGGGCGAAGCGGAAGTCGACGCCGGTGAGGCTCAGCGCCCACTGCGGGTGACCGTCGCGGGTGAAGACGGCCGCGCCCATGCCGTAGCTGCCCTCGACGATGAGGCCGGGATTGACGGCGTAGCCGCGCTCGACCGTCTCGGCCATGCGGGCGCGCAGGCGGTCCTGTCGGTGAGCCGCTCCCCAGGCGCGGGGGAGGTCGGGATGCCGCTCGAAGTAGGCGTCCACATCGTGGTCGGGGAGGAACGAGAGGATGGCGAGCCCCGCCGAGGCGACACCGAGGGGGAACCGCACGCCCTCCGACAGCACCCGCGAGCGGATCGGGAACGACCCCTCCTCTTCGAGCAGGCACACCGTCTCGTCGCCACGCCGCACCGACAGGAACGCGCTCTCCTCGGTGCGCACCGCGAGTGAGCGCACGATGTCGCGGGCGACGCCGGTCACGTCGTAGCGAGCGGCGGCTACCGTGCCCATGAGATACAGCTCGGGGCCTGGGCGCCAGCTGGCGGCGGACTCGTCGAGGTCGACCAGGCCCTCGTGCCGCAGCGCCGTGAGCAGGCGGTGCGCGGTGGGCCGGGTGAGTCCCGTGGCCCGCGCGGCATCCGTCACGCTGACGCCGTCGGCGCCGGCGCGGGTCACGACCCGCAGCAGGGCGGCGGCGCGGGCGACGGCCTGCGCTCCCGGAACCGTCGTCGTGGTGTCCATGATGTGGACACTATGCGCCTATTCGCCCACATCGCAAGCACCTGATGGGCAGGATGCCGCACCCCGGCGAGACTCGGGGAGGACTCACCGACGACCACCCACGATCCGCTCGACGAAGGAGTGACCCGTGATCGACAAAGAAGTCGCGACGCCTGCCGAGGCCGTCGCCGACATCCCCGACGGCGCCAGCCTGGCGGTCGGAGGCTTCGGCCTCTCCGGCAACCCGATGGCCCTCATCGACGCCCTGCTCGCGCAGGGCACGAGCGACCTCTCGATCGTCTCGAACAACTGCGGCGTCGACGACTGGGGTCTCGGCGTGCTGCTGAACGCCCGCCGCATCCGCAAGATGACGTCGTCGTACGTGGGGGAGAACAAGGAGTTCGAGCGGCAGTTCCTCTCGGGCGAGCTCGAGCTCGAGCTCACCCCGCAGGGAACCCTCGCCGAGAAGCTGCGCGCCGGCGGATCGGGCATCGCCGCGTTCTACACGCAGTCGGGCGTCGGCACGCAGGTCTCGGAGGGCGGGCTTCCCCGCCGCTACGACGGCTCCGGAGGCGTCGCCGTCGCGTCGCCCGCCAAGGACGTGCGCTCCTTCGACGTCTCGGGTCGGGCCCGCGACTACGTGCTCGAGGAGGCGATCGTCACCGACTTCGCGCTCGTGCACGCGTGGCGGGGGGACCGCCACGGCAACCTCGTGTTCCACAAGGCGGCGCGCAACTTCAACCCGCTCGCCGCGATGGCCGGGCGCATCTGCATCGTGCAGGTCGAGGAGCTCGTCGAGCCCGGAGTGCTCGACCCCGACGCCGTGCACCTGCCCGGCGTCTACGTGCACCGCATCGTCGAGGTCGGCACCGGCATCGAGAAGCGCATCGAGAAGCGCACCGTCACGGCGCGAGGGGGGGGCATGACCATGGCGCTCACGCGCACCGAGATGGCCGCGCGCGCGGCTCAGGAGCTCGCCGACGGCTCGTACGTCAACCTGGGGATCGGCCTGCCGACCCTCGTGCCGAACTACGTGCCCGCGGGCGTGACGGTGGTGCTGCAGTCCGAGAACGGCATTCTCGGCGTCGGCCCGTACCCTTTCGACGAGGACGTCGATCCCGATCTCGTCAATGCCGGCAAGGAGACCGTGACCGTGCTTCCGGGTGCCGCGTTCTTCGACTCGGCGACGAGCTTCGGCATGATCCGTGGCGGCAAGATCGACGCCGCGATCCTCGGGGCCATGCAGGTCTCGGCCACGGGCGACCTCGCGAACTGGATGATCCCCGGGAAGATGGTCAAGGGCCCGGGCGGCGCGATGGACCTCGTGCACGGAGCGGCGAAGGTCGTCGTCCTCATGGAGCACGTCGCGAAGGACGGCTCCCCGAAGATCGTCGACGCGTGCAGCCTGCCGCTCACGGGCCGCGGGGTCGTCGACCGGATCATCACCGACCTCGCCGTGATCGACGTGACTCCCGACGGACTCGTGCTGACCGAGCTCGCGCCGGGTGTCACGATCGACGAGGTCGTCGCCGCGACCGAGCCCGCGCTCGTCATCGCCGACACGCTTAAGGTGGACGCATGATCTCCGACGACGTCGTCATCGTTGCCGCCGCGCGCACCCCGCAGGGGCGGCTGCTCGGCCAGCTCGCGCCCTTCACCGCGGTGCAGCTCGGATCCTTCGCCGTCACCGGCGCGCTCACCCAGGGGGGCATCCCCGCCGGTGCCGTCGATGCGGTGATCGTCGGGCAGGTCCTTCCGGCGGGGTCGGGTCAGAACCCGGCGCGACAGGTCGCGATCGGCGCGGGGATCGGGTGGGATGTCCCGGCTCACAGCGTGAACAAGGTGTGCCTCTCGGGCCTCACGGCCGTCATCGACGCGGCGCGCATGATCCGGCTCGGCGATGCGCGCGTCGTCGTGGCCGCGGGCATGGAGTCCATGACCCGGGCGCCGCACCTGATGATGAACTCCCGGTCGGGCTGGAAGTACGGCTCGGTCGAGGTTCTCGACCACATGGCCCTCGACGGGCTCACCGACGCCTACGAGCACGACAGCATGGGAGCCTCCACCGAACGGTTGAACCCGACCTATCAGCTCACCCGCACGCAGCAGGACCACGTCGCCGCCCTGTCCCATCAGCGAGCGGCTGCCGCGCAGGCGGCGGGGGTCTTCGACGGCGAGATCGTGCCGATCGAGGTGCCCCAGCGCAAGGGCGAGCCGCTGCGGCTGACCGCCGACGAGGGGGTGCGCCCGGAGACCACCATCGAGACGCTCGCGGCGCTGCGTCCGGCTTTCGCCGAGGGCGGCACCATCACCGCCGGCAACTCGTCGCCGATCTCCGACGGTGCCTCCGCGGTCGTGCTCACGACGCGGGCCCACGCCGACGATCAGGGCTGGACCGTGCTCGCCGCGGTCGGTGCCTCCGGCCAGGTGGCCGGCCCCGACAACTCGCTCCACGCGCAGCCCGCCCACGCCATCGAAGTGGCCGTGCAGAAGCACGGCATCACGGTCGGCGACCTCGACCTCATCGAGATCAACGAGGCGTTCGGGGCGGTGGTGGCGGCATCCACCGCTCGTCTCGGCGTCTCGGAGGAGATCGTCAACATCCACGGCGGGGGCATCGCGATCGGGCACCCGATCGGGGCATCCGGCAACAGGCTCGTCGTGCACGTGGTGCACGAGCTGGTGCGCCGGGGATCGGGCACCGCGGCCGTCGCGCTGTGCGGCGGCGGCGGTCAGGGCGACGCGCTGATCATCACGCGCTGATCATCACGCGCTGACAGCACGACGCCCGCCCTCTGCGGGAGGGCGGGCGTCGCCGTGTGTCGGGTGCGCTCAGCGGCGCAGGCGCTTGGCGAGCAGCTTCGCCTGCTTGTCGGCGACGGGGGAGTCGTTGCCGATCACGTGTCCGTGGCCGGCTCGGAAGGTGTCGACGATCGCGCCGATCGCGAGCGCAAGGGTGATGCCCCAGCTCAGCCACGCGAGCGCGGTGCGCCAGGTGAACGGCTCGTCGCTCCCGCGCAGACCGCGCAGCAGGGTGAATCCGCTCGTGATGGCGCCGATGATGCCCGTGCCGAAGAGGTACTTGCGCATGTGTCAACCGTAGTCGGCTCGCTGACGGGTGCGGATAGCCTGGACGGACCGAATCAGAGAGCAGGGCCCTTGTGACTCAGGCCGACTTCGTGGTCGTGGCAAACAGACTCCCGGTGGATCGCGACGACGACGGTGGCTGGCGGAATTCGCCGGGTGGTCTCGTCACCGCGCTCGAGCCGGTCATGCGCAAGCGTGACGGCGCGTGGGTCGGATGGCCCGGCAAAGCCGACCTGGAGCTCGACCCGCTCGAGGTCGACGGCATCTTCATCGTGCCGGTCGCGCTCTCCGCGGCGGAGGTCGAGAACTACTACGAAGGCTTCTCGAACGACACGATCTGGCCGCTGTACCACGACGTGATCGCGGCGCCGCGGTACAAGCGCATCTGGTGGGACACCTACGTGGCGGTGAACCGTCGTTTCGCTGAGGCGGCGGCGGAAGTCGCGGCCTCCGGCGCGACGGTCTGGGTGCAGGACTACCAGCTGCAGCTCGTTCCGGCGCTGCTGCGGGAGCTGCGGCCCGACCTGACGATCGGCTACTTCCATCACATTCCGTTCCCGGCATACGGGATCTTCGCCCAGCTGCCCTGGCGTCGTCAGGTGCTGGAGGGTCTCCTCGGCGCCGACGTCATCGGCTTCCAGCGAGTGGCCGACGCCGGCAACTTCGCCCGCGCCGTGCGCCGCCAGTTCCACTACGAGACGCGCGCCAGCGGCATCCGGGTGCCGACGCCCGACGGTGGCACGCGCCTCGCGCTCGCCAAGGCGTTCCCGATCTCGATCGACGCCGACTCCTACATCGAGCTCGCGCAACGGGAGGACGTGCGCGCGCGGGCGGCGGAGATCCGCGCGAGCCTCGGGAATCCCCGCAAGATCCTGCTGGGAGTCGATCGACTCGACTACACCAAGGGCATCCGCCACCGGCTGAAGGCGTTCGGTGAACTGCTGGGCGACGGCTCCCTCTCGGTCGAGGACGTCACCCTCGTGCAGGTCGCGAGCCCCAGCCGGGAGCGCGTCGAGGCGTACATGCAGCTGCGCGACGAGATCGAACTGACGGTGGGGCGCATCAACGGCGACCACGACACGATGGGGCACACGGCGATCCGCTACCTGCACCAGGCATACCCGCGCGAGGAGATGGTGGCGCTCTACCTCGCGGCCGACGTGATGCTCGTGACGGCGCTGCGCGACGGCATGAACCTCGTCGCGAAGGAGTACGTCGCCACCCGCACCGACAACCGCGGTGTGCTGGTGCTGAGCGAGTTCGCGGGAGCCGCCGACGAGCTGGGCAGTGCGCTGCTGATCAATCCCCACGACATCGACGGGGTGAAGGACGCCATCCGCCGCGCGATCGACATGCCGGCGGCCGAGCAGGGACGACGGATGCGGGCGCTGCGTCGCCGCGTGCTCGAACACGACGTCGAGGACTGGTCGCGCTCGTTCCTGGCGGCGCTCGACGCGACCCGCTCGGACGCCCGGTGACCGCGACCGCGCCGGAGGCGGCGACCGAGCGCATCGCTCGGGTCGCGGCATCCGATGTACTTCTCGTGGCACTCGATTTCGACGGCACCCTGTCGCACACGGTCGACGAGCCGATGTCGGCGCGCATGATCCCCGCCGCTCGCGCGGCGCTCGGTGCGCTGGCGGCTGCGCCCCGCACCCACGTCGCGCTCGTGTCGGGGCGCTCGCTCGCCGACCTGCGGGTGATCGCCGAGCACGACGACGCGTCGCCGTGGCACCTGGCGGGCTCGCACGGCATCGAGTACTGGCATCCGGGGGAGTCGGGCGTCGAGGGAGCGCCGACCTCCGAGGAGACGGCGACTCTTGACCAGCTGGCGGACACCGCCGAGGGTCTCGTCGCCGACCTCGACGGCGCCTGGATCGAACGCAAGAGCTTCGGCTTCGGTGTGCACACCCGGCTGAGCGAGCCGGATGCCGCGGCCACCGCCCAGCGGCGGGTCGACGACCTGGTGGCGCGCGAGGCGCCCGCCTGGCGACGTCGCACCGGGCACGACATCGTCGAGTACGCGTTCCGTGAGGGCGGGAAGGATGACGCGGTCCGCCGCCTCGCCGATCGCGTCGGTGCGACCGCCGTCGTGTTCGCCGGCGACGACGTCACCGACGAAGACGCGCTGCGCGCCCTGGGGCCGGCGGACCTCGGCGTGCGGGTCGGTGCGGGGGAGACCGCCGCGGCCGTGCGGGTGGGCTCGCCCGAGGAGCTCGCGGCCCTGCTGCAGCACCTCGCCGACGCCCGCGGCTGAGCGACCGCGCGTACGTCCCGCGCGTGCGCCGGGGGGAATGCGGCCCGGGCCTACACTCTGTTACATGCCTGAAACCCCCGCTGCATCCGGCGCGCCCGCCGTCGACATCAAGCCCCGCAGCCGCGTCGTCACCGATGGCATCGAAGCCACCACGTCGCGCGGAATGCTCCGCGCCGTGGGCATGGGCGACGAGGACTGGGACAAGCCCCAGATCGGCATTGCGTCGAGCTGGAACGAGATCACCCCCTGCAACCTGAGCCTCGACCGGCTCGCCCAGGGCGCCAAGGAGGGCGTGCACTCCGGTGGCGGCTACCCGCTGCAGTTCGGCACCATCTCCGTCTCCGACGGCATCTCGATGGGCCACGAGGGCATGCACTTCTCGCTGGTCTCCCGCGAGGTCATCGCCGACTCCGTCGAGACGGTCATCATGGCCGAGCGCCTCGACGGCTCCGTGCTTCTCGCCGGCTGCGACAAGTCGATCCCCGGCATGCTGATGGCCTCCGCCCGCCTCGACCTCTCCAGCGTGTTCCTCTACGCGGGGTCGATCGCTCCCGGCTGGGTCAAGCTCAGCGACGGCACCGAGAAGGATGTCACGATCATCGACTCGTTCGAGGCGGTCGGCGCCTGCCTCGCGGGCAAGATGAGCGAGGCCGACCTCAAGCGCATCGAGTGCGCGATCGCCCCCGGTGAGGGCGCGTGCGGCGGCATGTACACCGCCAACACCATGGCCTCGGTCGCCGAGGCCCTCGGGCTCAGCCTCCCGGGCTCGGCCGCGCCGCCCTCGGCGGACCGTCGCCGCGACTACTTCGCCCATCGCTCGGGCGAGGCCGTCGTGAACCTGCTGCGCCAGGGCGTCACGACCCGCGACATCCTCACCAAGGAGGCCTTCGAGAACGCGATCGCCCTCGCGATGGCCCTCGGCGGCTCGACCAACGTCGTGCTGCACCTGCTCGCGATCGCCCGCGAGGCGGACGTCGAGCTGAGCCTCCACGACTTCAACCGCATCGGCGACAAGGTTCCCCACGTCGCCGACATGAAGCCGTTCGGCAAGTACGTCATGAACGACGTCGACCGCCACGGCGGCATCCCGGTGATCATGAAGGCGATGCTCGACGAGGGTCTGCTGCACGGCGACGCGCTCACCGTGACCGGCAAGACGCTCGCGGAGAACCTGGCCGATCTCGACCCCGACCCGGTCGACGGCACCGTCATCCACACTTTCGACAACCCCATCCACGCCACCGGCGGCCTGACGATCCTGCACGGCTCGCTCGCCCCCGAGGGTGCCGTGGTGAAGACCGCGGGCTTCGACGCCGCCGTCTTCGAGGGTCCCGCCCGCGTGTTCGAGCGCGAGCGTGCCGCGATCGACGCTCTCGCCGAGGGATCGATCGAGGCGGGCAGCGTGGTCGTCATCCGCTACGAGGGCCCCAAGGGCGGCCCCGGCATGCGCGAGATGCTCGCGATCACGGCCGCCATCAAGGGCGCCGGGCTCGGCAAGGATGTACTACTCTTGACGGACGGTCGATTCTCCGGCGGCACAACCGGCCTCTGCATCGGCCACATAGCACCCGAAGCGGTGGACGCAGGTCCCATCGCCTTCGTGCGCGATGGTGATCTGATACGGGTCGATATCGCGGCTCGCACTCTCGACCTACTCGTCGATGATGCAGAGCTCGACTCCCGCCGCTCTGGCTGGGAGCCGCTTCCCCCGCGCTACACCCGAGGCGTTCTGGCCAAGTACTCCAAGCTCGTGCGCTCCGCCGCGGAGGGCGCGACCACGGGGTGACCCCGCCGCATCCCATTCACCCACTCCTGTCGAGGTACTCATCATGTCCGCCGACACCGCACCGGCTGTGCCGCGCCCGCCGGCACGTACTGCGTCCGCTCCCGTGATCACCGGGGCCGAGTCTGTCGTCCGCACCCTCGAGCTTCTCGGGGTCACCGACGTCTTCGGTCTTCCCGGCGGCGCGATCCTGCCGGTCTACGACCCGCTCATGGACTCGTCGAAGATCCGCCACATCCTCGTCCGCCACGAGCAGGGGGCCGGTCACGCCGCCCAGGGCTACGCGGCGGCGACCGGCAAGACGGGGGTTGCGATCGCGACGTCCGGGCCCGGCGCCACGAACCTCGTCACCGCGATCGCCGACGCCTACATGGACTCGGTGCCGATCGTCTGCATCACCGGGCAGGTGTTCTCGACCCTCATGGGTACGGACGCCTTCCAGGAGGCCGACATCGTCGGCATCACGATGCCGATCACGAAGCACTCGTTCCTCGTGAAGGATGCCTCGGAGATCCCCGGAGCGATCACCGCGGCCTTCGAGATCGCCAGCACCGGCCGCCCCGGACCCGTGCTCGTCGACATCACGAAGGACGCGCAGCAGGCCGAGGTGCCGTTCGTGTGGCCGGCGAAGATCGACCTGCCCGGCTACCGTCCGGTGACGAAGGCGCACGGCAAGCAGATCCAGGCGGCCGCGCAGCTGATCGCCGAGTCGTCGAAGCCGGTGCTGTACGTCGGCGGCGGTGTGGTGCGCTCGCAGGCCTCGGCCGAGCTGCGCACCCTGGCCGAGGCGACCGGCGCTCCCGTGGTGACGACGCTCATGGCGCGCGGCGCGTTCCCGGACTCGCACCCGCAGCAGCTGGGGATGCCGGGCATGCACGGCACGGTGCCGGCGGTGCTCGCCCTCCAGGAGGCCGACCTGATCGTCGCCCTCGGTGCCCGCTTCGACGACCGCGTGACGGGCAAGGCCTCGCTGTTCGCCCCGAACGCGAAGGTCGTGCACGTCGACATCGACCCTGCGGAGATCTCGAAGATCCGCATCGCCGACGTACCGATCGTGGGCGACCTGCGCGACGTGCTGGTCGACCTCGACACGGCGTACGCGCAGGCGGTCGCCGCGCAGGACGGTCGCGCCGACCTCACCGAGTGGTGGTCGTTCCTCGACGGCCTGCGTACCGAGTTCCCGCTCGGCTACGCGCCCACGAGCGACGGTCTCCTCGCGCCGCAGCAGATCATCAGCCGCATCGGCGAGCTGACCGGTCCCGAGGGCATCTACGCGGCGGGCGTGGGCCAGCATCAGATGTGGGCGGCGCAGTTCATCGGCTACGAGCGTCCGAACGCGTGGCTCAACTCCGGTGGCGCCGGAACCATGGGCTACGCGGTGCCCGCCGCGATGGGCGCGAAGGTCGCTGAGCCCGACCGTGTCGTGTGGGCGATCGACGGCGACGGCTGCTTCCAGATGACCAACCAGGAGCTCGCCACCTGCACGATCAACCAGATTCCGATCAAGGTCGCGATCATCAACAACTCGTCGCTGGGCATGGTGCGGCAGTGGCAGACCCTCTTCTACGACGGGCGCTACTCGAACACCGACCTGAACACGGGCCACGACACCATCCGGGTGCCCGACTTCCTCAAGCTCGCGGAAGCCTACGGATGCCTCGGCATCCGCGTGGAGCGCGAGGACGAGATCGACGCGGCCATCGAGCTGGCGCTCGCGACCAACGACCGTCCGGTCGTGATCGACTTCGTCGTGAGCCGTGACGCCATGGTGTGGCCGATGGTGCCGCAGGGCGTCAGCAACAGCTATGTCCAGTACGCGCGTGACCACGCGCCCGCGTTCGAGCAGGAGGACTGACCATGACCAGTCACGTGCTGAGCCTCCTCGTGGAGAACAAGCCCGGTCTGCTGACCCGCGTCGCGGGCCTGTTCGCGCGTCGCGGCTTCAACATCGAGTCGCTCGCGGTGGGTGTCACCGAGGTGCCGGGTCTGTCCCGCATCACGGTGGTGGTCGACGTCGACGACCTCCCGCTCGAGCAGGTCACCAAGCAGCTGAACAAGCTGATCAACGTGATCAAGATTGTCGAGCTGGATGCCGCGGCATCCGTGCAGCGCGAGCACGTGCTCGTGAAGGTGCGCACCGACAACAGCAACCGCTCCAGCGTGCTGGAGGTCGTGAACCTCTTCCGCGCCTCGGTGGTCGACTACGCGCCGGACGCACTCGTGGTCGAGGTGACCGGCGACCGCGGCAAGGTGGATGCGCTGCTGCGCGCTCTCGAGCCGTTCGGCATCAAGGAGCTCGCCCAGTCGGGCCTCCTCGCCATCGGCCGCGGGCCGAAGAGCATCACCGAGCGGGTCCTCCGCGCCTGACCGTGCGCACCCGGGAGGGTGCGACATCCCGTTTCATCACAGCTTCAACAGAAGGAGAAAGACAAGTGGCAGAGATCTTCTACGACGACGACGCCGACCTCGCGCTCATCCAGGCGAAGAAGGTCGCGGTCGTCGGCTACGGCTCGCAGGGACACGCGCACGCGCAGAACCTCCGCGACTCGGGCGTCGAGGTCGTCATCGCCCTCAAGGAGGGCTCGAAGTCGACCGCGAAGGCTCAGGAGGACGGCTTCGAGGTCAAGACCGTGGCCGAGGCGGCCGAGTGGGCGGACCTCATCATGATCCTCGCGCCCGACCAGCACCAGCGGTCGATCTACAACGACGAGATCAAGCCCCACCTCGCGGCGGGCAAGACGCTGGCGTTCGCGCACGGCTTCAACATCCGCTTCGGCTACATCGAGGCGCCCGAGGGCGTCGACGTGATCCTCGTGGCCCCCAAGGCCCCGGGTCACACGGTGCGTCGCGAGTTCGTCGCCGGTCGCGGCATCCCGGACATCATCGCCGTCGAGAAGGATGCCTCGGGTCAGGCGTGGGACGTCGCGAAGGCGTACGCCAAGGCCATCGGGGGAACCCGTGCCGGTGTGATCAAGACCACCTTCACGGAGGAGACCGAGACCGACCTGTTCGGTGAGCAGGCCGTTCTCTGCGGTGGTGTGTCGCAGCTGATCCAGTACGGCTTCGAGACCCTCACCGAGGCCGGCTACCAGCCGCAGATCGCCTACTTCGAGGTGCTGCACGAGCTCAAGCTCATCGTCGACCTCATGTGGGAGGGCGGCATCGCCAAGCAGCGCTGGAGCGTGTCGGACACCGCCGAGTACGGCGACTACGTCTCGGGCCCCCGCGTGATCGACCCGCGCGTCAAGGAGAACATGCAGGGCGTGCTCGCCGACATCCAGTCGGGTGCGTTCGCAGAGCGCTTCATCGGCGACCAGGACGCCGGCGCCCCCGAGTTCCACGCTCTGCGTGAGAAGGCGGCTCAGCACCCCATCGAGGCCGTGGGTCGCGACCTGCGTGCGCTCTTCGCGTGGAAGCAGCAGGACGCGGACTACGTCGAGGGCAGCGCCGCGCGCTGATCCTCTCGATCCTCCGACGTCGCAGCCTCCCGCGACCGTCGCGGCGACCTGTGGTCGCCCGGCGGTCGCGGGAGGCTCCGGCGTTTCGGTCCCGGGTCGGGGCGCGCGACGCGGGGTAGTGCGACGGCGTGAGAGGGTGGACGCATGGCCAGACCCGACGACGACGATGCCCTGCGCTGGGACGGTGACGACGATCCGACGCTGACGCCGTCGGGCGTCTCGCAGTCCGCTCCTCGTGCGGCATCCGCTCCGTCCCCCGCCGCGCCCGCGAAGGCGACCCTCCCCGAGGGGTTCGCCGCGGTCGGCAAGGGCAGCGACGAGGTCGAGACGGCGGATGCCGCCGGCGACGCAGTCGCGGCGGGCCCCGCGCCGATGGGCAACGCGATGCTCGTGACAGTGGGCGTGCTGGGCGGCGTGTACGCGCTCTGGACGATCGGCTGGATCATCGGGGGGCTGCGCCTGCGCACGGTCGCCGACGTGCTGGTCGACCCGGTCGCCTACGCGGTGGCGATGTGGCTGGCGGTGGCCACGCCCGCGATCTGGTTCTTCGTCACGTCGTGGCTGACGGCGCGCTCGCGCAGTTGGCTGCGCCTCGTGCTGCTGATCGCCGGGGCGGCGCTGCTCGTGCCGTGGCCGTTCGTGATGGTCGGGGCGGTGGGGTCATGACGACGGATGCCGCTCCTCGCCGCCGTGCGGCGCTGCCGGTGTGGCTCGTGGCCACGGTCTCTGCGTTCTTCGGTCTGTTCTACGCGTACGCCGTGTGGGCGGCGGTGGGCTTCCTCATCTCGCAGGCGTCGGGTCCGCTCGGTCTGAACGGCTACGGCTGGTTCGTGCTCATCCTCGCCGTCGTGTTCCCCGCGATCGCCTTCGCGATCGCCTTCGCGATCGGCTGGCGTCGGCGGCTGCTGCCGTTCGCGGCGATCCTGCTCACCGGGCTCGGTGTGACGGCGGTGTTCTGGGTGAACGTACTGGGCTACGCGGCGGCCTACGGCGCGCAGCTGCTGGGTTCCTGACGCTCTGCGAGCCCGTCACACGGTCGGAGCGGCATCGCCCGGCGCGATAGGCTGGCGCTCACTGCGCCGTGCGACCTGCGGAGCCGCTGCGCGCTCGTCCTGCGCCGCGCGCGCTCCCGGAAACGCCGAAGGATCCACCCCGTGACGAAGCCCGTCGTGCTCATCGCCGAAGAACTCTCTCCCGCCACGATCGAGGCTCTCGGGCCCGACTTCGAGGTGCGCCATGTCGACGGCGCCGACCGTTCGGCGCTGCTGCCCGCCCTCGCCGACGTCGACGCCGTGCTCGTGCGCTCGGCGACGAAGCTCGACGCCGAGGCGATCGCCGCGGCCCCTCAGCTCAAGGTGATCGCTCGCGCGGGTGTCGGTCTCGACAACGTCGACATCAAGGCGGCCACGACCGCGGGCGTCATGGTCGTGAACGCGCCGACCTCGAACATCATCTCGGCGGCCGAGCTCACGATCGGCCACATCCTCTCGCTCGCGCGGCGCATCCCCGCCGCTCACGCGTCGCTCGCCGGCGGCGCGTGGAAGCGCTCGTCGTACACGGGTGTCGAGCTGTACGAGAAGACCCTCGGCATCATCGGTCTCGGCCGCATCGGCGCGCTGATCGCGGCGCGCGTGCAGGCGTTCGGGGTGAACGTCGTCGCGTACGACCCGTATGTGACGAGCGCTCGTGCGCAGCAGCTCGGAGTGACCCTCGTGACCCTCGACGAGCTGCTCGAGCAGAGCGACTTCGTGACGATCCACATGCCGAAGACGCCCGAGACGACCGGAATGATCGGCGTCGAGCAGCTGCGTCGCATGAAGCCGACGGCGTATGTCGTCAACGTCGCCCGCGGCGGGCTCATCGACGAGCAGGCGCTGTTCGACGCGCTGTCGACCGGGGAGATCGCCGGTGCCGGTCTCGACGTCTTCACGGCCGAGCCGCCGAAGGAGGGCTCCGTGGCGGCCGCCCTCACGGCGCTCCCGAACGTCGTCGTGACGCCCCACCTCGGCGCGTCGACCGATGAGGCCCAGGAGAAGGCGGGCGTCTCGGTCGCGAAGTCGGTCAAGCTCGCCCTCGAGGGCGACCTCGTGCCCGACGCGGTGAATGTCGCCGGCGGCGTGATCGACCCGTTCGTGCGCCCCGGCATCGCGCTCGTCGAGAAGCTCGGTCAGATCCTCGCGGGCCTCGCGACCGGCGCCGTCACGCGCATCGACCTCGACGTGCGCGGCGAGCTCGCCGCCTACGACGTGAAGGTCTACGAGCTGGCCGCGCTGAAGGGGTACTTCTCGCGCATCGTGAGCGACAACGTCTCGTACGTCAACGCTCCGCTGCTCGCGCAGCAGCGCGGGGTGGAGATCTCGCTGACGACCTCGCCCGACTCGAAGGACTACCGCAACACCACGACGCTGCGCGCCGCGCTGGCCGACGGCTCGACCCTGACGGTCGCCGGCACCCTCTCGGGCACGAAGATGGTCGAGAAGATCATCGGCATCAACGACTACGACATCGAGGTGCCGATCGCCGAGCACCACATCGTGATGCTCTACACCGACCGCCCCGGCATCGTCGCTGTCTACGGGCAGAAGTTCGGCGAGGCGGGCATCAACATCGCGGGCATGCAGATCGCACGTCGTTCGGCGGGTGGCCAGGCTCTCGCGGTGCTGACGGTCGACTCGCCGGTTCCCGACGAGATCCTCGCCGAGGTCAGCGGTGCGATCCAGGCCGACCTCTTCCGCGAGCTCTCGCTGACCGAGGTCTGAGCGCGCCGGCTCAGACGGCGCTGCGCTCGACGAGGGCGATGAGCGCCCCTAGGGCGTCGTCGTCGAGGTCGGGTCCGGGCACGGAGCCGGTCGAGAGCGCGTTGTTGAAGTAGAGCCCGTCGCTGACGAGCATCACGAGCTGCAGTGCGGTCTCGTCGCGCGTGTGGGGGCGGAGGGTCTCCTCCCACACGTCGCGCAGGCGTCGGAGGGCGTCGGATGCCACGGCGTCGCCGTTCTGCGCGAGGCGCGACACGGTGACGATCGTGCGGTCGAACGGCGTGTTGTGCATGATCGATGACCGCATGAACGCGGCGATCGCGCCGACGGGGGAGGTGGCGACATCCGCCATCTCGGCGACGCCGCGGGAGGACATCCGCTCGATCACGGCGGACTGCAGGGCGTCCTTCGACGCGAAGTGGTAGAGCAGGCCCCCCTTCGAGACGCCGGCGGCGCGGGCGACGGCGTCCATCGTGGCGGCGGCCGGGCCGTCGGCGATCACGACGTCTTCGTAGGCGTCGAGCACGCTCTCGCGGGCGCGGGGAGGGCGACTCATGCGTTCCAGGGTAGTGAGGAGGCATCCGGCACTCTGTTACTATACCAACTGGACGGTATAGAAATGATGACACTGACTGAAGAGATCCGCCTGGCCGACGAGCAGGGGAAGCGGGTGGGATGGCGCGGCTGGGCCGCGCTCGTCGTGCTGATGCTGCCCGTGCTGCTCATCTCGGTCGACAACACCGTGCTGAGCTTCGCGCTGCCCGACATCTCCCTGCAGCTCGGCCCCACGGCCGTGCAGCAGCTGTGGATCGTCGACGTGTATCCGCTGGTGCTCGCCGGCTTCCTCGTGACGATGGGCACGCTCGGCGACCGGTTCGGCCGGCGACAGATGCTGCTCATCGGCGCCACCGGCTTCGCCGCCGTCTCCGCGGTGACCGCGTTCGCGCCGTCGGCGGAGCTGCTGATCGCCGGCCGCGCCCTGATGGGCGTGTTCGGGGCCATGCTGATGCCCTCGACGCTGTCGCTGCTGCGCAGCATCTTCACTCACCGCGACCAGCGGCGCCTCGCGATCGCGGTGTGGGCGTCGATGTTCTCCGCGGGTGCCGCGCTCGGGCCGATCGTCGGCGGCGTGCTGCTGTCGCACTTCGCCTGGGGTTCGGTCTTCCTGATGGCCGTTCCCGTGCTCATCCCGCTGCTGGTGTTCGCGCCGCTGCTCGTGCCCGAGAGCCGCGACCCGCGGCCCGGTCGCATCGACCCGGTGAGCATCGTGCTGTCGATGGCGGCGACCGTGCCGATCGTGTGGGCCACCAAGGAGACCGCCGTTCACGGCGTGGGCACTGTCCCGCTCGTGCTCGTCGTCGTCGGTCTCACGGCCGGCACGCTGTTCGTGCGCCGGCAGCTGCGCGCGGAGCGCCCCATGCTCGACATGCGACTGTTCCGCTCGGGAACCTTCTCGGGCGCGCTCATCGTGAACCTCCTCAGTGTCGTCGCCCTCGTCGGATTCCTGTTCTTCGTCGCTCAGCACCTGCAGCTGATCGTGGGGCTCTCGCCGATCGAGGCGGGCCTCGCGCTCGTGCCCGGACTCGCCGTGATGATCGCGGCGGGGCTCATCGTCGTGCCGATAGCGATGCGCGCCCCCGCCCGGGTGGTCGTGCCGGTCGCGCTCGTCTTCGCGTTCGCGGGCTACGTGGCCGTCGCGTTCGCCACGGAGTCCGGGTCGCTCGCGGTGCTCATCGGCGCGTTCGCGAGCCTCGGTGCCGGCATCGGCGCGGCCGAGACCGTCTCGAACGAGCTCATCCTCTCGAGTGCCCCGGCCGCCAAGGCGGGTGCCGCGAGTGCCGTCTCCGAGACGGCCTACGAGCTGGGTGCCGTGCTCGGCACCGCGGTGCTCGGTGGCGTGCTCACGGCGCTCTACCGCGCGCACCTGGTGGTGCCGGTCGGCGTGCCCGACGACGTCGCCGTCGCCGCACGCGAGACGCTTGCCGGGGCCGTGCACGCGGCGGGGGACCTGCCCGCCGCGGTCGGTCAGGCGCTGCAGGATGCCGCGGCATCCGCCTTCGACCAGGGAGCCTTCGTGACGGCGCTCATCGGGGCCGCGCTCGTCGTCGTGGCCGCCGTCGTGGCGGCCACTACGCTGGGATCGACCCGCAGCGCGGGACGGTCGGATCACTGACGAGCCGCAGCGCTGCCCTACCCGCGAGGAGAGCAATGTCGCGCGTCGTGAAGCTGGCCGTCATCCCCGGTGACGGCATCGGCCCCGAGGTCGTCGCCGAGGCCGAGAAGGTGCTCGACGCCGTCACGGCCGGCAGCGAGGTCGTCTTCGACAAGACGCGCTTCTCGCTCGGGGCGGCGCGCTACCTCGAGACCGGCGACACCCTCACCGACGCCGACCTCGCCGCCATCGCGGGGCACGACGCCATTCTGCTCGGAGCTGTCGGCGGTGTTCCCGGCGACCCTCGCCTGAAGGACGCGAACATCGAGCGAGGGCTGCTGCTGAAGCTGCGGTTCGAGCTCGACCACTACGTGAACCTGCGCCCGTCGACGCTCTACCCGAGCGTGCCGGGGCCGCTGCGCGACCCGGGCGAGGTCGACTTCGTCGTGGTGCGTGAAGGCACCGAAGGCCCCTACGTCGGCAACGGCGGGGCGATCCGCCGCGGCACGCCGCACGAGGTCGCGAACGAGACATCCGTGAACACCGCGTACGGTGTCGAACGGGTCGTCCGCTACGCGTTCGACCTCGCCGAACGACGGGGCAAGAAGCTCACCCTCGTGCACAAGACCAACGTGCTCGTCAACGCCGGGTCCCTCTGGCACCGGCTCGTGCTCGCGGTCGGCGCGGAGCACCCCGAGGTCGCCGTAAACTACATGCACGTCGATGCGGCCACGATCCACCTGGTCACGAACCCGTCCCGTTTCGACGTCATCGTCACCGACAACCTCTTCGGCGACATTCTGACCGACCTGGCCGGGGCCATCACCGGCGGCATCGGTCTCGCCGCCTCGGGGAACATCAACCCCGACGGTGCGTTCCCGTCGATGTTCGAGCCCGTTCACGGTTCGGCCCCCGACATCGCCGGCACCCAGCAGGCCGACCCCACGGCCGCGATCCTCTCCGTCGCGCTGCTGCTCGATCACCTCGGGCTCACCACGGAGGCCACCCGCGTCACCCGCGCCGTCGAGGCCGACATCGCCTCGCGCTCCGACGCCCCCCGCACGACTTCCGCCATCGGCGACGCGATCGCCGCGCACCTGCAGGCGTAACCTGACAGCACCGCGCGCTTCGCGCCGAGCATTCCAGGATGTGACATGACTCTCACCGACACGAACGACACCGCTCTCGCCCCCCTCGACTTCGCCGTCACGAAGAACCTCGCCGCCGCCTCTCCCGCGGCCCGCGAGGAGATCCTCGCGAACCCCGGATTCGGCCAGAAGTTCACCGACCACATGGTCGACATCTGCTGGTCGGCCGGCGGCGGCTGGCACCGCCCCCGCGTGCAGCCGTACGGTCCGATCTCGCTCGACCCCGCGGCATCCGTGCTGCACTACGGGCAGGAGATCTTCGAGGGGCTGAAGGCCTACCGCTGGGCCGACGGATCGATCCGCACGTTCCGCCCCGATCGCAACGCGGCGCGGCTGCGCGCGTCGGCCCGTCGGCTGGCCCTGCCGGAGCTTCCCACGGAGTATTTCGTGCAGTCGCTGCGTGAGCTCATCGCGGTCGACGGCGACTGGGTGCCGTCGGCTCCCGAGACGAGCCTGTACCTGCGCCCCTTCATGTTCGCGAAGGAGGCCTTCCTGGGCGTGCGCGCGGCGAAGAAGGTCGCGTACTACGTGATCGCGAGCCCCGCGGGCGCCTACTTCCACGGTGGCATCGCGCCGGTGAAGATCTGGCTCGAGACCGAGTTCTCCCGTGCGGGCAGCGGTGGTCTCGGTGCGGCGAAGACCGGCGGCAACTATGCCGCGAGCCTCCTCCCGCACGAGAAGGCGGCCGCCCACGGCTGCGCGCAGGAGCTCTACCTGGATGCCGCGGAGGGCCGCTACATCGAGGAGCTCGGCGGCATGAACGTCGTGTTCGTGCGACGCGACGGCAGCCTGCTGGTGCCGGAGTCCGACTCGATCCTGCCCTCGATCACCCGTGACTCGGTGCTCACCGTCGCGCGCGATCTCGGTCACGAGGCGGAGATCCGCCAGGTCGCGATCGACGAGTGGCGCGAGGGCGTCGACTCGGGCGAGATCGTCGAGGCGTTCGCGTGCGGCACGGCCGCCGTCATCACGCCGATCGGCCAGCTCATCGGCGAGGAGTACACCATCGGCGACCCCGACGCCCCGGCGGGCGCGCTCACGATGGAGATCCGCCAGGTGCTCACCGACATCCAGTACGGACGTCGCGAGGACACGCACGGCTGGATGCTGCGCCTCGACGACTGAGCATCTCTCACCGTCACGACGGCGGGCCGCGGCATCCACCGCGCGCCCGCCGTCGGCGTTCGTGCGCTGACTAGGCTGACGGGGTGAAGATCGCCCGTTTCAGCCACCAGGACGCCATCCGCTACGGCATCGTCGACGAGGGCGAGCTCGTCGTGCTCGCCGCCGACCCGCTGTTCGCCGGGTTCGAGACGACGGGGGAGCGCGTGCCGCTCGCCGACGCGGCGCTGCTGGCTCCGGTGATTCCGCGGTCGAAGGTCGTGTGCGTGGGGAAGAACTATCACGACCACGCGGCGGAGATGGGCGGTGAGGCGCCGGCGGCGCCGTTGCTGTTCCTGAAGCCCAACACCGCGGTCATCGGCCCGGGCGATTCGATCGTTCGTCCGCCGCAGTCCGAGCGCACCGACTTCGAGGGCGAGCTGGCCGTCGTGATCGGCCGCATCGCGAAGAACGTCCCCGCCGATCGGGCGCTCGACTACGTGTTCGGGTACACGGTCGGCAACGACGTCACCGCGCGGGACATCCAGTACTCCGACGGCCAGTGGACGCGCGGGAAGGGCTTCGACACGTTCTGCCCGCTCGGTCCGGCGATCGAGACCGAGTTCGACATCGCCTCGGCGCGGGTGCAGACCCGGCTCAACGGCGAGGTGGCGCAGGATGCCCCGCTGACCGACATGATCCACTCGGTGCCGGACATCATCGCCTACGCGTCGGCGGCGTTCACGCTGCTGCCGGGCGATGTGATCCTCACCGGCACGCCGGCGGGCGTCGGTCCGTTTAACGCGGGCGACACCGTCGAGGTCGAGATCACCGGTCTCGGCGTGCTGCGCAACACCGCACGCAACGCCTGAGGTCGGCGAGGGCGCGTCGTTCGACGGCTCGACGCGCCGCCCGACGTGCGTCGCTGCCGGAGCTCGGCGAGCAGGTCAGCGACCGAGCGCGCGCGCGGCGAGCTCGACGTCGTCGGCGTCGTTGAACACGTGGAACGCGACCCGGGCGCGACCGGCGCGTCCCGAGGCCGTGATGCCGGCTGCATTCAGGCGTGCGAGGTCGCACCCGGTCGGGTCGGCCCACGTGACGATCGCGCTGCCGGTCGCGGGAAGCTCGAGGCGGGCGCGGAACGCGTCGGCGAGCGTGCGGGTGTGCGCGTGGAGAGCCGCCGGATCGAGTCCGGCGAACAGGGCGAGCGCCGGCGCGGCGCCGATGAACGCCTGCCAGGCGGGGGAGACGTCGAAGCGCGACGCATCGGCGGCGAGGGAGACCTGGCTGCCGTAGCACGAGGTCCACGGGTCCTCGCCGGCGCACCATCCCGCCTGGCGGGCGGGGATGTGCGGCTGGAACCCGGCGGAGACGGCGAGCACAGCGACACCGCGCGGTGCGCACAGCCACTTGTAGGTATGGCAGATCAGGGCGTCGAACGCGCCGCCGTCGACGGGCAGCCAGCCGAGCGCCTGTGTCGCATCGCAGAGCGTGCGCGCGCCGTGGCGGCGGGCCGCGGCGGTGATCGCGGCGGCATCCGCGATCTCTCCCGTGGCCGACTGCACGAGCGAGAACGCGACGAGAGCGGTGTCACCGCGCACCTCGTCGGCGAGGCGCGCGAGCGGCACCGACCGCACGCGGATGCCGCGCCCGGCGTGCACGAACGGCATCACGATCGAGGAGAAGTCGCCCTCGACGCACAGCACCTCGGCGCCGTCGGGCACCGCGGCGGCGATGAGCGCCGCGAGTACGGACGTCTGCGACCCGAGGGCGATGCGGTCGGCGCCGACGCCGAGCAGCGTCGCGGCGTGGCGGCGGGTCTCGGTGACCGCGAGCTCGTAGCGGGCGAGGTCGGGCTGTCCGGAATACGCGGCGTCGAGGTCGGCGCGCAGCGCATCGCGCGACGCCCGGGGCGGCAGCCCGGTGGTGCACGCGGCGAGGTAGCCGCGACCGCCCGCGAACTCCGCGCGCGCGTCGGCGATCGTCAGCGCGGGGGAGAGTGTCGCGGGTGCCATGTCTCCAGCGTGACAGGGAGGCATCCATTCGTCTAGGACATGTTGTGGATCGAAAACATGCGATCCGTTTATGATTCGAGGATGTCGCTCCCCACCCCCGATCCCGGCTTCGACGCGCACTCGCTGCGCCTCGTGAAGGCGATCGCCGACACCGGATCGATCACCGCGGCCGCCGCCGCGCTGGGCTACAGCCAGCCCGCGGTCAGCCAGCACCTCAAGGCGCTCGAATCCCGGCTGGGCGTGCCGCTGGTCGAGCGGGTGGGGCGGCGTGTGCGACTGTCGGAGGCGGGGCGCGTGCTCGCCCGGCATGCGCCGACCGTGACGACAGCGCTCGAGGCGGCGGCGGGGGAGCTGGCGGAGCTGCGGGGGCTGAAGTCGGGACGCGTGCGCCTGGTCGGTTTCCCGTCGGCGTCGCCCACGGTCGTGCCGCGGCTGCTCGCCCGGCTCGCCGAGACGGTCGCGGGCGTGACGGTCACCTACGTCGAGGCCGAGCCGCCCGCGGCGGTCGAGGCCGTGCGCGACGACCGTGCCGACATCGCGCTCACGTTCAGCTACCCGGGTGACCGCGATGATCCGCATCGGGCGAGCGCCCAGGGGCTGTCGGTGCGGGAGATCGCCGTCGAGCCGATGATCGCGGTGCTGCCCGCGACCCACCCCGCTGCCGCGCACACGACGGTCGATGTCGCGTCCCTCGCGTCCGACGACTGGATCGCCGGCTGCCCGCAGTGCCGCGGACACCTGCTCGAGCTCTGCGACCGTGCGGGGTTCGTGCCGCGCATCAGGTTCGAGACCGACAACTTCGTGGCCGTGGAGGGCCTCGTCGCGCAGGGGATCGGGGTGGCGACGCTGCCGCGGCTGGCCGTGGCATCCTTCCCGGCGCTGCCGGGCATCGTGACCGTGCCGTTGCCCGCAACCGAGCAGCGCACGCTGCACACCGTCACCGCTCACGGCGCGGACCGGGTGCCGGCGGTCGCCGCCGTGCTCGCCGCGATCGCCGAGGTGACGGCGGCGGTGGCCTCGGGCGGCGACGGCCCGGCGAACTAGACTGGACGGCGATGTCTTCCGCACCGCACCCCGCCACCACGACCGCCGCCGGACCCGACGTTCGGGTGCGGTTCTGCCCCTCGCCGACCGGCCTTCCGCACGTCGGCATGGTGCGCACGGCCCTCTACAACTGGGGCTATGCGCGTCACACGGGCGGCAAGCTCATCTTCCGCGTCGAGGACACGGATGCCGCGCGCGACAGCGAGGAGAGCTACCGCCAGCTCGTCGACGCGCTCACCTGGCTCAAGATCGACTGGGACGAGGGCGTCGAGGTCGGCGGCCCGCACGCGCCGTATCGGCAGTCTGAGCGCACCGCGATCTACGAGGACGTGCTGACGAAGCTCGTCGCCACCGGGCTCGTGTACGAGAGCTACTCGACTCCCGAGGAGATCGACGCGCGCAACGAGGCGGCCGGCCGCGCGAAGCAGCTGGGCTACGACAACCACGACCGTGACCTCACCGACGCGCAGCGCGAGGCCTTCCGCACCGAAGGGCGCGAGCCGGCGTTCCGGCTGCGGGTGCCCGACACCGACCTGACCTACGTCGACCTGATCCGCGGCGAGGTGACATTCCCGGCCGGATCCTTCCCCGACTTCGTCATCGTGCGGGCGGGCGGCAAGTTCCTCTATCCGTTCACGAACCCGGTCGACGACGCGCTCATGGGCATCACCCACGTCATCCGCGGCGAGGACATCATGCCGTCGACCGCGCGCCAGCTCGCGCTGTACGACGCACTCATCCAGGCGGGCGTCACCGACTTCGTGCCCCGCTTCGGCCACATGCCGCTGGTGCTCGGGGAGACAGGCACCAAGAAGCTCTCCAAGCGCGACCCGCAGGCCGACCTGTTCCTGCAGCGCGAGCGCGGCTTCATCCACGAGGGCCTGCTGAACTATCTGGCGCTCCTCGGCTGGTCGATCGCCGCCGACCGCGACGTGTTCTCGCTCGAGGAGTTCACCGCCGCGTTCGACATCGCCGACGTGAACCCGAATCCGGCCCGCTTCGACCAGAAGAAGGCCGAGTCGATCAACGGGGACCACATCCGCCTGCTCGCCCCCGACGACTTCGCCGCCCGCATCGTGCCGTACCTGCAGCACGCCGGTGTCATCTCGGATGCCCCGACCCCCGCGGAGACCGCGCTGATCGCCGCCGCGGCACCCCTCGTGCAGGAGCGCGTGCAGGTGCTCGGCGACGTGCCGGGCCTCCTCGGCTTCCTGTTCACCGACTCCGTCACCTACGAGGACGACGCCCTCGCGGGGCTTCCGGCGAACGCCGGCGAGGTGCTGGTCGCGTCGGTCGGTGCACTCGAGGAGGTCGCCGAGCAGGGGTTCGACGCGGCATCCGTGCAGGACGCACTGCAGGTTGCGCTCGTCGACGGCCTCGGCCTCAAGCCGCGAGTCGCCTACGGCCCGCTGCGCGTCGCGCTGAGCGGTCGCCGGGTGTCGCCGCCGCTGTTCGAGTCGATGGAGCTGCTTGGCAAGCAGGCCACCATCGCCCGCCTCGATGCGCTCGTGCAGCGGATCGGCTGACCGCCACCGGCGTGCCGCGAATTGGCGCGCGGGGAGGGCGTCGGGTAGACTCGACCCTCGGTGCGACTGAGGTCGTTCACCCCCTTGGGGTATGGTGTAATTGGCAACACGGCTGATTCTGGTTCAGTTGTTCTTGGTTCGAGTCCAGGTACCCCAGCAAGATGAAGAAGCCCGGAAGTCCGCATCTCGCGGAGCATCCGGGCTTCTTGCTGTGCGCAGCGAGACTCAGCCGCGGTCGTGCAGCGTGACGTGGTATCCGTCGGGGTCGGCGAACGTGAACGTGCGGCCGAAGGGTCCGTCGAACGGTGCGGTGACGATGGGCTGGCCGGCGGCTGCCAGGGCGTCATGGATCTCCTGCACGCCAGTCGCGTGCAACCAGAGGGCGACGCCGAGACCCGGCTGCGCGACGCTGTCGAGATCGGTGCCGGCGACCAGGTCGCGCAAGGCGAAGGCGATGGGGGTCGTCGTGAAGACGACGGCGTGCGGCGGACCTGCGGGGGAGCGTTCGAGGCCGAGGAAGCCTTCGTAGAACGCCTGCGATGCGTCGAGGTCGCGCACCTGCAGCGAGACGAAATCGGGGCCGGTGACGGGCATGGGTGCTCCTTCGATCTGGTGTCAGATTTCTGACATGCCCGAGAGTATGTCAGAATACTGACATGAGTCAAGCCGGTGAGGCGATCGACCTCGACACATCGCTGGGATACCTGCTCAAACAGGCGGCCAGCGCGCTGCGCGCCGCCATGGAGGACGCACTTCGCCCGCACGGCATGACCGTCACCCACTACTCCTGCCTTGAACTGCTCGCGCAGCGGCCCGGACTCTCGAACTCCGAGCTCGCCCGCGGCGCGTTCATCACGCGTCAGTCGATGAACGTGCTGCTGCAGGCTCTCGAACGCGATGGGTCGGTGGTGCGGCCGGCTGAGGCCGCAGTGGGCAAGGCGCTGCCGGCGCAACTGACCGAGCTCGGTCGCGAGCGGCTGGCCGCGGCATCCATCGCGGTGAGAGGCGTCGAGAAGCGGATGCTGGTGGGCATGACCGACCCCGAACAGGTCGCGGCCTTCGGCGCCCTGCAGAGCATGGTGCGCGCGCTTCGCTCCTAGGGGCGGGCGCCGACGCGGATCTCCTGCAGCGACCAGGAGTTGCCGTCGGGATCGCGGAAGTGCGCGTACAGCACCCCGCCCATGTCGTCGATGCCGCTCACGGTCGCCCCTCGCGCGACAAGTTCGTCGCGGGCCGCAGCGACGTCGTCGACGACGAGGTGAAGGCCCGTGATCACCGACTCATCGGGCGTGGGGAGCCCGAAGCCGGTGCCGAACGCGATGGAGCACGCCGAACCCGGCGGGGTGAGCTGCACGATGCGCATGCCCTCCCGCGGGCTCACATCGTGGTCGAGGTGGAAGCCGATCACATCCCGGTAGAAGGCGATGCTGCGATCGACGTCGGAGACCGGGATCGGGACGAGTTCGAGCTTCATGTCCATCGGATGCCTCCTTCTCGGGTCGGCTCGAGGTGCGGGCCGCGCGGCCCACACTACTCACGCCGAACACACGACGACGCCCCATCGGTCGCGCGGCGGAGCCGCAGCGACCGATGGGGCATCGGTGTTCGAGATCAGTGCGCGGCGACGGGCAGCGCGTCGGGGTCGGCGACCGTCGCGACCGACGTGCCGCGGCCCTTGCGACGGAACAGCAGCACCGAGAGCACCGCGCCGACCGCGAAGAAGATCGCGCCCGACACGTAGGCCGCCTGGTAGCCCGCGATCGCCGCCGACTCGCCGAGCGTGGGCGTGCGCACCGTCTGCGCGGCGATGTAGTTCGTCACGGCGGTGGCCGCGATCGTGTTCAGCAGCGCCGTACCGATCGATCCGCCGACCTGCTGGCTCGTGTTCACCATCGCCGAGGCCACGCCCGCGAAGTGGCGGTCGACGCCCAGCGTCGCTGTCTGCATCGAGGCGGGCATGATCGAGCCCATCGCGAACCCGAGAACGAGCAGCGCCGGCAGCACGTCGGCCGCATAGGTGCTGTCGAGCGAGAGGCGGGTGAGCAGCAGCATCCCGATCACTCCCAGGACCATGCCGAACGGCACCATCACCTTCGCGCCGAGGCGGGGGAGCAGCAGGTTGGTCGACAGCTGCGCGGCGATCACCAGCATCACGACCATCGGCAGGAAGCCGAGGCCGGTCTGGATGGGAGTGAACTTCAGCGAACCCTGCAGGAAGTAGGTCAGGAACAGGAAGATCCCGAACATGCCCGCACCCGCGATGAGAATCGAGAGGTAGGCGGCTGCGCGGTTGCGGTCGAGCACGATCGTCAGGGGCAGGAGGGGGTGCGACGCGCGGCGCTGCCACAGCACGAACGCGATCAGGAAGACGCCCGCGGCGGTGAGCACGCCCCACGCAAGCGGCGAGTCCCAGCCGTCGGTCTCGGCGTTGGCGAAGCCGTAGACGATGCCGAACAGACCCGCCGACACCAGGATGGTGCCCGGCACATCGAGCTTCGGACGCGGACCGTGACGCTCGATGCGGCCGACGAAGACGATGACGCCCACGATCGCGACGACGGCGATGAACACGTTGATGTAGAGGTTCCAGCGCCAGTCGAGCTTCTCGGTGAGGAACCCGCCGAGGAGCAGGCCCACGGCGCCGCCGGCGCCGGCGATCGCACCGAACACTCCGAACGCGCGCGCACGCTCGCGCGGGATCGTGAAGGTCGTGGTGAGCACGGCCAGCGCCGTCGGGGCGAGCAGTGCGCCGAACGCTCCCTGCAGGGCGCGCGAGGCGACCAGCACCTCGAAGGTGGGGGCTGCGCCACCGAGAGCGGATGCCGCGGCGAACCCGACCAGGCCGATGATGAACGCCGGCTTGCGGCCGATCAGGTCGGAGATGCGACCGCCGAACAGCAGCAGTGCACCGAAGGCGAGCGAGTAGGCCGTGATGACCCACTGGCGGTCGCCGTCGGAGAAGCCGAGGTCGGCCTGGGCGGAGGGGAGGGCGATGTTCACGACCGTCGAGTCGAGCACCACCATGAGCTGCGCGAGGCCGACGATGACGAGAGTCAGCCAGCGGCGCGACGAGGGAGCCGAGGGAGTGGAGGCGGCCGGGGCGGTCGCGGTGGGGGAAGTCATGACGGTCACTCTATACGGAACTGAGGCGTTCCGGAAATGAAAAGTTCTAGAACTCTTTCGTACCGATTCGACGTACACTGTGAGGACACCCCCGCGAAAGGAGACCGCTGCGATGACGCCGCTGGATCTCGTCGACCCCGTCCTCGCCGAGCCCGACCTGTCCGATGTCGAGGGTGTGAAGCCCGGCCGCAAGCGCGATCACACGCGCGACCCGGAGATCCTCGACGCCGCCCTCGAGGTGCTCGCCGAGACCGGCTACGACGGCATGACGGTCGACATGGTCGCCACGCGGGCCCGCGCGGGCAAGGCCACGCTCTATCGCCGCTGGCCCTCGAAGGCCGAGCTCGTCATCGACGCCGTCGCCTGCATGAAGCGCGGCGCGTACGACCAGGACTCGCTGCCCGACACCGGCACGCTGCGCGGTGACCTCGTCGCCATGATCAAGGCTCCGTCGATCGAAGACGGCGAACGCAAGCTGCAGATCATGGCGGGCATCGTCTCGATGCTCTCGCGCTCTCCCGAGCTCGCCGACGCCGCGCACGACGCACTGGTCGAGCCGCGCGCGGCCGCGAACCGCTTCCTTTATCAGCGCGCGAAGGACCGTGGGGAGATCCCCGACGGGCGCGACCTCGAGCTCGTCGCGACCGTCAGTTCGGCGATGGTCGCCCACCGTGTGCTCATGGAGCGTAAGCCGGTCACGCGCGAGTTCCTCATCTCGGTCATCGACCACGTGGTGCTGCCGGCGCTCGGCATCCCGCGCGACTGACCCGCAGACGCACGAGCGGGCGCCGGATCCCTCCGGCGCCCGCTCGCTGTGTCGGCGCTCAGGCGTGCGGAACGATGACCGCGCGCGCGGACAGCTTGCCGTCCTGCAGTAGGTGGTACGCCTCGAGGGCGTCGTCGAGCGAGAAGCGCTGCACATCCGGGGTGATCTGACCCGCCCGGTACATCTCGACGACGTCGTGAAGGTCGGCCACCGTGCCCCAGTACGAGTTCGTGATGACCGACTCGTAGGGCGTCGTGAAGAAGTTCCACGACACGGTGCCGCCGGCGATGCCGACGACCTGGATGCGGCCTCCGACCGCGACGCTCTGCTGTGCGAGCGCGATCGTGGGAGTCGCGCCCACGAAGTCGAACACGGCGTCGACACCGCGCCCGCCGGTGAGCTCGCGGATGCGCGCGGCCTGGCCCTCGCCGCCCGCGACGGTGACGGCACCACGCTCGGCGGCGAGCGTCATCGCGTCCTCCTTGGTGTCGGTCGCGATGATCGTCGCACCGGTGAGAGCCCGCAGGATCTGCACCGCGATCTGCCCGAGTCCGCCCAGGCCGATGACGAGGGCGAACGCGCCGCCCTTGTTCAACTGCGGCAGCGCGAGCCGGATCGCGTGATAGGGCGTGAGGGCGGCGTCTGCGAGGGGCGCGGCCGCGACCGGATCGGCGTCGCCGAGCGGCACGAGGTGCGCGGCCGGAACCGTCACATACTCGGCCATGCCGCCGTCGCGACCGAGGCCGATTCCCTGATACGGCAGCGTCGCCGCGTTCTCGCAGTAGGTCTCCGCGCCCTGCACGCACGCGCGGCAGTGGCCGCATCCGGTGGGTCCGTAGACGAGGTACGCGTCACCCGGGGTGAAGCCGGTGACCCCGGCGCCGACCGCCTCCACCCAGCCCGAGGTCTCGTGGCCCAGGGTGTACGGCGGGGTGAGGCCCGACACGCCGGTGCTCTCGTCGAAGTCGTGGAACAGCGACACATCGCTGTGGCAGGCGCCGGAGCCGGCGACCTTCAGCAGCACCTCCCCGGGACCGGGCTCGGGGCGCTCGACCTCCTCGAGAGTGGGGAAGGTCTTCCAAGCCGTCAGGCGTACAGCACGCATCGTCACGTCCTCCAAGGCGTCACAGTCCGAAGGCCCGCGCGCGGGTGCACGACGGGCCGGCGCCCGCGTCGCCGGTGCGGCTCGCGCGTCGTAACTAGACTACGCCTGTCGAACAGTTCGGATGCCGCGGCCCGGGGCTGCGGCATCCGTCACATCGCGGCGCCGATGTAGCTGTACTTGACGAACACCTCGGGCGCGATGCCGGCCTCGAGCAGCACGTCCTGCACGGCACGCAGCATGTAGGTCGAGTCCCAGCCCATGTAGAGGTGGTGGGTCGCGTCGATCGTGTCCCACTGGCCGTTCCATGCCCGCTCGGAGAAGATCGGACCGCCGTTGCGCTCGGTGAACCGCACGACCGCGGCACGGTCATCGGCCCAGAGTCGCGTGATGATGCGATGGAAGAGGTAACGCACGTCGTACACCTCCCAGTGCTCGCCGCGGTACTCGACATAGGAGAACTCGCGCTCCCAGCCGTGCGGCCAGCCGCGCCGAGGCTTCGCATCGAGGATCGGGGTGAGTCCGTCGTCGTCGATCTCACCCGTCGCCGCGCGCGGCCAGGTCGCGACGAGCGCCGCGGTGAGCTCTGCCGTGCGCTGCGCGATCGCGGCCGTCGACCATTCGGCGATCTCGGCGACCGCCCGCGTCTGCGGGATGGCGCTCGACCCGAGCAGGCGGCGCTTTGTCGGATAGGGAGCATCGATCGCATCGATCGCCAGCTCGTCCTCGAGGAGCACCACGTTTCCGAGACTCTGGGCGAGGGCGCGATAGGCGTTCTGCTCGTCGTCGCTCAGGTCGCCCCAGAGGCGCACGCCGTCGGGCGTCCAGTCGTCGCCCGGCGCGAGCGGTGCGATGTGGTCGACGATCACGTCCGGATCTCCGTCGCGCGAGGCGAGCCGGCCCAGCACGTAGCCGGGATGCGGCACATCGCCGAACTTGAGCGCGACGCGCACCCGCTCGTTCGAGGGGGTGATGCGGGCGACCGCGTGGATGAGCGACGACTCGCCCTCGCTGTGCGCACGGCACAGCCGGGCCACGATGCGGTCGTTCGGCACCCCGACGATCTCGCGGCGCAGCAGCAGGGACTCGACGCTCTGCAGGGTCGTCAGCAGTTCGGCGTAGGTGCGGTGACCCGACCCGTGGTCGGCGATCGCCCGCATCGCGAGGGGGAACGCCACCCGGCCGAACGTGCCGATGCCCGCCGTGTGCGTGCGTACCGCAGGGTCCGGCTCGAGCGACGGGTCGAGCAGGCGACGATAGATCTCGGCGAACGCGCGCCACTCTGTTGCGTGGCGACGCAGGGCTGCGGCATCCAGTCTCGGGAACCGCTGCCGGAACGCGTCGTAGACCGAGCGATGACCGGATGCCGCCAGCTCCCGCCCGGTCGTCATGATCAGGTAGTGGCGCCAGAACGCCGCGATCGCCTCGCCGGTGGCCCGCTCGATGGGCAGCCAGTAGTCGTCTTCGATCTCGGTCTGCTGCTCGCGCGTGAGTCCCATGAGCACGTAGTTGTGGATCAGCTCGTGGTCGCGCAGCGGCTCGCCCGTGGAATTGAGGCTCTCGAAGGTCTGCTGCGCGTTCGCCTCGGCGCCGAGCGCGATCGCCACGTGCTCGAGCCGGGTGAGACCCCGCCACACCGCGGCCGCGTCGTGCACGCCGATGCGGCTGCGGAAGAACGCGTAGTTGTCGTCGAAGCGCGACGCCCGCTCAGCGTCGTCGCGCGAACGGCGGTCGAGCACGACTTCCTCGAACACCTCCGCCCACGCGCGGTGGGGGCGCAGCTTCGTGCGGGACGGATCATCCGCCCGCACCAGCACGCGGCGCAGCTGGGCCGCGAGCGGAGGGTCGGTGTCACGCACGGTGTGCGCGAGTGCCGCCACCAGCAGCATGAGGGTCGTGATGCGCTGCTGCCCGTCGATCAGCACGAGCTCGGTGTCGGCGGCGTCGGTCGACGCAGTGGAGAGCACGGAGCCGATGAAGTGGGTCTGCCCGGGTTCGGCTGCGGCGACCGCGCGCACATCGGCGAGCAACTGCTCGCACCCGCCGATGTCCCACCGGTACTGCCGCTGGTACACCGGAACCACGATGTTGGTGCCGGGAGATGACAGCCAGTCGATGGTGTTGACCGCGGATGCCTCGATGTTTCTGGCTGCTCCCATGATGGGGGATTTTACCGGCCCGCCCCCGGGGTCGTGGGAGGAGGCAAGGGTAGGCTAACCCGCGCCGGGCCTGTTAAAACTTCGCTGGCCCCTGGACGAAAGGCTGACCACCTCATGGGTTACATCACCTCCGCCGCGCTCGAAGAGACCGGCTACGTCGTTCTCGACAGCTACAACAAGCCGCTCGACCCCAAGGAGTGGCTCGACATCGAGTACGTCGACTGGAAGTCGTCGGGCGACACGCGCTTCGCACCGCTTGCAAGCGCCTTCGGCGAGATCGAATGCAACGGCTTCTGGAACCACAAGCCGCCGCGCACCGACAAGGACGGCGTGTGGATCCCCGCCCAGACGGAGCTCGCCCCGACTCTCACCGAGCGTGCGCTCGAGCCGGGCGCGAACGTCGGCCGCTGCCGCATCATCGAGCTGCAGCCCAACAGCTACGGCGACTGCCTCTACAACCTGCACCAGGACGACAACAACCGCCTCAACCCCGACGGCACCGGCTGGGTCGTGCGCGGGTTCTTCAACCTCACCGACGACACCGAGAGCTACTTCGTGCTGCGTCACAACCGCACCGATCCCGAAGGCGAGGTGCGCATCGCGCTGCCGGCCGGCGCGCAGCTGATCATCGACACGCAGCGCCTGTGGCACGCCGCCACCCACCTCGGCAACGAGCCCCGCTACTGCCTCATCACCTCGTGGGAGTCAGGCCCCGAGCTCGACGCGTACATCGAGAAGTACCACGGCGTGAACCACGTCGAGAGCGTGCCGATCTCGCAGGAGACCCTCGACGCAGGCCAGGCCGAGCAGGCCCGCCGTGACGCGGCCCGCGCCGCCTATTATGCCGCCAAGGGTCAGGCCGAGCTCGCGGCGCAGACCGCGATGAGCGAGGCCTGAGCCGCGGCATCCGTCAGACGCCCCGTTCCGCAGCGGCGGAGCGGGGCGTCGTCGTTCGTGCGGGCAGCGTCCCGTGCGTGGAGACAGGCGATCTGGCGAGAACAGGACGGATGCCGCGGCGTTCTCCTGCGCTCGTGTGATCGCCTGCGTGCGGTGCAGCGCCGCGGCCAGACGCCGCCCCGCGGCGGCGCCGGGCGTCTCGCGCGTGGAGACAGGCGATGGCGCGAGAACAGGACGGATGCCGCGGCGTTCTCCTGCGCTCGTGTGATCGCCTGCGTTCGGTACAGCGCCACGGCGAGAGGTCTCTCCGCGGCGGCTCGGGGCGAGGCGGGCAGACCTCGCGCGCCGGCACGGCGAGCCGGGCAGATCTAGCGCGCCAAGTCGGCGAGGGCCGCGCGCGCCTCGGCGGCGTAGCGGGGGTTGTCGTCGCTCGCGCACAGCAGCACGGCGATGAACGCCGCCGCCCAGCCGCGCGCCCGGAGGGCGAGCGGGCTCCCCTCGTCGACACCCGCCTCCGCCAGGAACCGGGCACGGTCGACGGGCGAGAACGCGAGCCACCCGACGGCGATGTCGTAGCAGGGGTCGCCCGCGGTGAGGTCGCCGAAATCGATCAGCGCGACCAGGCGCCCGCCCCGCACCACGACATTGCCCGGGTGCAGGTCGCCGTGGAGCCACACCGGCGGCCCGATGTGCGGTTCTGCCGTGAGGGCGTCGTGCCACGCGGCATCCAGAAGTGCGTGCTCGGCAGCCGACACCGGAGCCTCGCGCAGCCGCGCCCGAATCGACGCGTCCCGGGCCGCAAGAGGCACTCCGCGGAACGGATTCTCGGGGAAGGATGCCGCGGGCATGTGCAGCGCGGCGATGCCCGCGGCGAGCGGGCCGGCCCACGCTCCGCGCTCCGCGCGCGGCACGTCGATCGCCGCCTCGCCGTCGAACCACGGCACGAGACTCCACGGGAACGGTGTCGCCTCGTTCGCGTGCACCGCGACCAGGGGAGCGGGGGCGCCGACTCCGGCGGTCGCGAGACGGCGGGCGATCGCCGGCAGGAACTCCTGCTCGTGCCGCACCAGCGCATCGGCGACCTCGCGCCGCGGCAACCGGGCGGCGTGGTGCTCGCCCACCCGCCAGAGTGCGCAGTCCCAGCCCTCCGCGGCGAACGCGAGCGGAGCCTCGGCGAACTCGGGCGTGGCGGCCCGCAGCAGCCCACGCACGAGCAGCTCATCGATCACGCGGTCGGCCGCGGGGGAGTCCGGCATCCGATCACCTTAGGCCGACACAGACGGATGCCCCGGCTCGAGGGGAGAGCCGGGGCATCCGTCGTCTGAGGCCGCGCCCCTCAGGACCCGGTGCTCGATGCCGAGCAGGAGTAGAGGTTCGAGCTCGGCGAGTCGCTCACGCTCGAGCAGTTCTGCTCGACCCACGACTGGATCTCGCTCGACGTGCCCGACGACGATCCGCCCATGCCGCCGCCGCCCCCGCCCGCTCCGCTCAGCAGCACGTAGGTGAGCTTGCCGCTGGAGACCAGGGCCTGGAACTCGGCGAGCGTTGGCACCGGGTCGCTGCCGCTGAAACCGCCGATCGGGAGCACCGAGCCGCCGTCCGAACCGATGATCAGCCCGGCCGCCTGCTGCGCGCCGAACGTCGCGACCAGGTACTCGGTGCTCGACGTCGCGTGCTGCTCGAGCCAGGTCATCAGCTCGGCGTCCGACGACGACGAGCTCGACATGCCCGCGATGCCCTGGCCGCCGAGACCGCCCTGCGCGGAGCCGCTGCTGGATCCGCCGAAACCGCCCTGCGTGCCGGGGCCGCCCTGCGCGCTCGATCCGCCGGGGCCGCCCGCGCCACCCGGGCCGCCGGAACCGAACCCGCCCTGGCTGCTCGACGAACCGCTCTGCGAGCCGAACCCGCCGGGGCCGCCCTGGGCCGAGGACGAGCCGCCTTGGGTCTGACCGCCGAAGCCGCCTTGACCGCCGGGACCGCCTTGTCCGCCGCCGGGACCACCCATGCCGCCGCTCATGTCCGCCACGCCGCCCGCGACCGGGTTGATCGAACTCGGGTGCGACATGGTCACGACCGACCAGACCGTCGGGGTGAGCAGCAGGCCCACTCCGGCGACGAGCGCGGTCACGAACCGCAGGGGGCGGGTGCGCGCGCGCTCCCAGTAGATGAGGCCGATGGCGACCGCCGCGGCGACCAGCTGCAGGATCGAGACGACGATCGAGTAGCCGCCGTACGAGATGCCGATGATCAACGCCGTGAGTGCGGCGACGCCGACGAGGGATGCCTGCGCCCACCGGATGTTCGCCTTCCGGGCTGCGCCGAACGCGAGGCCGACCGCGAGCGCCATCGGCACCGCGAGCGACGCCGTGTAGAACTGGTGCATGCCGGCCACGACCGAGAACATCGCGGCGTACGTCAGGAACCAGACACCGATCAGCACGGTGATGGTGCGCGGCACCTTGGCGATCCAGAGCACGACGAGGGCGAGCAGCGTCACCGGCACGAGCCAGCCGATCTGCCCGGCGAGCTGCGTGTTGAACAGGCGGAAGATGCCGGCGCTGCCCGAGAACGGCGGAGTGAACGAGTTGTAGGCACTGCTGTCGGCGGTGCTCGAACCGAACCGGCCGAGACCGTTGTAGCCGAACACCATCTCCCAGGCGCTGTTGTGCAGCGTGCTGCCGATGTAGGGCCGCGAGGACGCCGGCACGAGCGAGACGATCACGATCCACGCGACGGATGCCGCGGCGCTGATGACGCCGGCGACCAGGAGCGTCCAGATCTTGCGAACCCACGGCTGCCGGCTGCACAGGTACGCGATGCCGAGCGCCGGCCACGCGGCCCAAGCCTCGAGCATGTAGCACTGGAAGGCAGCCGCGATGAACAGGCCGGCGGCCACGAGCCATCCGAAGCTCGCCTTCTGCACCGCGTGGACGGCGGCCCAGGCGGCCGCGGCGATCGCCAGCACGAAGAAGGACTCCGGCTGGTTCGAGCGCGAGACGGCCACGAGGATCGGCGTGGTCGCGACGACGGCGCCCGCGAGCAGACCCGCGGTGGTGCCGGCGACCCGTTTGGCGGTCACCGCGGTGATGAGCGCGGCGCCGACGGCGGCGAGGGCATTCGGCAGGATGATCGCCCAGGTCGAAAACCCGAACACTCTCACGAACAGTGCGGGCACCCAGAACGAGCCGGGGATCTTGTCGAGCGTCACGGTGCCGGCGGGGTCGAACGCACCGAAGAAGAAGTTCGACCAGCTCTTGCTCATCGACAGCGCGATGGATGCGTAGTAGTCGGACTGCGATCCGTTCCAGACGCCCCACGCCGTGAGAACGGCGGCGCCGAGACCGAGGAGGACCAATCCGAGGGGCCAGACACCCCAGCGCCGACGAGCGGCGACCGAGGCCGGGGGAGAGACGGGTACGGCCTGAGAAGGCGGGGCTATGGATGTCACGTCGGCGACGCTATGCGGCGACTCGATGTCCGGTCTCGGCGAAGTCTATGAGGTGTCTGTGGACGGCGAGGAGTGGCTGTGTGGGGCAATGTTGCTTTGGATGTTGTTTTGTGTGTGTTGGTGTTGTACTTTGTGGATGTCCAAGGAGGGTCCATGTACGCGACGGAGCGCCACGCGCTGATCGAACAGCTCGTCACCAGTGACGGGCGCGTGTCGGTCATCGACCTCGCCGAGCGGTTCCAGGTCACCACCGAGACGGTGCGTCGCGACCTCGCCGTGCTCGAAGACGCCGGCCTTCTGCGTCGGGTGCACGGGGGAGCGGTCTCCACCGACCGCATCAGCACGATCGAGCCGACCGTGCTCGAACGACGCACGCAGCATGAGGCCGCCAAGATCGCGATCGCCCGCCGCGCGCTCGAGGCCATCCCGGCCGGCTTCACCGGCTCGATCTTCCTCGACTCCGGCACCACGACCGCCGCCGTCGCCGACGCGCTCTCCGAGCGCCTCGCGCGCGTCGACGCGACAGCCGACGTCATCACCAACTCCATCGCCCTCGCACCTGCCCTCGCCGACGCCCCCCGCGTCTCCCTGACTGTCACCGGCGGACGGGTGCGATCGGCGACGGCCGCGGCCGTCGGCGCGACGACCGTCGCCACCATCGCCCAGCTGCGTCCCGACATCGCCTTCGTCGGCACCAACGCCATCTCCGCCGACTTCGGCCTCAGCACCCCCGACATGGAGGAGGCCGCCGTCAAGGCCGCCATCGTGCGGGCGGCGCGCCGCGTCATCCTGGTCGTCGACGGCTCGAAGTTCCAGCGCGAGTCGCTGCGCCGGTTCGCCGGGGTCGAGGACATCGATGTGCTCGTCAGCGAAGCCGACCCGACCGGCGAGCTCGCCGCGGTACTCGCCTTCGCCGATGTGGAGGTGTGGCGCGCATGATCGTCACGCTCACCGCCAACCCCTCGCTCGACCGCACCGTCACCCTCGCAGGCCCGCTCGCACCGGGAGAGGTGCAGGCCGCCGTCTCCGCACGCGAGGATGCCGGCGGGAAGGGCATCAACGTCGCCCGCGTCGCCGCCGCCGCGGGAGAACGCGCCGTCGCCGTGCTGCCGCTCTCCCCGGAGGATCCGTTCCACACCGTGCTGCGCGCGACGGGCATCCCCGCTCGTGCGGTGCCGGTCGCCGGGCACGTGCGCTCGAACATCGCCATCACCGATCCCCGCGGCGAGACGACCAAGCTGAATCTGCCCGGCGCCGAGCTGAGCGCCGCCGAACGGGCTGCGCTCATCGAAGCCGTCGTGACCGCGTCGGCCGGGGCCCGCTGGCTCGTGCTCGCCGGGTCCGTGCCGCCCGGCGCCGGCGACGACCTCTACGTCGACGTGATCGCCGCGACCCGCGGGCGGTGGGGCGCGCACGCGCCGCGCATCGCCGTCGACACCTCGGGCCCCGCCCTCGCCGCGGTCGTCGCGGACGCCCACCCCGACCTCATCAAGCCCAACGACGACGAACTCGCCGCGCTGCTCGACGACGACGCGGCGCGCGACGCCGACCCCGCATCCCTCGTCGCCGCGGCACGCCGGTTCGTTCCGACCCGTGTCGGCGCGGCGCTCATCACCCTCGGCAGCGCCGGCGCGCTCCTCGTCACCGCGGACGGCGCCTGGATCGGGCGTCCCCCGCCCATCCGCCCGGTCAGCACCGTCGGCGCGGGCGATTCCTCCCTCGCCGGCTACCTCCTCGCCGACCTCGACGGTGCCGAGGAGTCGACCCGGCTCGCCACCGCCATCCGCTATGGCGCGGCCGCGGCATCCCTGCCCGGCACCCAGGCGCCCACCCACGCAGACCTACCTGTCGACGAGATCCCCATCTCGTCACTCCCCGCGCCGGCGAGCGTCCCGCTCACCGACCACTGAAACCCACCACCACCCACCCCACTGCGACCACGGAGGTCACTGTGTCAGACATCATCACGCCGGAGCTCGTCGTCCTCGACGCATCGCTCGGCGACGACAAGCAGGCGGTCATCCGCGCGCTCGCTGCGCGCGTGGTGGCGGCCGGCCGTGCGACGGACGCCGAGGCGCTGTTCGCCGACGCCTGGGCCCGCGAGGCCAAGGACGAGACCGGCCTTCCCGGCGGCATCGCGATCCCGCACGCCAAGAGCGCCGCCGTCACGACGGCCTCGCTCGCGTTCGCGCGCCTGCGGCCCGCGGTCGACTTCGGCGCTCCCGACGGCCCGGCCGACCTCGTGTTCCTCATCGCCGCTCCCGAGCACGCCGCCGAGGAGCACCTCGCCGTGCTCTCGAAGCTCGCGCGCAACCTGCTCAACGACGACTTCACCGCGCAGCTGCGCGGCGCCCGCGACGCGGCCTACGTCGTCTCCGTCGTCGACCGCGCCATCGCCGGCGAGACGGCACCGGCCGCCGCGGCGGCTCCCACCGGGGCCGCGCGCCACACCGTCGACGGCCGCCCCGCGCGCATCGTCGCGGTCACCGCATGCGCGACCGGGATCGCGCACACCTTCATGGCCGCCGATGCCCTCACCGCCGCAGGCACCGCGGACGGCATCGACCTCGTCGTCGAGCCGCAGGGATCGAGCGGCTACAAGCCGATCGCCCAGTCGGTCATCGACGCCGCCGACGCCGTCATCTTCGCGGTCGACGTCGACGTGCGCGAGCCCGGCCGCTTCGCCGGCAAGCCTCTCGTGCGTGCCTCCGTCAAGCGCGGCATCGAAGAGCCCGAGAAGCTCATCAGCGAGGCGACCGCCGCGGCATCCGACCCGTCGGCCCGTCGCGCCGGCGGCAGCGCCCCCGTCGCCGCCGCCCCCGCCGCACGCAGCGGCCTCGGCAGCACCGTGAAGCGGGCCTTGCTCACGGGCGTCAGCTACATGATCCCGTTCGTGGCCGGCGGCGGTCTGCTCATCGCGCTCGGCTTCCTGCTCGGCGGCTACGAGATCGCCTTCAACGCCGACAAGGTGCTCGGCGCTTCCACCCTCTGGAACCTCGGCGCGAACCCGCTGAACGTGTACCTCGGTGCTGTCGCGTTCAAGATCGGCGCCCTGTCGTTCGGCTTCCTCGTGCCCGCCCTGGCCGGCTACATCGCCTTCGCGATCGCCGACCGCCCGGGTATCGCCCCCGGTTTCGTCGCCGGTGCGGTCGCGGCCTACATGGGCGCGGGCTTCCTCGGCGGCATCATCGGCGGTCTGCTCGCCGGTCTCGCCGCCTGGTGGCTCGGTCGTTTCGAGGTCGCGCGCTGGCTGCGAGGTCTCATGCCCGTGGTCATCATCCCGCTGCTCGCGTCGATCTTCGCGTCGGGGCTCATGCTCCTCGTCCTGGGCGGGCCGATCGCGTTCGTGGTGACCGCCCTGAACAACTGGCTCTCCAGCCTCAATGGTGTCGGCGTGATCGTGCTCGGCATCATCCTCGGCCTCATGATGTGCTTCGACCTCGGCGGACCCGTCAACAAGGTGGCCTACGGCTTCGCGACCGCGAACCTCGCCGCCGGCATCGCCGGCGACAACCGCTACCTCGAGATCATGGCCGCCGTCATGGCCGCCGGCATGGTGCCGCCGCTCGCGATGGCCCTCGCCTCCACGGTGCTCGGGCGCAAGCTGTTCAGCCCCGCCGAGCGTGAGAACGGCAAGGCGGCATGGCTGCTCGGCCTCTCGTTCATCTCCGAGGGTGCGATTCCGTTCGCCGCCGCAGACATCTTCCGCGTCATCCCCGCGGCGATGGTCGGAGGTGCCGTGACCGGTGCCCTGTCGATGGCCTTCGGCGTCACCTCGAAGGCACCCCACGGCGGCATCTTCGTCTTCTTCGCCATCGACAGCTTCCCGCTGTGGATTCTCTCGATCGCGGTGGGTACGGTCGTTACGGCGGTGGTCGTGATCCTGCTCAAGCGCTTCGCGCGTCGCCGCCCTCTCGAGATCGTCGCCGACGAGCCTGAGCTGGCCGCGGTGCCGCAGGCCGTCGCCGCACACTGAACACACCGTTACGAAGGAGATACACCATGGCCGAACGCCAGGCGACCATCGCCAGCGCCTCCGGACTCCACGCCCGCCCCGCGAAGCTGTTCGTGCAGGCGGTTCAGGAGAAGAAGATCCCCGTGACGATCGCGGTGGCCGGCGGCCCCGATCTGAACGCGGGCAGCATCCTCTCCCTGATGGGGCTCGGCGCCGCGCACGGCACCGTCGTCACGCTGAAGGCCGATGGTGACGGAGCCGAGCAGGCGCTCGACGAACTCGTCGCCCTGCTCGAGACCGATCTCGACGCGGAGTAATCCGGGCCATTGCGCGTCTGATCGGCACGCAGAAGCGGGATGTCGCACCTCGGTGCGGCATCCCGCTTCGTCGTTGACGCGGCCCGGTCAGATCTCGACCGACTGCTCCGGGTCGAGATCATGGAACGCACCGCCGTGCTGCTCGGTCGCCCAGCGCAGCCGCGCGCGCCCCATGTCACGGCCGGCCACGGAGAGTGTCATGTCGTGGGTCGCGAAGGCGTGGCGCGGCGCGACCGCGAGCACGAAGTCCATCGCGTCGCCGATCTTCAGCCAGGGAGCGCCGACCGGCGCCGCGAGCAGCTCCACGTCGACTCCCTTCGGCACCGCGTACGAGTCGCCGGGGTAGTAGAGCCTGTCGTCGACGAGCACCCCGAGGTTGTCGACGATCGGGATGCTCGAGTGGATCTCGTTGTGGCGGCCGCCGAAGAACCGCAGCGTGAACCCGCCGGCGTCGACCGTGTCGCCCGCCTCGACGACGGTGATGTCGAAGCCGGCGGCCGCGGCGGCGACGCCCGTGGGTGCGTAGATCGGCACGTCGCCGTGGTCGCGGCGCAGCCGGGTGAGGTGCTCGGGGGTCCAGTGGTCGGGATGCTCGTGCGTGACCACGATCGCCACGACATGGCGCAGCCCCTCGAGCGGGGTGGTGAACGAGCCGGGGTCGACCACGAGGGTCTTCCCCTCGTTCTCGACGGTCAGCGCGGCGTGCAGATGCTTGGTCACTCGCATGAAGCGAGTCAACAACGATGCGGATGCCGCGGCAACTCCGCGCCGCGTCAGGCGGAGTGTGACGCGTATTACGGTTGCGTCCGGGCTGACCTCGCCGCGTCCCGAATAATCGACGGGTGGTGGTCACCGTCGTGCTCGCGCTGCTCACCGCGGCGGCGTATGGCATCGACGGACATTTCGGCGCGATGGCCGCTCGACGGCTCGGTGCCGTCGGCACCACGATCCTCGCCTACGCGTCCGGCGCGGCCGTACTCGGCGTGATCGTGATCGTCGTCGGGGGACAGTGGAGCGGGCCGGCCGTCGGATGGGGCGTGGTCGCGGCGGTGACGGCGACGGCGGGGTCGATCGCGTTCTACGCGGCGGCGGTGTCCGGCTCGGTCAGTCTCGTGGCCCCACTCGTGGGCGTGCTGCAGTCCGCGGTGCCGGTCGCCGTCGCTGTCGGTCGCGGGGAGCGGTTCGGCGGTTTCGGCTGGGTCGCTGTGCTGCTCGCCATCTGCGCGGCGGTGCTCGCATCGTCTCGCCGGGCGGAGGGGCATCCGCGACTCACGCAGCGTTCGGGCGTGCTGACCGTCGTGTCGGGGCTCCTCCTCGGTGCCTCGATCCTGGCCGTCGATGCGGCTCCCGTCGCCGCCGAGCAGATTCCCGTCTTCCTCGAGCTCACGTTCGGCGTCGCGATGCTCGGGATGTTCCTGCTGGCGCGTGCGCGGCGAGTGCGGGTACGGGCGGCGCGTGAACCCGTGATCGCGGACGGGACGGCGAGGCGGGTCGCGATCATCCAGGCACTCGTCGCCGGCGTTCTGCTCGGCGTCGCGAACGTCTTCCTCGTGCTCGCGCTGCACCGCGGCCCGTTGGCTGTCGTAGGGGTGCTGGTGAACCTGTACCCGGTGTTCACGGTCGTCGCCGCCTGGCTGCTCGACAGGCAGCGACTCGCGGCGCCGCAGCTCGCCGGCGTCGCCCTCGCGGTGATCGCATCCGTGCTGTTCGGTGTCGCGTGATCCGGACCGGCGGATCGTCGCGACCCGATCCGTGGCCGCCTCCGTCCTCGCGGCGGAAGGGATCAGTGGAGTGTGGGCGCCGATTTGTCGGGCACCACGAAGGCATGGCATAATCGAACGGTTGCCTAACGGCCCCATCGTATAGCGGCCTAGTACGCCGCCCTCTCACGGCGGTAACGCGGGTTCGAATCCCGCTGGGGTCACCAACACGTCGAAAGCCCGGTGTTCGCACCGGGCTTTCGACGTTTCCGCATCTGCCCCGCACCGCGCGACGCGCGGTTCCGCCCGGAGTAGAGTTCCGGATGCGAGGGGGAGTATCCCGATCTCGCGCATCCGTCATCACGGGCGCAACGTCGCCGCCCCGGGTGCGCGCCGCACTGTGCGGGGGAGAGACCGTCGACGTTCGTCGCACCCTCCCGAAAGGCATCGCCCGTGGCATCCGCTCTGCCCGCCTGGTTCGAGATCACCGCACTCGTGGTTCTCGTGCTGATCCTCGTCGCCGACCTCCTGCTCATCGTGCGCCGGCCGCACGTGCCGTCGATGAAGGAAGCCGGGCTCTGGGTCGGGTTCTACGTCTCGCTCGCACTCGTCTTCGCCGGCGTGCTGTGGGCCGTCAGCGGCGGGTTCGACGTGCCCAGCCAGTTCCTCGCGGGCTGGCTGACCGAGTACAGCCTGTCGGTCGACAACCTGTTCGTGTTCGTGCTGCTGATGGCGCAATTCGCCGTGCCGCGTCGCTACCAGCAGGAGGTGCTGATGGTCGGCATCATCATCGCGCTCGTGCTGCGCGGAATCTTCATCCTGCTGGGGGCGGCGATCATCGAGCACTTCAGCGCCGTGTTCTACCTGTTCGGCATCTTCCTCGTCTACACCGCCTATCGGCAGGCGTTTGGCGGCGACGACCACGACGACGATCAGAAGCGCGAGGGAGTGATCGTGCGCACGCTGCGACGCATCTTCCCGATCAGCGAGTCCTTCGACGGCGCGAAGCTGCGCACGACCGTCGACGGCCGACGCCTCTTCACCCCGATGCTGCTCGTGTTCGTCGCGATCGGCTTCACCGATCTGGTGTTCGCGATCGACTCGATCCCGGCGATCTTCGGCATCACCGCCGATCCGTTCCTCGTGTTCACGGCGAACCTGTTCGCGCTGATGGGACTTCGCCAGCTCTACTTCCTGCTCGGCGGACTGCTCGACTCGCTCCGCTATCTGCACTACGGCATCGCGTTCATCCTCGCGTTCATCGGCGTGAAGCTCGTCTTCCACGCGCTGCACGAGAACGAGCTGCCGTTCATCAACGGAGGTCATGGGGTGGAATGGGCGCCCGAGATCTCCACGCTCGCCTCGCTCGGCGTCATCGTGGCCTCGATGGCGGTCGCCACGGTGGCGAGTCTCATGGCCTCGCGTCGCGACCGCGACGGGACGGATGCCGCGGGCCCCGCGGCATCCGTCTGATCGGGGTCAGAACGCGGCGAGGTTCGCGCGCAGACCGCCCGGCGCGTACTCGCGGCGGAGGATGCCGCGGCGGCGCAGGATCGGCACGAGCTCATCGAGCACGCGGTGCACCGTGACGGGGTGCAGGTCGCCCCAGAGCAGTACGCCGTCGTTGCCCCACTCGGCGAGCTCCTCGATGCGGTCGGCGAACTCGTCGGCGGTGCCGACGAAGCCGGACCCGTCGGTGAGGCGTCCGAGCCGCGCATGCGACGCGAGGATCTGCCGCAGCGGCGTGGTGGCGGCGTCGTTCCTCCCGATGAGGCGACGGATGCTGCCTTCCGAGACGTGGTTCGCGAACGTGCCCGCCGGGATCGGCGCGTCGAGGTCGAGCGCCGTGAGGTCGGTCTCGAGATCGCTCGACTGCTTGCGCGCGATCTGCACGAGGGCGGCCTCATCGGGGTTCGCCGACGCGGCGACGAGTCGGTCCGCCTCGGCCGCTGATGAGACGAGCACGGGCTGGATCGCGAAGAGGATCGTGATCTCCTCCGGGCGCCGACCACGCTCGACCGCCGCCGCGTGGATCTTCGCTCGATAGGCGGTGATGCTGTCGCGATCGAGCGGGGCGAGCGCGAGCTGTATGTCGCTGTTCGCGCCCGCGAAGCCGAGTCCGCGTCCGCTGCCGCCCGGCGACGCGATCACCGGCTCGCCCTCGCGGAAAGGCACCGCGTTGAGCGGGCCGTCGAAGGCGAAGTACTCGCCCCGATGCGCGGCGTGGTCGAGCCGGGTGCCGTCCGCGTAGACGCCCGAGACGGGGTCGACGACGAGGGCCTCGGGCGACCAACTGCGCCACAGCAGCCGCAGGCTCTCCAGCCACTCCTCGGCGCGGTCGTAGGCGGCGTCGTGGCCGAGCGGCGCGGCGGTGCCGAAGTGGCGGGCACTGCCGGTGTCGGTGACGACGTTCAGGCCGAGACGGTCGCCACTCAGGTGCTGGAGGGTCGCGAACTGACGTGCCGCCGTGTAGGGCACGTACGCCGCGGGGTTGACCGTCGGGATCACGCCGAGATGCTCGGTCGCGTCGAAGAGGTACGGCGCGAGGAGGAGCGGATCGTGCTTCGGGCCGCCAAAGGCATGCCGGATCCGCAGATCTATCGTCTCCGGGCTGCCGAGGGACGGTGCGTCCTCGATGATGACGAGGTCGAACCCGGCCTGCTCGAGGGTGCGCGCCGACTGCTGGTAGAGGCCGGGCTTCGTCCAGTCGTAGTCCCAGTCGAGGGAGGGGTATCCCCAGCCGTGCGGGCCGAAGCCGCGGGCGAGGAACCAGCCGAAGTGCTGCAGGCGGGTCATGCGAGGATCTCCTCCGTGGAACGGTCGCCGGACCCGGCGACGGCGGCGGGGGATCCGCTGGCGGCGCCCGCGGCGGCGAGCGCCCGGGCGAGGTCGCGACGCAGGTCGTCGACGTCTTCGATGCCGATGGACAGACGCAGGGTGCCGGGGAGAACTCCGCGCCGTACCCGCTCTGACTCCGCGTGGCCGGAGTGGCTCGTCGAGGCGGGGTGCAGAACGAGCGTGCGCACGTCGCCGAGATGCGTCATATGCGTGACGAGCTGAACCGCTTCGACGAACGCGCGGGCGGCGGGCTCGCCGCCGTTCAGCGTGAACGCGAACACCGAGCCGAAGCCGCCATGCAGCTGACGCACCGCGAGGTCGTGATCGGGGTGCGTGGGAAGACCGGCGTAGTCGACGGAGGCGACCTCGGGCTGCTCCTCGAGCCAGGTCGCAAGAGCGAGGGCGCCCGCGGACTGGTGCCGCACGCGCAAACCAAGGGTCTCCGCCCCCTGGCCGACCAAGAAGGCATTGAAGGGCGACGGCGTCGCGCCGAAGCGGGGGGCGACCGTCTCTCGTGCGTAGGCGATGCGCGCGCGTCCGCCGTGGCGCTCCCACGGGCTCGGCGCACCGCTCGCGTTGCGTTCGACGAGGTGCGGGAACAGGCGGCCCGCCGTGACGCCGTCGAACCGGCCGTCGTCGACGATCACGCCGCCCAGCGCGGCCCCGTGACCGCCGAGGAACTTGCTCGCCGAGTGCACGACGATCGCCGCGCCGTGTTCGATCGGTCGCAGCAGCGCCGGCGTCGCGAACGTGTTGTCCACGACCAGCGGGATGCCGAACTCGTCGGCGACGCCGGCGACGAGAGCGACGTCGAGGATGTCGTTGCGCGCGTTCGCGATCGACTCGGCGAAGTAGGCGCGCGTCTCGCGGCGGGTGGCGCGCCGCCACGCATCGGGGTCGGAGATCTCGTCGACCAGCGTGGCCGTGATGCCGAGCCGCGACAGGTTGTCGAAGACGAGGCCGCGGGTGCCCTCGTAGATGTGGGCGGAGAGAACGATGTGGTCGCCGGCGGAGAGCAGCGTGAGCAGGGCGGTCGTGACGGCCGCCTGGCCGCTCGCGAGGAACACGGCCTCCGCGCCGGACTCGAGGGCGGCGAGCTTCTGCTCCAGGGCCGAGACGGTCGGGTTTCCGGTGCGGGTGTAGCCGAAGCCGGCGCCCGTGGCGAAGTGCTCGGCGGCGGTGTCGAAGGCGTCGAAGCGGAACCCGGCGGTGAGGTAGAGCGGCACGGTGCGGGACGCGGCATCCGACCACTCGGCGCCGGCGTGCGCGGCACGGGTGTCGAAGGATGCCTCGGTGTGCGCTGCGTGCTCGGTCACGACTCTCCTCGGGTAGGGCGGGGGTCAAAGGGGAATCGTCGCACGGCGCGCCGCCGCCGCCATCATCGGGTGCAATACGACGTCACGCCGTCGAGCCCTGCGCCGAGGCGCCGGTGGTACTGTGACGAGGTGCGGATCGCTCGCCTCCTCCTTAGCGGCCGCGACGAGACCTTGTTCTAGGCCGTCCTCGTCGCGGAGTTCGTCGCGGGCCTCCACACCCACTCGAGGAGTACGTCAGAGCCATGACCGACATCACGTCCGATTCGCCCACCATTCCCGACCGTCCGCGCACGCTCGCGGAGAAGGTCTGGGACAACCACCTCGTCGTCAAGGGTGAGAACGGCGAACCCGACCTCATCTACATCGACCTGCACCTGGTGCACGAGGTGACGAGCCCGCAGGCCTTCGACGGCCTCCGCGCCGAGGGGCGCCCGGTGCGCCGTCTCGACCTCACGATCGCCACCGAGGACCACAACACTCCGACACTCGACATCGACAAGCCGATCGCCGACCTCACGAGCCGCACCCAGATCGAGACGCTGCGTCGCAACGCGGCCGAGTTCGGGGTTCGCCTGCACTCGCTCGGCGACCGCGAGCAGGGGATCGTGCACGTCGTCGGCCCGCAGTTGGGGCTCACGATGCCGGGCATCACCGTCGTGTGCGGCGACAGCCACACCTCCACCCACGGCGCGTTCGGGGCCATGGCCTTCGGCATCGGCACGAGCGAGGTCGAGCATGTGCTGGCCACGCAGACGCTGCCGCTCAAGCCCTTCAAGACGATGGCGATCACCGTCGAGGGCGAGCTGAAGCCCGGGGTGACCGCGAAGGACATCATCCTGGCTGTCATCGCAAAGATCGGCACGAACGGCGGCCAGGGCTACGTGCTGGAGTTCCGCGGCTCGGCGATCCGGTCCCTCTCGATGGAGGGCCGCATGACGATGTGCAACATGTCGATCGAAGCGGGGGCGCGCGCCGGTATGGTCGCCCCCGACGACACGACCTTCGCCTACCTCGAGGGCCGTGCGCACGCGCCGCGAGGCGCGGACTGGGACGACGCCGTCGCCTACTGGCGCACGCTGCCGAGCGACGAGGGTGCGGTCTACGACGCGGAGGTCTACCTGGATGCCGCGGCCCTCGAGCCGTTCGTCACGTGGGGCACGAACCCGGGCCAGGGTGTGTCGCTCGGCGACGTCGTGCCGACGCCGTCCGATTTCTCGGACCCGAACGAGCGGGCCGCCGCCGAGCGTGCGCTCGAGTACATGGACCTCGCGGCCGGCACCCCGCTGAAGGATGTCGCGGTCGACGCCGTGTTCATGGGCTCGTGCACCAACAGCCGTATCGAGGACCTGCGCGCGTTCGCGGATGTCGTGCGCGGTCGCACGAAGGCGCCGGGCGTGCGCGTCATGGTGGTTCCCGGTTCCGCCCGGGTGCGCCTGGAGGCTGAGGCCGAGGGACTCGACAAGGTGTTCACCGACTTCGGCGCCGAATGGCGGTTCGCGGGATGCTCGATGTGCCTGGGAATGAACCCCGACCAGCTCGCGCCGGGGGAGCGCTGCGCGTCGACGTCGAACCGCAATTTCGAGGGACGTCAGGGCAAGGGCGGGCGGACGCATCTGGTGTCGCCTCTCGTGGCCGCCGCCACCGCTGTGCGAGGCACCCTCTCGAGCCCCGCGGATCTCGAACCGCTCGTCGCCGTGGCGACCGGCGCCCGACAGGAGGCCTGACCGTGGAGAAGTTCACCGCCCACACCGGCGTCGCCGTCCCGCTGCATCGATCGGCCGTCGACACCGACCAGATCATCCCGGCCGTCTACCTCAAGCGGGTGACCAAGACGGGATTCGAGGACGCGCTGTTCGCCAACTGGCGCCAGGATCCGGAGTTCATCCTCAACCAGCCCGCCTACGCGGGCGCGTCGGTGCTCGTCGCCGGTCCCGACTTCGGCACCGGCTCGAGTCGTGAACACGCTGTCTGGGCGCTGCGCGACTACGGATTCCGTGTGGTGCTGAGCCCCCGGTTCGCCGACATCTTCCGCGGCAACGCCGGGAAGCAGGGCCTGGTGGCCGGGGTCATCTCCGAGGCCGACCTCGAGTCGATCTGGGCGGTTCTCGATGCCGACCCCGGTGCGCAGCTCACCGTCGACCTCGAGACCCGAACCGCCGTCATCGGCGACCTTCGTGTCGGTTTCGACATCGACGATTACACTAGGTGGCGGCTTCTGGAGGGTCTCGACGACATCGGACTCACCCTTCGAAACGAAGATCGCATCGCCGCCTACGAGGCGCGACGCGAGTCCTGGAAGCCCCGGACGCTCCCCGTTCCGGACGCTCCCACGAAGTGAGGCCGCACCGTATGACTCTCCTAGGCGACGCATCCATCGCAGGCGGACGCAAAGAGGAGGAGGGCGAGATCATCTCGATCCGGGGCGGCCGTCCGCTCTCCGGTCGCGTTGAGGTGAAGGGCGCCAAGAACCTCGTCACCAAGGCGATGGTGGCGTCTCTTCTCGGTGAGAGCCCGAGCATCCTGCGCGACGTGCCCGAGATCAGCGACGTCGCCGTCGTGCGCTCTCTTCTCGAGGTGCATGGCGTGCGCGTCGAAGACGGTGTCGAGCCGGGCTCGCTCGTGCTCGATCCCCGTGACGTCGAGTCTGCGCACTTCGAGGAGATCGACGCCCACGCCGGCGCGTCGCGTATCCCGATCCTGTTCTGCGGCCCCCTGCTGCACCGCCTGGGGCAGGCGTTCATCCCCGATCTCGGCGGATGCCGCATCGGCGACCGGCCGATCGACTTCCACCTCGACGCGCTGCGCAAGTTCGGCGCGGTGGTCGAGAAGCTGCCGAGCGGCATCCGACTCTCGGCGCCGCAGGGCCTGCGCGGTGCCAGCATCCACCTGCCCTACCCGAGCGTCGGCGCGACGGAGCAGGTACTGCTGACGGCAGTGCGCGCGAAGGGCGTCACGGAGCTGCGCAACGCTGCGATCGAGCCCGAGATCATGGACCTGATCGCCGTGCTGCAGAAGATGGGCGCGATCATCTCCTACGAGCCCAACCGGGTCATCTTCATCGAGGGCGTCGATCGGCTCAAGGGCTACGACCACCGCGCGATCTTCGATCGCAACGAGGCCGCGAGCTGGGCCAGCGCGGCGATCGCGACCGACGGCGAGATCTTCGTCGCCGGTGCACGCCAGCAGGAGATGCTGACCTTCCTCAACGTGCTGCGGAAGGTCGGCGCCGATTTCGACGTGCAGGAGGACGGGATCCTCTTCCGGCGAGACGGCGAGCTCCGGCCCGTTGTCGTCGAGACCGATGTGCACCCCGGCTTCATGACCGACTGGCAGCAGCCCCTGATCGTCGCACTCACCCAGGCGTCGGGCCGCTCGGTCGTGCACGAGACGGTGTACGAGAACCGCTTCGGCTTCACTCAGGCGCTCGTGAAGATGGGCGCGGACATCGTCGTGCACCCCCACGGACTGCAGGAGGGCGTGCGTCGCGTGGCGCGCCGCGCGCTCGAGCAGGCCGCCGTCATCACCGGTCCGACCGCATTGCGGGGTGCCGACATCACCGTCCCTGATCTGCGCGGCGGGTACAGCCACGTGATCGCGGCGCTGACCGCCGAAGGGGAGTCGATCGTGCGCAACGTCGGGATCATCCGGCGTGGATACCCCGACTTCTTCGCCAAGCTGCGCGCACTCGGCGCCGACTTCGACGTCATCGGCTGAGCCGTGTCGACCACGTCGCGCAAGAGACGCGCATCGCCCGAGAAGTCGCGGCCCAGCGTCTGGTGGCTGCTCGCCGCGATCATCGTGCCCATCGTCGGCCTCATCGCGCGCATCGAGATCGAGGGCGAGGAGAACCTTCCGGAGGAGGGCTCCTACGTCGTCGCGCCGAACCACATGAGCGAGATCGATCCCTTGATCGTCGCAGTCGCCGTGTGGCGCATCGGACGCGCCCCGCGCTTCCTCGCCAAGGAGAGTCTGTTCCGCGTGCCGGTTCTCGGCTGGGCGTTGCGTGTCACCGGCATGGTGCCCGTCGCACGTGAGTCGACGGCCGCCGCGGCGAGTTCGACGGTGGCCTCCGCACGACGCCTCGTTGCTTCAGGTCACGGCGTGATCGTGTACCCCGAGGGAACCCTCACCCGCGACCCCGACTTGTGGCCGATGCGGGGCAAGACCGGGGCCGCGCGCCTCGCGCTCGCGGGGGACATCCCCCTGATCCCGGTCGCGCACTGGGGCTCGCAGCGCATCCTCCCTCGATACGGGAAGCTCTCGCTCTGGCCGCCGAGAAAGCGCGTGCGCATCGTGTTCGGACCGGCACTGGACCTCTCCGCTCATGTCGGTCACGGCAAGGAGCAGAGCACGCTTGTGGCGGTGACGGCCGAGGTGATGCAGGGAATCACGTCGCTGGAGGAGACGCTGCGCAGTGAGAAGGCTCCGGCCGAGCGCTGGAACCCCTCCGCGCACGGCCAGAAGGAGACGGGTCGCCTTGACTCGTAGAGGCGAGCCCGAGCTCCCTCGCGTCGCCGTCATCGGCGCCGGCAGCTGGGGGACCACGTTCGGCAAGATTCTGGCCGACGGCGGGGCCCAGGTCGGCATGTGGGCTCGTCGGCGCGAGCTCGCCGATGAGATCACGAGGGCCAAGCGCAACAGTCAGTACCTGCCCGGCATCAATCTGCCGCGTACGATGTGGGCCTCCGATGACCTCCATGCGGTTCTCGACGGTGCCGAGCTCGTGTTCCTCTCGGTTCCCAGCCAGGCCCTCCGCCACAACCTCAAGGGTCTGCGACCCATCCTCTCCCGCACCGACCAGCCGGTGATCTCGCTGATGAAGGGTGTCGAGAAGCGCACGAATCTGCGCATGAGCGAGGTCATCGAGCAGGAGCTGCGCTGCGATCCCGACCGAATCGCCGTCGCATCGGGCCCCAATCTCGCGCTCGAGATCGCCCGTGAGCAGCCGACCGCGGCGGTCATCTCCTCGACGAGTCAGGAGACGGCGGAGCTCGTGGCCCGCCGCGCGCGCAATCACTACTTCCGCACATTCGTGAACACCGATGTGATCGGCACCGAGTTCGGTGGTGTGCTCAAGAACCTCATCGCCGTCGCGATCGGCATCGTCGACGGCGTCGGCTACGGCGAGAACACCAAGGCGTCGATCATCACGCGAGGTCTCGTCGAGATGACCGACTTCGCCGTCGCCATGGGCGCGCGCGCCGAGACACTGCAGGGGCTCGCCGGACTCGGCGATCTGATAGCCACATGCCAGTCGCCCCTGAGTCGCAACAACACGGCGGGGCGCCTGCTGGGGCAGGGCTACAGCTTCCAGGATGTCGTCAAGCAGATGCAGCAGACCGCGGAGGGCCTCGCCTCGGTGACGCCCGTGCTCACCCTCGCACGCGAGCACGACGTGCAGATGCCGATCGTGGAGCAGGTCAAGATGGTGCTCGACGGCGACCTCGATCCCCGTCAGATCGCTCCGCACCTGACCACCGACGACGACACCCCCCAAGGGGAGAGGACGCAGAATGGACAAGCCGGTCGTAGTGGTTCTGTTTGGGGGAAGATCCAGCGAGCACTCGATCAGCTCCGCAACAGCGGGGGGAGTGCTGGGAGCGATTGATCGCGACCGGTTCGCGGTGATCCCTGTCGGCATCACCCGCACGGGTGCGTTCGTGCTCGAGGACGACGATCCCGGCAAATTCGCGCTCGATCCCGCGCACCTGCCCGAGGTGGTCGACAACGGCACCCGCATTCTGTGGCCCGAGCCCGCGGGACGCCGGTCGCTGCGGGTGCGTCGCGCGGACGGCGAGATCGCGGACCTCGGCGAGGTGGATGTGATCCTGCCGATCCTTCACGGCGCGCACGGTGAGGACGGCACGATCCAGGGCTTCTTCGACACGCTCGAGATCCCCTACGCGGGCGGCGGCGTGCTCGACTCCGCGGTCTGCATGGACAAGCACTTCATGAAGGTGGCGCTCGCGGCAGCCGGGGTGCCGGTATCCCCGGGAATCACCGTGCGCGAGTCGGAGTGGCGCGCCGACCCGGGCGTGGTCGCCACACGGCTGACCGAGGCATCCTTTCCGTGGTTCGTGAAGCCCGCTCGAGCCGGCTCGAGCGTCGGTGTGTCCAAGGTGCACGGGCTCGACGAGCTCGACGCCGCTCTGCGGGTCGCGTTCGCCGAAGACGACAAGGTGCTCGTCGAGCAGGGCATCGTCGGGCGCGAGGTCGAGGTGGGGGTGCTCGAAGGGCGAGCGGATGTCGCCCCTCGCGCGTCGCTCGTCGGGGAGATCGTGCTGCGCGACCGCGAGTTCTACGACTTCGAGGGGAAGTATCTCGGCGGCGACGGCGTCGACGTGGTGTGCCCGGCTGATCTCACGGCCGGGGAGGTGTCCTCGCTGCAGGAGATGGCGCTGCGCGCGTTCGCCGCGGTCGACGGGCGTGGTCTCGCCCGGGTCGACTTCTTCTTGACCGACGATGGCCCGGTGGTCAACGAGCTCAACACGATGCCCGGATTCACGCCGATCTCGATGTTCCCGAAGTGCTGGATCGCGTCGGGCCTGAGCTACGCGGACCTGATCTCGGAGCTCGTCGACACCGCTCTGGAGCGGGTCGTCCGCGCCTGAGTCTCAGGGGGTCGGCGCCGCAGTCGCTCCGCCGTGAGCGGTGCACTCGGATGTCACCGTCGTGTACGCCGAGATGAGCGGGCCGAGCGCAGTGAGGGCGTCGATGCTCGACACTCCGCCCGTGGGGTCGGTGTCGATGTAGAGCTGCACCGCGGGCACCCGCCCGAAGGTCGTGACGAGTGTGCGCGGTGCGTCGGTGTCATCGACGAGCCAGTCGACGCCGTCGACCGTGCGGCACGGCATCGTTGTCGCGCCGGGCGGGGTCACACCGCACGTGAAGAGCACAGCAGCGGGGTCCCCCCATGCTGCGGTGGCCTGCGCGGTGGTCCACCGGCGCTCCTTGCCGACGAGGTCGGATGGCAGACGCACCGAGATGTCGGCGCAGGCTGACGCGCCGGAGTTCGGAGCGGGCTGCAGCGCGACGGTGCTGGCGCAGCCGGTGAGCACGAGGCATCCGGCCGCCGTCGCGGCGAGGAGGGCGCGCGACATCCGACTCATCCGTCCAGGCTAGCGACTCGCACCTGTCCCGCCGCCGAGTAGCGTGGGGGGATGCCGCAGCACGACGCCGATCCGACGGTCGCCGCCCTGTCGGAGGGCGAGGTGCTCGCAGCGATCCTCGCGGAGGTGGGCGCGTCGCGCGCGGAGGTCGGCCCCGGCGACGATGCCGCCGTGATCGCGGCTCCCTCGGGTCGGATGGTCGCCACTGTCGACACGCTGGTGCACGGACCCGACTTCCGGCTCGCATGGACGAGCGGGTTCGACCTGGGCTGGAAGGCGGCGGCCGTCAATCTCGCGGATGTCGCGGCGATGGGAGCGACCCCGACGGCCCTGCTCGTGGCGCTCGCGATGCCCGACCACACTCGCCTGTCGTTCGTGACCGACGTGGCCCGGGGGTTGCGTGCGGCGTGTGATGCGCTGGCGCCCGGCTGCTCGGTGGAGGGCGGGGATCTGACCGTCTCCGACACGCTGACCGTGGCGGTGACCGCTCTCGGCATACCGGTGACGACGCCGGTGACCCGCGCCGGGGCGAGGGTCGGCGACGTCGTGGCGATCGCCGGGGAGCTCGGCCGTGCGGCGGCGGGGCTCGACATCCTGTTCACTCGGTTCCGTGACGACGCCGGGCAGCCGGTTCCGGTGGTGGACGCGCGCCTCTCGCCCGTGGATCACGAGCTCGTCGTCGCGCAGCTGCGCCCCTCGCCGCCCATCGGGGCGGGGGTGATCGCCGCGCGCGCCGGAGCCACGGCGATGATGGACGTCTCCGACGGGCTCGCCCTCGATGCATCGCGACTGGCCCGCGCCTCCGGCGTCACTATCGATCTGGATGCCGCGGCCCTCGGCCCGGACAGAGAGCGTGCGCTCGGCGGCGGCGAGGACCACGCGCTGCTGGCGACGTATCCCGCGGGCGCTGCGGTGCCGGCTCCGTTCCGTCCCATCGGAGTCGTGCGACCGGCCGGTGATATCGCCCTGCGGCTCGACGGCGAGCCCGTCACCCGGCCTCCCGGCTGGGATCCGTACCGCGACTGGGATTCCGCGCGGGGCTAGGCGGTGCCCGGTTCGTCGCCGTCGTCGGGTTCGATCCACCACAGGGTCGTGTCGCCGTAGCGCCGATCGCGGAACACGCGCAGGCCCGGCGGCAGGAGGGGCTCGGGGGAGCGGGCGTCCCGCTCGACGACGACGACGGCGTGCGTCGCAAGGTGCGGGATCAGCAGCGTCAGCACCCGGGTGATCTCCTGCTCGTCGACCGCGTAGGGCGGGTCGATCAGGGCGAGGTCGATGTCGTCCGAGAACCCGCGCAGGAACGCCTCGACGGCGGCGCGGTGCACGCGCACGGTCGCGGCGGGCACGGCTCGGCGTACCCGCGCGGCGTTGCGCTCGGCGACCACAGCGGCCCGCGGCGCCTTCTCGACGAGATCGGCGCGGTGGGCACCGCGACTGATCGCTTCGAGGCCGAGCGCACCGGAGCCTGCGTAGAGGTCGAGCACGCGCGCGCCGCGCAGGGCATCGGCCGACTCCAGCGCGCCGAACAGCGATTCGCGCACACGGTCGCTCGTCGGCCGCGTGCCGGCGTCGGGCACCTCGAGGGTGAGGGAGCCGGCCGCTCCCGCGATGATCCGGGTCACCGTCCCACGATAGCGACGGGCCTGTCGGCGGCCCGCCCTAGACTCGCAGCATGCCGCCGCTGCGTCTCGATTCGCCGCTCGGCGATGTGCTCGACGACAAGGTCGCGAAGGCGCTGACGAAGGCCTTCGGCATGGCCCGCGTCGGTGATCTGCTGGCGCATTACCCGCGGCGCTACGCGCTGCGGGGCGAACTGACGCCCATCGCCTCGTTGACGGTCGGTGAGCAGGTGTCGATCGTCGCGGAGATCGTGTCGGTCGCCGAGAGGCGGATGCACAACCGCCGCGGCTCGCTGCTCGAGGTCGTGATCTCCGATGGCGAGGGACAGCTCTCCCTCACGTTCTTCAATCAGTCCTGGCGGATGGGTGAGCTGCGACGTGGTCGGCGGGGAATGTTCTCGGGCAAGGTGGGGGAGTTCCGCGGCGGCAAGCAGTTCGCGCACCCCGACTACCAGCTCTTCGACGATCTGGAGACCGCGGCCCAGACCGCGCAGGCGCTGGCGAGCCGTCCGATTCCGGTGTACCCGGCGACGGCCGCCGTGGCGACCTGGACGATCGCCAAGGCCGTCGAAGGGGCGCTCGACGGTCTCGGTGAGGTCGACGACCCGCTCCCCGACGACCTGCGGCGCCGTCACGCCCTGCTTCCCGCTCGCACGGCGCTCGAGCACATCCATCGGCCGTCGGTGATCGACGATGTCGCCCCCGCGCAGCAGACGCTGCGGATGCAAGAGGCCCTCGTGCTCCAAGCGGGGCTCCTTCAGCAACGAGCGGCGGTGGCGGCGTTGCACGCACGACCACGCCCTGCCGGCGAGCTGCGGGAATCCTTCGACGCCCGGCTCACCTTTGCGCTCACCGACGATCAGGCCTCGGTCGGAGAGCAGATCGCCGCAGACCTCGTCGCCGAGCGGCCGATGAACCGGCTCGTGCAGGGCGAGGTCGGGTCCGGGAAGACCCTCATCGCGCTGCGCGCGATGCTGCAGGTCGCCGAGTCCGGCGGGCAGGCGGCGCTCATCGCACCGACCGAGGTGCTCGCCGCCCAGCATCTGCGATCGATCGCCGCGATGCTCGGACCCGACCTGTCCGCAAAGCTCATCCCGACGCTGCTGACTGGTCAGATGCCGGCGGCCGACCGTCGCCGGGCGGCGCTGCGGGTGGCATCCGGTCAGTCGCTCATCGTCGTGGGCACGCACGCCCTGTTGAGCGCCACGACGACGTTCGCCGACCTCGCCCTCGTCGTCGTCGACGAGCAGCACCGGTTCGGGGTCGAGCAGCGCGACGCCCTGCGCGCGAAGGGCACCGCCCCGCATGTGCTCGTGCTCACCGCCACCCCGATCCCGCGCACCGTCGCGATGACGGTCTTCGGAGACCTCGACGTCTCAACGATCCGCACCCTGCCTCCCGGCCGCGCCGGCATCGAGAGCTTCGTCGCGCCGCTCGCCGAGAAGCCGAGCTGGTTCGGCCGGGTGTGGGATCGCGCTGCCGAGGAGGTCGCGGCCGGCCGCCAGGTGTTCGTCGTGTGTGCCGCGATCGACGTGGACGTCGACGAACCGGGCGACGCGCCGTCGGCGACGGATGCCGCAGCCTCCCGACCGACCTGGGGAGTCGCCCAGGTGGCGACCCTCCTGTCGCAGCTCCCGCGATTCGCTCAGGTGCGCATCGAGATCTTGCACGGGCGCATGCCGAGCGACGAGAAGGATGCCGTCATGCGCCGCGTCGCCGCGGGCGAGGTCGACCTGCTCATCGCGACGACGGTGATCGAGGTCGGGGTCGACGTGCCGAACGCGTCGACGATGATCGTGCTCGATGCCGACCGTTTCGGCGTCTCGCAGCTGCACCAGCTGCGAGGCCGGGTAGGTCGCGGTTCGGTGCCGGGGCTGTGCCTCCTCGTGACGGAGGCGGCTGTCGGCAGCCCGGCGCGCGAGCGGGTGGAGGCGGTGGCCGCCACCCTCGACGGCTTCGTCCTCGCCGAGGTCGACCTCGAGCTGCGGGGCGAGGGAGATGTGCTCGGCGCAGCGCAGTCCGGCGCGCGCAGCTCGCTGCGCCTGCTGCGGGTCGTCGCCGACGCCGATCTGATCGCGGAGGCGCGGGACGAGGCATCCGTACTGCTGGCGGACGATCCGCAGCTGACGGCGCACCCTGGTCTGCGGGATGCGATCGAGCGGCGGCTCGACGACGACACGCGCGCGGCCCTCGGCAAGAACTGACTCGGGGCCGGCTCGCGTGACGCGCCCGACTAGGCTGGCCGCGTGAGCAATCGGATCGCCGTCGTTCCCGGATCGTTCGATCCGCCCACCCTCGGTCACCTCGACGTCATCCGTCGGGCCGCCGCGCTGTACGACGAGATCCACGTGCTGGTGGTCCACAACCCCGGCAAAGAGGCAATGCTGCCCATCGCTCAGCGTCTGAGCCTCCTCGAGCAGTCGATCGCCGAGGCCGAGGTGCCGGGCAAGATCACCGTCGCGTCGTGGAGTGTCGGGCTCCTCGTCGACTACGCCACCGACGTGGGCGCGGGAGTGCTCGTCAAGGGCATCCGTTCCCAGGTGGATGTCGCCTACGAGACGCCCATGGCGATCGTGAACCGTCACCTCGCCGGTATCGAAACCGTCTTCCTCCTCCCCGACCCCTCCCATGCGCTCGTGTCGAGTTCTCTGGTGCGTCAGGTCGCGGGGCTCGGCGGCGATGTCTCGCCGTACGTTCCGGCCCCGGTGGCGCGGTTCCTCGACACCGGCGCGCGCGGCATCTGACCGGCCCCGCGCGTTCCCTGCCGGGCTAGGATTCCGGGGTGAGGAACTCCCGGCCCGGCCCCTTCAGCCTGAACGTCCGCGATATCGTGCGCCGTCCCGGCGAGATGCGCGAGCACTCGATCGACGTGCCGCTCGCCGAGAAGTGGGGCGAGGGTCTCGTGGCCGTCCCGTCGGGTTCGGCCGTCGAGCTCGATGTGCGGCTGGAGTCGGTGCACGAGGGGATTCTCGCCACCGGCGACGTGCACGCCGACTACGAAGGCATCTGCGGCAGATGCCTCACCGAGATCGCCGCGCCCGTCGATGTCGAGTTCCAGGAGCTTTTCGCGTATCCTGGAGAGGAAGCGAACGACTTCGAGGTTCAAGACGACCACGTGGATCTTGAAACTGTGGTCAGGGATGCCATCGTCCTCTCGCTTCCGTTCCAGCCGGTGTGCCGGCCAGAGTGCCCCGGTCTCGACCCCGAGACCGGCGAGCTTCTGGACGAGCAGAGCGGCGCGACATCCGGTGAGGCCCTCGATCCACGCTGGGCGGCACTGGAGAAGTTCGCAGCGGAACAGAACGATGAGTCCGGCGAGTCCGGGCGGACACCCCAGAACTCCTAGAACGAAAAGGAAGACCCATGGCAGGTAACCCTCCGAAGCGCAAGGTCTCGCGCTCGAACACCCGCTCGCGCCGCGCGCAGTGGAAGGCCGAAGCGCCCGCGCTGGTCAAGACCATCGAGAACGGCAAGGTTGTCTACAGCCGCCCCCACCAGGCGAAGGTCGTCACCGACTCGCAGGGCACCGAGCTGTTCCTCGAGTACAAGGGCCGCAAGGTCGCAGACATCTGAGACCCGCTCGGTGAGCGACGTCTCCGCGGACACCTCCGCACTCCTCCGCAAGCTCGGGGTCGACATCGACCCCGAGCTTGCGGCATTGGCCCTGACGCATCGGTCGTACGCGTACGAGCACGGGCAGATCCCGCACAACGAGCGCCTCGAGTTCCTCGGCGACTCGGTGCTGGGGCAGGCCGTGACAGTGAAGCTCTATCGCGAGAATCCCGATCTCGACGAAGGGGCGCTCGCCAAGCGACGCGCGAGCGTCGTCTCCACGGTTGCCCTGGCCGAGACCGCGAGGCGGGTCGGCATCGGCGAATATGTGCGCCTTGGCCGAGGCGAAGAGCTCACCGGCGGGCGGGACAAGGACTCCATCCTCGCGGACACGACGGAGGCGCTCATCGGCGCCACCTATCTCTCGGCGGGAGCCGACGCGGCGACCGGCCTCGTGCTGCGGCTCATCGAGCCGCTCCTGGCCGACCCCGACCGCTACGGCGCGGCGATCGACCCGAAGACGAGCCTGCAAGAGCTCGCCGCACGGCTCGGTCGCCCGGCACCGACCTACTCGGTGGCCTCCGACGGACCCGACCATGCGCGGGTGTTCACCGCGCGTGTCGCCGTCGGTGACGTCGCCGGCAGCGGGTCGGGCACGAGCAAGAAGCACGCGGAGATGGCCGCCGCCCTCGCCGCGTGGAACACGCTGTCCGGGCGTGCCTGAGCTTCCCGAGGTCGAGGTCGTGCGCGCGGGTCTCGCGCCCGCCGTCACCGGTGCCCGCGTTGTCAGCGTCACGGTGCTCGACGACCGTGCCCTGACGCGCCACCGGGGCGCGGCATCCGATTTCGAGAGCGCCCTCACCGGTCGTGTGCTCACCGGTGTGGTGCGCCGAGGCAAGTTCCTCTGGCTGCCGATCGAGACGGATGCCGCAGCCCGGGCGGTCGTCGGTCATCTTGGTATGAGCGGCCAGCTGCTGCTGCGCGCGCCCGGCGCGCCGGCGGAGCGTCACGAACGCGTGCGCATCGAGCTCGCCCACCCGCGGCACGGAGAGCTCGCGGTGGTGTTCGCCGACCAGCGCACATTCGGGTCGCTCGCGATCGACGAGCTCGTGCCGACGATCGACGGTGCCGCGGGAGGATTCGGCTCGGACGTGCCGCTGGTACCGGTGCAGGCCGCGCACATCGCGCGCGATCCGCTCGACCCCGCGTTCGACGAGGCGTTGTTCCGGCGTCGGGTGGGGGCATCCGTGTCGGCCGTGAAGCGCGTACTGCTCGATCAGACGACCGTCAGCGGGATCGGCAACATCTACGCCGACGAGTCGCTGTGGGCGGCGCGCGTGCACCCGGAGACTCCGGCCCGGGCGCTCGCTACGCGCACCGTCACCCGCCTTCTCGACGAGGTGCGTGTGGTGCTCGAGCGTGCTCTCGCCGAGGGCGGCACGAGCTTCGACGCGCAGTACGTGAACGTCAACGGGCAGGCCGGCTACTTCGCCCACTCGCTGCGGGCCTATGGCCGCACCGGCCAGCCGTGCCCGCGCTGCGGCACGCCGATTCTGCGGGTGAGCTTCACCAACCGGTCGAGCCACTTCTGCCCGCGGTGCCAGCGGCGCCGCAGCGCACGCTGACACCGCGTCGGGTCACTCCAGGTCTCGCCGCCACGCGCCGATGTAGGCGGCCGGCGTGAATCCGAGGGTCTCGTTGATCGAGAGCATCGGCCGGTTCTCCTCCGCGTTGAAGGTGAGGAGCCGGGGCGAGTCGGGCACGAGCTCCCGCCAGCGTCGCAGTCCTGCGCACTTCACGAGCATGCCGAGCCGATGTCCCCGGTGCTCCGAGAGCACGAGCGTGTCCATCTGGGAGGAGGCGAGCGTCGGATCGGTGCGGCTGGCGAGCTCGTTGAAGGCGCAGAGTCGTCCGGATGCGACATGGCGGGCGGCCGTCACGAGCACGCGCTCCCCGCTGTCGAGGTAGCGCTGCTCCATACGGCGCACGCGGTCCGCGTCCCACACCTCCTCGTCGACCTCCATGTCACCGACGGGCGTGTCCGTCGACATGCGCGACTTCATCCAGGCGTAGTCGAGCGTGAACTCCTCGGGCGTCGGATACTCCCACTGCACGACCTCGTAGCCGACAGCGAACTCGGCCGCCGCCGCGGCCGCGGCGACCACCACGGAGGCGTCGGCATGCAGGTCGAACACGCTCTTGCGTTCGACCTGGCCGAGCACATAGCCGCGACCCTCGAGGAAACGAGCGGTGTGATCACGGGGGATGCGGCCGAACCCGGTGGGTGACGCGAGGTGTTCGCCGGATGCCGCGGGGTGCTCGGCGAACGTCTGCATCACCGTGCGGCCCAGTTCGCGCGCGGTGCGTTCGGCGAGGTCGAACCCCGCCGTTCCGATGCCGCGCCCCCAGACCTCCCGCAGAAGCTCGACCAGCAAGTAGGCGGATCGGGCACCGGGGGTGTGGAAGGCGTCGACCGTCACTCGACCGATGGGAGCGCCCTCGTCGCGCACGAGCCAGACGAGGCGGGTGCGATCGGGGTCGTCCTGGTAGTGGGGGAGAAGCTCGGCAGGCGTCTGGTCCTCGTCGGCATTGCCGGAGATCTCGAGGTAGATGCGGTTGCGCACCTCGACCATGTCGATGAAGTCGGTGGCGTCCGCGTCGTCGATGCGCGCGGGGATCGTGAGCGGGACGAAGCTCACGGGAGGGGTGTCCATGGGGGATTCCTTCTGCAGGGGTGAGAGGTCGGGGGTCCGGAGAGGACCCCCGACCGGTGCCGTCAGCGACGGATGTCAAGGAGCGCGGCGCGCTCCCACTCCGCCTCGCGGCGGCGGCGAGCGGACTCGACATCGTCGCGGAGGCGGTGCGATTCGCGATCGGCGGTGAGACGCGACATCCGCTGACCCCAGAGGATCAGCCGGAGGCCGAGATGCATCGCCCAGCGATCGAGCAGGCCGGTATGGGGCGGGTGGGACCGCTCGATCTCGGCGTGGTGCGCGGCAGCGGGGCGCTGCGGCGCGGGGGTGAGCAGGGTGTTCATGGGGGTTCCTTCGAGGGGAGACTCGTCGACCGGACGGTCGACGGCGTGCGCGCCGCAGCGCGGACGAGGGGATGCCGCGGACGAAACCGTCGTAGGCGGCGAGGCGGACCCGGAGGTCGAGAGGCGCCCGGTGGGCGCGGCCGTCGGTGACGGCGGGAGGGCGGCGGACGGCGCGGAGCGTCGACCTGACCTACGCGGTGCGCAGTCCGGTGCCGGCGAGTCCCATGACAGCGGGGACGGTTGCCGACACGGCGCGAGTGCGCGGGAATCCGGTGGTGTGGATGGTGATCATGGCAACCTCCTCTCGATGTCGTGGTGCGGTTGAGCACGCTATCGGCTGACGTACAGACGAGTCAAGCGCCCGGGCGTGTCGCGGCGCGTCGCGCCCCCGCGGTGAGCTGGGGCATCCGCTCGCGTGGGGTGCCTGATCGGCGGCGCCGCTCCGGTACCGTGGGGGTTTACCCGAACGAGCCCGGAGGATGAACGGATGCACCTGAAGAGCCTGACGCTCAAAGGGTTCAAGTCGTTCGCCCAGCCGACGACCTTTGCGTTCGAACCGGGAGTGACGGCCATCGTCGGTCCGAACGGCTCGGGCAAGTCGAACGTCGTCGACGCGCTCGCCTGGGTGATGGGGGAGCAGGGTGCGAAGACCCTGCGCGGCGCGAAGATGGAAGACGTCATCTTCGCGGGCACGTCGACGCGTGGACCCCTCGGCCGCGCAGAGGTCACACTGACCATCGACAACTCCGACGGCGCACTGCCGATCGAATACGCCGAGGTGACGATCAGTCGCACGCTGTTCCGCAACGGCACCAGCGAGTACGCGATCAACGGCGAAGGATGCCGCCTCCTCGACGTGCAGGAGCTGCTCAGCGACTCCGGGCTCGGCCGGGAGATGCACGTGATCGTCGGACAGGGGCGTCTGGACACGGTGCTGCAGGCCACGCCGGAGGATCGCCGCGGGTTCATCGAGGAGGCCGCGGGCATTCTGAAGCACCGCCGCCGCAAGGAGAAGACGCTGCGCAAGCTCGAGGCGATGGAAGCGAACCTGCTTCGCCTGTCCGACCTCGCCGGCGAGGTGCGTCGCCAGCTCAAGCCGCTCGGCCGGCAGGCCGAGATCGCGCGTGAAGCCGCCACGATCGCCGCCGTGGTGCGCGACGCGAAGGCACGGCTCTACGCTGACGAGCTCGTTCGGCTGCGGGCCGAGCTCACCCTCGCGACGCAGAACGAACAGACCCGACACGCCGAACGGATCGCTCTGCAGGACCAGGTCGAGACCCTGCGGCTGCGGGTGCAGGCGCTCGAGGCGCAGCAGCGCTCCGAGCTGGTCGACGACGCCCGACGCACCGCGTTCGGGCTCGAACAGGTGCAGGAGCGCCTTCGCGCGCTCTACGCCCTCGCGGGCCAGCGTCTCGCCCTGCTGAGCGAGGACGATGAGGCGGGCGCCGCGGTCGCCACCGTCACGCAGGGAATGATCGACGAGGCCCGCGAGGAGGTCGACCGCATCGCGGGCGGTCGGGGTGACGCCGAGGATGCTGCGGCCGCCGCGGCGCGCACCGTGATCCGGGCCCGCGCCGAGCTCGACGCCCTCGACGCGGACATCGCGGCGCAGAGCGCACTCGTGTCCGAGCACGACATGCGCCTCACCGCGCTGCGCGGGTCGGCGGAGGCCGCCGAGTCTGCGCTCGCGGCCGTGCAAGCCGCGGTCGACCGTCAGCAGCGCGCACTCGACGCGGCCGTGCAGCGCCGGGAGGAGGCCGCCGCCGTTCTCGCCGGCCTCGATCCCGATCTTGCGCCGGAGCGATCCGCGGGCGAGTTCGCGACGGCGTACGAGCAGTCGCAGCGCCGTGCGAACGAGCTCGAGTCGGATGTCGCGGGCATCCGCGAACGCCTGCACGCCGCCGAGCGCGAGGCAGAGGCGCTGACGGCCGAGGCCGCCGCGCTCGCCCGCGCGCTCGACGTGCGAAACGGGGCCGCCGCGCTCGTCGCCGAGGGTGGGGCCGGGGTGCGGGGGCTCGTCTCCGACGCCGTGAAGGTCACGGCCGGATACGAGGCGGCGATCGCGGCCGCTCTGGGCGCGGTGGCAGAGGGCGTGCTCGTCGACTCCGCGGAGGCCGGCTTGGTTGCGGCGGACGCCGTGCGCCGCGCCGACGACGGCGTTGTCGACATCGTCTTCGCCGCGCCGTACACCGATGTCGATGCGCCGGTTATCCCGGATGCCGTCGCGGCCGTCTCCGTCGTGAATGCCCCGGATGGCATACAGCGCCTGCTCGCGCAAGTCGTCGTGGTCGACGACCTGGAGAGCGCGCACCGTGTCGCGCGATCGCACCCGTCGATCGTCTGCGTCACACGGGCCGGGGAGCACGTGACGTCCCAGACGATCCGCGCGGGCTCCGGGGCCGGCCGTTCGCGCCTCGAGCTCGCCGCGCAGCGGGATGCCGCGGCATCCCGAGTGTCAGAGATCACCGTCGTCGCCGACTCGCTGCGCGAGGCTCTGGCCGAGCGCACTGCCGAGCTCGCCGAGATGCGCCACGCGGCACGGCGAGCGCTCGACGACCTGCGCGCGAATGACGCCGCCGTCGCCGCACACGCCGAGCAGGTCAACCGGGCGACCGTGCGACACGAGTCGGCCAGTGCGGAGTGCGACCGACTGACGACCACCCTCGGGCAGGCGCAGAGCGCCGTCGACGAAGCGGTCGATGCGGCCAGGGTGTCCCGTGACCGCCTCGACACGGCGCTCGAGGCGCCGCGGCCCATCCTCGACGCGTCCGCGCGCGACGGACTGCTCGCGACGCTCGACGGTGCGCGAGAGTCGGAGATGCAGACGCGTCTGGAGGTCGAGACGCTCAAGGAGCGTGTGCGCGCGCAGGAGGCGCGGGTCGACGCCCTCGAACGACAGCGGGAGCGCGAACGCGCCGCAGCGGAGGAATCCGCCCGGCGCACGGTGCTCCGGCGGGCGCAGCGTCAGATCGCCGCGGACGTCGCCGGTCGCCTTCCCGCCGTGCTCGACTCGGTCGATCGTTCGGTCAGTGAGGCGCGTGTCGCCCTCGCTGCCGCCGAGGCGGCGCGTACACAGGTGACCGCCGAGCTCGCCGAGCTGCGACGGCAGGAGGGGACGGCCCGGGAACGGCTGGCTGCCACGACCGAGAGCGTGCACAGCATCGAGCTGCAGATGCACGAGAAGCGTCTGCACGTCACGAGCCTGCTCGAACGCGTCGCGAGTGAGCTCGCCCTCGAGGAGGACATTCTCGTCGCGGAATACGGGCCGGAGGTCGCGATCCCGCCGGACCCCGTGCTGGTCGACTCCGAGTCGGCAGACGAGTCCGTGTCCGACGAGGATCCGGCTCCGGTGCCCTTCGACCGCGCCACGCAGCGCAAGCGGCTCGCGGAGGCCGAGCGCAAGCTCGCCCAGCTCGGCCGTGTGAATCCGCTCGCGCTCGAGGAGTTCGCCGCACTCGAGCAGCGACACGTCTTCCTCACCGAGCAGCTCGCCGACCTGACCCAGACCCGCGCCGACCTGGTCACGATCATCGGCGAGCTCGACGAGCGCATGCAGACGATCTTCCTCGCCGCGTTCGAGGACACCCGCGAAGCCTTCACCGAGGTGTTCCCGATGCTGTTCCCCGGCGGCACGGGCAGCATCTCGCTCACCCACCCCGAGGAGCCCCTCATCACGGGAATCGAGGTCTCGGTGCGGCCGGTCGGCAAGAAGGTGGAGCGGCTCTCGCTGCTCTCGGGGGGAGAGCGCTCCCTCGCGGCGGTCGCGCTGCTCGTCGCGATCTTCACCGCACGGCCCAGCCCCTTCTACATCCTCGACGAGGTCGAGGCGGCCCTCGACGACGCGAACCTCGGTCGCCTGCTCTCGGTGTTCGAGCGCCTGCGCGCCTCGAGTCAGCTCATCGTCATCACGCACCAGAAGCGGACGATGGAGATCGCGGACGCCCTGTACGGCGTCTCGATGCGGCAGGACGGCGTGTCGGCGGTCGTCGGGCAGCGCGTGCGGGAGGCGGCCACGGCGGCGCCGTAGGCTGGAGTCATGGCGGAAAGATCCTGGTCGCTGGGGCGTGCTCTGAGGGGCATGTTCGTCAAACCGGTCATCGACGAGACGACCTGGGACGACCTCGAGACGGCGCTCATCACGGCCGACTTCGGGCCCGACATCTCCGAGCGCATCGTAGACGAGCTGCGCGAGAAGGTCGACCGGTTCCGCACGACGGATCCGAAGGACCTCCAGCGGATGCTGCGGGAGACCCTCGAGGAGCACTTCGCGAAGTTCGACACGACGCTGCGCCTCACCGAGCGCCCGGCGATCGTGCTGGTCGTCGGTGTGAACGGCGTGGGGAAGACCACGACGATCGGCAAGTTCGCGCACTATCTGCAGCGGTTCGACCGCTCGGTGGTGGTCGGAGCGGCCGACACGTTCCGCGCCGCGGCCGTCGAGCAGCTCGCGACGTGGGCGGAGCGCGGCGGCGCGGAGATCGTGCGGCCGCAGCAGGAGGGCCAGGATCCGGCATCGGTCGCGTTCCAGACCATCCAATATGCGAAGGACCACGACACGCAGATCGTGCTGGTCGACACCGCGGGGCGTCTGCACACCAAGGGCGGCCTGATGGACGAGCTCGGCAAGATCACGCGCGTGATCGAGAAGCTCGCACCGATCAGCGAAGTGCTCCTGGTGCTCGACGCCACGACCGGGCAGAACGGCGTCCTGCAGGCGCAGGCGTTCCTCGAGCACGCGGGCGTCACCGGGCTCGTCATCACGAAGCTCGACGGCTCGGCGAAGGGCGGCTTCGTGCTCGCCGTGCAGGAGCGCACCGGCATCCCGGTGAAGCTCCTCGGTCAGGGCGAGGGGATCGGCGATCTCACCGGCTTCACCCCGCACGTGTTCGTCGAGGCTCTCGTCGGCTGAGCGCGTCGGGCTACCGCCCGGGCAGTCCTGCTGGTTTCATGGGGACATGGCGATCGAGCACGACTTCTTCGGACTCCTCGAGTCCGGCCCCGACGGATCGATCTTCTGGTCGGAGACGGTCGAGTTCGGCGACCAGTCGGTGACGGTCGATCTCACGGCGCCCGATCAGGAGGATGTCACCACCGCGGCGCTCGACACGGCGGCGGCCATCATCTCTGCCCTCGAGCGGGTCGACCTCATGGCCCGCAATGCCATGGTCGGCGAGCTCGACGACCGCACGAGCGAGGTCACCGAGTACGTGCTGCAGCAGCAGGAACGCCTCGGCGACGAGCTGGAGGACTTCCTCGTGGATGTCTCGGGCGACGACCACATCGACATTATCCGCGCTCTCACACTCACGAGTCTCACGATCCTCGCGGACGAGCACGACGGCACCGAGCCGTTCGCAGTTCTCGAGTACGCGCTCGATCCCGAAGGCGCCGACGACGCGCTGCTCGTGAACCTCGACTCCGACGGTCAGGTCTCGTCGGTCAGTTCGGCCGACTGAGACCTGTCACACCGCCTGCGCGAAGGTGGTGTCGCCGGCTTGGATGTCGCGGGCGAGGTGCTGCAGGTCCTCAGGGATGTCGCGGCCCTTGGCGAGCATCGACTGCGCCCAGAGGCGCCCGGCCCGGTACGACGAGCGCACGAGCGGCCCCGCGAGCACGCCCAGGAACCCGATGCGCTCGGCCTCCTGCTTGAACTCGACGAACTCCTCGGGCTTCACCCAGCGCGCCACAGGGAGGTGGCGCGGGGTCGGCCGCAGGTACTGGGTGATCGTGATGATGTCGGTGCCGGCATCGTGGAGGTCCTGCAGCGCCTGTACGACTTCTGCGGGCTCCTCGCCCATGCCGAGGATCAGGTTCGACTTCGTGATGAGGCCTGCCGCGCGGGCCTGGGTCAGCACGCCCAGTGATCGCTCGTAGCGGAAGGCGGGACGGATGCGCTTGAAGATGCGCGGCACGGTCTCGACGTTGTGGGCGAACACCTCGGGGCGCGCCGCGAACACCTCGCCGAGCAGGTCGGGGTTTCCGGAGAAGTCCGTCGCGAGGATCTCGACTCCGGTGCCGGGGTTCTGCGCGTGGATCTGACGCACGGTCTCGGCGTGCAGCCATGCGCCCTCATCGGGGAGGTCGTCGCGGGCGACGCCGGTGACGGTGGCGTAGCGCAGCTGCATCCGAGTGACGCTCTCCGCCACCCGGCGCGGCTCGTCGGTGTCGTAATCGGCGGGCTTGCCGGTGTCGATCTGGCAGAAGTCGCAGCGGCGGGTGCACTGCGAGCCGCCGATGAGGAAGGTGGCCTCGCGGTCCTCCCAGCACTCGAAGATGTTGGGGCATCCCGCCTCCTGGCACACGGTGTGCAGGTCTTCGTTCTTCACGAGAGCGTGAAGCTCCCGGTACTCGGGGCCGAGCTTCGCCTTGGTCTTGATCCACTCGGGCTTGCGTTCGATGGGGGTCTCCGCGTTGCGCACCTCGAGGCGCAGCAGCTTGCGGCCCTCCGGCCCGGCGCTCACGCGACGGCCCCCGCGTACTCGCCGGCGAAGACCTCGGCGACCGACGCGAGGATGTCGCGGGGCGCGACATCCTGCCCGACGACCTCGCTGACCGTGGTGACTCCCGCGTCGGTGATACCGCAGGGGATGATGCCGCCGAAGCCGCTGAGGGTGTTGTCGCAGTTGACCGCGAATCCGTGCATGGTGACGCCCTTCTCGACGCGCACGCCGATGGCGGCGACCTTGTCCTCCGACAGCGGACGGCGCACCCAGACGCCGCTGCGTCCCTCGACCTGGTAGCCGTCGACGCCGTGCCGGGCGAGTGCGGCGATGAGGAGGCGTTCGATGCGGCGCACGTGGGCGACGACGTCGACGGGCTCGCCCAGGCGCACGATCGGGTAGCCGACGAGCTGGCCGGGTCCGTGCCAGGTGATCTTGCCGCCGCGGTCGACGTCGATGACGGGCGTGCCGTCCTGCGGGCGCTCCTGCGGCTCGGTGCGCTTGCCGGCCGTGTAGACGGCCTCGTGCTCGAGCAGCAGCAGGGTGTCGTTACGGGTGCCGGCGACGACGTCGGCGTGGATGCGGCGCTGCAGTGCCCAGCCGTCGAGGTAGGGCACGTAATCGGGCGCGAGGCCCACGGTCTGGATGTCGAGCACGATGCTCCGATCATTGATTGCTGGACTGCGTCCAACAATACGCCCGCGTCGGGCGAGAGGGACCGTACGCTGAGGGCATGGCATCCGGACGACCGCGCGCGACCTCGCGCGAGACGATCTCGGATGCCGCGTGCGAGCTGTTCCTCGAACAGGGGTACGACGCGACCTCGGTCGCCGACATCACCGTGCGGGCCGGCGTCAGCCGCTCGAGCTTCTTCAACTACTTCGACTCGAAGGCGGAGGTGCTCTGGAGCGGCCTCGACGGACGGCTCGCGGCCGCCGTCGAGGATCTCGCCACGGGGGAGGGCGACCCGGATGCCGCGGTGCGCCGAGTGCTCAGGGAGCTCGCGGCCGGATTCGCCCCCGACGCGCTGGCGCTCGCGCTCGTGCACGCCGAGGCGATGGGGGTCGCCGGCGAGCTGGATCGCGACGCGGCCACACGACAGGCCCGGCTCGGACGGGCGATCGCGCGGCGACTCGCGGGGGGTGGCCAGGCGCGACTGGTCGCGGACGTGCGCGCCGCAGCGTACGCGGGCGCCCTGTTCGCGGCGCTGCGCGCATGGGCGCACGCCGGCCCCGGGACATCCGCGCTGTCCACGCCGTTGGACGCTGCCCTCACCGCCGTCAACGGCACGCTGCTCGCGTAAACTTGGCGCATCATGGCGACTTTCGGCACACTCTCCGACCGGCTGACCGAGACCTTCCGCGGTCTTCGCACCAAGGGCAAGCTGACCCCGGCTGACGTCGACGGCACCGTCCGCGAGATCCGTCGGGCCCTCCTCGAGGCCGACGTGGCGCTGGTGGTGGTGAAGGAGTTCACCGCGAAGGTGCGCGAGCGCGCGCTCGGGGACGAGGTCAACCGGGCGCTCAACCCGGCGCAGCAGGTCGTGCAGATCGTCAATGAGGAGCTCGTCGCGATCCTCGGCGGCGAGCAGCGCCGACTGCAGTTCGCGAAGAACCCTCCCACGGTCATCATGCTCGCCGGACTCCAGGGCTCCGGAAAGACGACGTTCGCCGGCAAGCTCGCGAAGCTCCTCGAGAAGGAAGGTCACACCCCTCTGCTCGTGGCCGCCGACCTGCAGCGCCCCAACGCCGTCACGCAGCTCACCGTCGTCGCCGAGCGTGCCGGTGCCACGATCTTCGCACCCGAGCCCGGCAACGGCGTCGGCGACCCCGTCACGGTGGCCCGCGACGGTGTGGAGTTCGCCAAGCGGCAGCAGCACGACGTCGTCATCGTGGACACCGCCGGCCGCCTCGGTGTCGACGCGGAGCTCATGACGCAGGCTGCCGACATCCGGGCCGCCATCAGCCCCGACGAGGTGCTGTTCGTGATCGACGCGATGATCGGTCAGGATGCCGTCACCACCGCCCGCGCCTTCCAGGAGGGCGTGGACTTCACCGGTGTCGTGCTCTCGAAGCTCGACGGAGACGCCCGCGGCGGCGCGGCGCTGTCGGTCGCGTCGATCACCGGCCGACCGATCATCTACGCGTCCAACGGCGAGGGACTCGAGGACCTCGAGGTCTTCCACCCCGACCGCATGGCGAGCCGCATCCTCGACCTCGGTGACATCCTCACCCTCATCGAGCAGGCGCAGCAGGCCTTCGACGAGGCCGAGGCGCTGAAGGTCGCCGAGAAGCTCGCGAAGGAGCAGTTCACCCTCGAGGACTTCCTCGAGCAGATGCAGCAGCTCAAGAAGATGGGCTCGATGAAGAAGATGCTCGGGATGCTCCCGGGCATGGGCCAGATGAAGCAGCAGCTCGAGAACTTCGACGAGCGCGAGATCGACCGCACCGAGGCGATCATCCGCTCGATGACCCCGGGGGAGCGTCGCAACCCCAAGGTCCTCAACGGCTCGCGTCGCCTGCGCATCGCGCGCGGATCGGGCATGACCGTCACCGACGTCAACCAGCTCGTCAACCGATTCGAGCAGGCGGCGAAGATGATGAAGACCGTTGCGCGCGGCGGCGTGCCCGCCATCCCGGGCATGGGTCCGGTTCCGGGTGCCCACGGCGGCGGCAAGCGGGGCAAGCAGCAGAAGGCCCGCGGTTCGCGGTCGGGAAACCCGGCCAAGCGTGCGGCCGAGAACGCAGGCATCACCTCCGAACCGGCCGCGCCGACCGGCAGCGGGTTCGGGCTCGGCGGCGGCAACGCTGCGCCGAGCGAGGCCGACCTCGCCGACCTGCAGAAGATGCTCGGGCGCTCCTGATCAGCCGAGGGGCCTCAGCCGCGCGACGGCGGCCAGGGGCGCGCCGGCGCGCCCGCGTGGAACTCCGCGATCAGGTGACGCACGACGGCGCGCAGATCTCCGTCCGCGCCATCGGCGACCGCGAGCTGACGTGATGCGCTCGAGCCTTTGCTGAGGATGTCGCCGACCCCGCGCAACTCGTCAGCGGCACCGAGATCGGCGGCGACCGGCTCGAGGCGCCCGATCGTCTCGAGGAGATCGTCGCGAACGCTGACCTGACGGCCGTGCGTGTCGGCGATGACTCGCGCACCGAGTCCGTAGCGGGCGGCGCGCCACTTGTTCTCGCGCGTGAACCACGGCTGAAGCCGGGGGAGCGTCTCACCGGCGTCGAGGCGGCGGGAGAAGTCCTCAACCAACGCCTGCGTGAGGGCGGCGACGGCGGAGAGCTCGGCGACGGTCGACATCCCGTCGCACGCGCGCACCTCGATGGTTCCCCATCGCGGCGCCGGGCGGATGTCCCATCTCACCTCGGTGGCGTCGGCCATCACGCCGGTGCGGGTCATGTCGTCGAGGTAGGCCTCGAAGTCGCCCCAGTCGTCGATGGCCCACGGCACCCCGGCGGTCGGCAGCTGCTGGAAGACGAGAGAGCGGTTCGACGCGTAGCCCGTGCGCTCCCCGGCCCAGAACGGGCTCGAGGACGACAGCGCGAGCAGGTGCGGGAGGTAGGTGGACAGGGCGCCGACGATCGGCATGACCTTGCTGACGTCGTCGACGCCCACGTGCACGTGCACTCCCCAGATCATCATGTTGCGACCCCACCACTGCGTGCGCTCGACGAGCGAGTGGTAGCGCGTCTTGTCGGTCACCGACTGCTCGTACCACTGCGCGAAGGGGTGGCTTCCGGCCGAGAGCAGCTCGATGCCGGCCCGGTCGGTCTCGGAGCGCACCGCGCTGATAGCGTCCGTGACATCGCCGACCGCCTCGGCGACCGTGTAACCGATGCCGCTCGTCACTTCGACGGTGTTGGTGAGCAGCTCGCCGGTCACCGTGAATCGCTCCGAGGCCGTCGCGTCGGCCAGCGCCTCGACGATCTCGGGGCCTGCGCCTACGAGGTCACCGGAGTCCGCGTCGGCGAGCATCAGCTCCCATTCCAGACCCACGGTGGAACGCGCTGACTCGGCGAAGGGCTGCGGCACGCGCACAGTCTGGCAGAGCGAGTCATGGCGGTTCGCGGCATCCGTCATCTTCTGGCAAAATAGACCGCTGGACCATCGCCCGACCCTCTATCCGGCGACATCCACCCCTTCGAGCTTCCGCCGGGTGTGCACCCCACGCTCCAGGCGACGTTCATTCACGTACACACCATTCAGGAGAATCGTGGCTGTCAAGATCCGTCTCAAGCGCCTGGGCAAGATCCGTGCGCCCTACTACCGCATCGTCGTCGCCGACTCGCGCACCAAGCGCGACGGTCGCGTCATCGAGGAGATCGGCAAGTACCACCCGACCGAGGAGCCCTCGCTCATCCAGGTCGACTCGGAGCGTGCGCAGTACTGGCTCAGCGTCGGCGCCCAGCCGACCGAGCAGGTGCTCGTGCTCCTCAAGCTCACCGGCGACTGGGGCCAGTTCAAGGGTGACAAGAACGCCGTCTCGACCGTGAAGGTCGCCGAGGGCAAGGCCGAGTTCGTGGCCGACACCGCCAAGAAGTCGGTCGTCAAGCCCAAGGTCGAGAAGAAGGCCGAGGAGCCCGTCGCGGAGACCGCCGACGAGGCCCCCGCCGCGGACGAGGCCGAGGCCGACGCCTCGACCACCGAGGACTGAGCCCGTGCTGGCTGCCGCGCTCGAGCACGTCGTGAAGGCGATCGTCGATCGTCCCGATGACGTACGCATCGAGGCCACCTCATCGCCGCGGGGGGATGTGCTCGATGTGCACGTCCACCCCGACGACCGTGGTCGCGTGATCGGGCGCGGCGGCCGCACAGCCAAGTCCCTGCGAACGGTCGTGGCCGCCCTGGCCGCCGGCCGGCGGGTGCGCGTCGACATCTCCGACGACTGATGTCCGCGACCCCCAGCCCCGACGCGCGGGCGCGCTCCGGCGTGCGCGCACCCCGACCCGGCAAGACCCAGCTCCGTGTCGGCCGGCTCGTGAAGGCCCATGGCCTGAAGGGCGCCCTCAAGCTCGAGCTCTACACCGATGACCCCGACGGTCGCTTCGTCCCCGGTGCCGCGTTCATCCTGCAGGTGCCGGACTCCTCGGAGTGGTTCGGCAAGACCGTCACCGTGCGTGAGTTCCGGTGGATGAACTCCCACCCGGTCGTGTTCTTCGACGGCGTGGAGGACCGCACCGGCGCGGACTCCCTCGTGCGCGCCATCCTCTGGATCGACCAGGATGACGCCGCCCCCGCCGAGGACGACGCCTGGTTCGACCATCAGCTCGTCGGACTCGACGTCGTACGTGAGGGACAGAGCGTGGGGCGCGTCGTCCGCGTCGACCACCTTCCCGCGCAGGATCTCCTCATCGTCAAGGCGGGGGAGCGCGAGGTGCTCGTGCCGTTCGTGTCGGCCATCGTCCCGGAGGTCGACGTGCACGGCGGTCGTGTGGTCGTGACGCCGCCGAACGGTCTGTTCGAGGATCTCGTCGACGACGATCCCGAGCCGGCTCCGACCGCTCCCGGAACCGAGGACGACGAGACCGACGACGAGACCGACGAGCGCTGACATGCGCATCGACGTCGTCTCGATCTTCCCCTCGTTCTTCGACGTCCTCGAGGTCTCCCTTCTCGGGAAGGCGCGGGGGCGCGGCATCCTCGACGTGCGCGTGCACGATCTGCGCGATCACACCCACGATCGTCATCGCACCGTCGATGACAGTCCGTACGGGGGCGGGGCCGGGATGGTCATGAAGCCCGAACCCTGGGGCGAGGCCCTCGATGCGATCGTGGCGGATGCCGCGGCATCCCCGACTCTCATCTTCCCGTCGCCCGCGGGGGAGCGGTTCACCCAGTCGCTCGCGCGGGAACTGTCCACCCGTGAGCACCTCGTATTCGGTTGCGGACGCTACGAGGGCATCGACGAGCGCGTCTTCGAGGAGGCGGCGCGGCTCGGCGAGGTTCGGCTCGTGAGTCTCGGCGACTATGTGCTCAACGGCGGCGAGGTCGCCGCGATGGCCATGATCGAGGCGATCGGACGACTCATCCCCGGAGTGGTCGGAAATCCCGAGAGCCTCGTCGAGGAATCGCACCAGGACGGGCTCCTCGAGTACCCGTCGTACACGAAGCCGTCGAGCTGGCGCGGCAGAGACGTGCCGCCCGTCCTCCTCAGCGGCGACCACGGGCGCATCGCCGCGTGGAGGCACGACCAGCAGGTCGAGCGCACGCGGGCGCGCCGCCCCGACTTGCTGCCGGCGGAGTCAGTCGACGCCGAGGAATGACCGGTCGGTCAGCACGATGGGGCCGTCGGAGGTGACGGCGATCGTGTGCTCGGAGTGCGCTCCCCGGGAACCGTCGGCGCTGCGCAGGGTCCAGCCGTCGGGGTCGGTGACCAGTTCGTCGGTCGTCGCGAGGAACCACGGCTCGATCGCGATCACGAGACCGTCGCGCAGCGGGTAGCCGCGGTTCGCCTTCCCGTCGTTCGGGATGTGCGGGTCGCCGTGCATGATGTGTCCGACGCCGTGTCCGCCGAAATCGGTGTTGATGCTGTAGCCCTCGCCGCGCGCCACCGCGGCGATCGCGTGGGAGATGTCGCCGACCTTGTGGCCGACGGTCGCTGCGGCGATCGCCGCGTCGAGTGCGCGCTCCGTGGTCTCGATCAGACGCAGGTCTTCGTCGCGGGCGGTGCCGACGACGAAGGAGACCGCCGAGTCTGCCACCCAGCCGTCGATGGAGACCGCGAAGTCGAGAGTCACGAGGTCGCCGTCGCGCAGGGCGTAGTCGTGGGGGAGTCCGTGCAGCACGGCATCGTTGACGGACGTGCAGATCACCTTGCCGAACGGGCTCGCCCCGAACGAGGGGTGGTAGTCGATGTAGCAGGACTCCGCCCCCGCGCGGCGGATGAGGTCGTGAGCGCGGCGGTCGATCGCGAGCAGGTTCGTGCCCACCGATGTCTCGTCGCGCAGCGTCGCGAGCGTCTCGGCGACGAACCGGCCGACGGGTCGCATCTGCTCGATCTCGGTCGGTGTGCGCAGCTCGATCATGGGTGGTGCCTCCTGTATCTGATCCATTCTCTCGGATCCCGGCTGTCGCCGCTGAGAGGAGGCTCCGCATCGCCGAAGGTGCCGCCGAGCGCGGCGTCATCGGGCGTAGCATCGGGGTCATGTGGCTCAGGCGCGCGTTCTTCCGATGGCTCATCCCGGCCGCCTTCGTGCTGCCGGCGTGGCTGTTCGTCGGGTGGGGCGTGTTCAACGCCGGGGCCTGGGCGTTCCTCTGGGTGCTGTTCATCGCGATCCCCTCGGTGCTCGTCGGCCAGCTGCTGCTCGCCCTTCTGGTCCGCGCGCGCCCGACCGTGCGGGAGAGCCGCGCCGTGTCATGGCTGGATGTCGCGGGCTTCGCCGTCTGGCACCTCCTCACGATCTCGCTCGGCTTCTTCCGCGAGTCTTGGTGGGCACCGGTCATGGTGCTCACGATCTTCGTCGGGGTCGCGCTGCTGTGGCTGACGCTGCGGCAGCTGTGGCGGGAAGCCAAGCCCGGCCGCGCGATCTTCCGTGCCGCCGACGGCACGGGCTACATCCCGCCGATGCGCCCGCGCCCGGCGGCCCCGCAGGGCGAGCACGAGGTCATCGTCATCACCGAGACGAGTCGCGGGGCACAGTGACGCGAGGACGGATGCCGCGGCATCCGCTCTCTCGGTTTTGAGACGTTCGTCATCCGTGGCAGAATGGCTGTTTGTGCTCTGATGGGCTCTGCCTCAGGGGAGCGTGCCGGAGATTCTTCCGGCGGACGAGCACATTCCCCGTACATCTAACGATGCAGCCGACCTGTGGCGGTTGCAGGAAGCAGAGATCATGCAGATCCTCGACGAGCTCGACGCCGCGTCGCTCCGTTCCGACATCCCCGCCTTCGCCCCCGGTGACACCGTCAAGGTCCACGTGAACATCGTCGAAGGCAGCCGCTCGCGCGTGCAGGTCTTCCAGGGTGTCGTCATCGGCCGCTCGGGCGACGGCGTCCGTGAGACGTTCACGGTGCGCAAGATCAGCTTCCAGGTCGGCGTCGAGCGCACCTTCCCGGTGCACTCGCCGGTTCTCGACAAGATCGAGATCGTCACCCGTGGTGACGTGCGCCGCGCGAAGCTCTACTACCTGCGCAACCTCCGTGGCAAGAAGGCCAAGATCAAGGAGAAGCGCGACCGCTGAGGTCCCCTTCAGAACGCCCCGCTCATCGAGCGGGGCGTTCGTCGTTTCCGGCCACGACTCTCCGTCGCGTCGGGTGTGTCGCGGTGCGCTGTGTGAGACGCTGATGGCCGGCTTTCGTTACGCCGCGTGAGGACCTGCATGACCACCGAAGAACACTCCCTCCCCGACGAGACGCCGTCGGCGCCGATCCGTACCCGTCGCCGCGGGGGACCCTGGCGATTCGCGCGGGACGTCGTGGTCGTCGTCGTCATCGCAGTGCTCGTGTCGTTCCTCGTGAAGACGTTCGTCGTGCGCTCGTTCTACATCCCTTCGGCGTCGATGGAGACGACCTTGATGGAGCAGGACCGCATCCTCGTCGACGAGATCACGCCGAATTTCGGCGGATACCAGCGCGGCGACATCGTGGTCTTCAAGGACCCGGGCGGCTGGCTGGATCCGAGCACGACCGCCTCCGGGCCCCAGAATCCGATCTTCGCTGGAATCGACTGGGTGCTCTCCCTCGTCGGGCTCTCCACGAGCGACAGCGACGACCATCTGATCAAGCGCATCATCGGCCTGCCGGGAGACCACGTCGTCTGCTGCAACGCCGCGGGGCAGATCACGGTGAACGGGCAGCCGATCGACGAGCAGTCGTACATCACCGTGCCGTCACCCGGTGCCGCCGCGTCGGGCATCGCCTTCGACGTCACCGTGCCGCAGGGTTCGCTCTGGGTTCTCGGCGACAATCGGTACCGCTCGAAGGACTCGCGATACAACCAGGATCAGCCGGGGAAGGGGTTCGTGCCCGTCTCGGATGTCGTGGGTCGCGCGTTCCTCATCACCTGGCCGTTCTCGCGCTTCGGCGCGCTCGATTTCCACCACGACGTCTTCGCCGGCGTCCCGGGGCCCTCCGGCTCTCCCGTCCCCTCGCCGACCCCGACGACCACGGGCGCTCCGTGACGGTCATCGAGCCCACTCTCGTGTTCGAACGCGAACTGCTGGCGCGGCATCCGCTCGTCATCGCGTGCGACGAGGTCGGGCGCGGCGCTCTCGCGGGGCCGGTGGCGATCGGCGCGGCGGTACTCGGCGAAGTCGAGATCGAGGCGGGTGTTCCGAATGGGTTGCGCGATTCGAAGCTCGTCGCCGAGCGACGGCGGGCCGACGTGCGCGATCGTGCTCGGGGATGGGTGTCCGCGTCCGCGATCGGCTGGTCGAGCGCTGCCGAGATCGACGAGATCGGCATCATGCGCGCCATGGGCAACGCGGCGCTGCGTGCTCTCGCCGACCTCCGCGGCCAGGGTGTCGAGGTGGACGACGCGATCGTGCTGCTCGACGGCAACCACGACTACATCACTCCGACCGCCGACCCCGGGGCGCCCGTGATCGTGCGGGTCAAGGCGGACCGCGATTGCGCGAGCGCGTCGGCGGCGTCGATCATCGCGAAGGTCGCGCGCGACGAGGTGATGACGGAGCTGCATCCGACTCATCCGGCGTACGAGTGGCATCGCAACAAGGGCTACGCCAGTGAGGTCCACCGCGCGGCGATCCGCGCGCACGGGCTGAGCCCCCACCACCGCGCGAGCTGGGCGATCGCCGACGCGCCCACCCTGTGGTGAGCGTCGTGTGCGGACGGTCGGGAGCGGCATCCGTCGCTCTAGGATGGAGACACCATGGATGACGATGTCTTCGAGGATTACGACCGCGAACTCGAGCTGGCTCTGTACCGGGAGTACCGCGATGTCGTCCTGCAGTTCCAGTACGTGATCGAGACCGAGCGACGGTTCTACCTCGCCAACGACGTGAATGTCGTGCGCCGCGACACCGAGCACGACTTCTACTTCGAGATCACGATGACCGATGTGTGGGTCTGGGACATCTACCGGGCCGACCGGTTCGTGAAGTCGGTGCGGGTCCTGACGTTCAAGGACGTGAACGTCGAGGAGCTGTCGCGTCGCGACTTCCAGCTGCCCGAAGAGCTCTCGCTCGACAGCTGAGCTCCTCCACAGGCGGTCGCGCCGCGCCGTGAGGCGCACGCTCTCCCCGGATCGACCAGGTGGCGCGGATGACACGCGATGCCCGGCGACGCTGGGGTCATGGCAGCGAAGGACGTCCTCGGGCGGGCCGGTGAAGACCGAGCCGCCGCTCATCTGATCGCGGTGGGATTCACCGTGCTCGACCGCAATTGGCGCGCGCCCGGCGGGGAGATCGACATCGTGGCCCGCGAGGGCGACGAGGTCGTCGTGGTCGAGGTGAAGACGCGCACGAGCGTGGCCTACGGGCATCCGCTCGAGGCGGTGTCGGCGGTCAAGCTCGCGCGGTTATGGCGGCTTGCCTACGCGTGGCGTCGGGTGCATGCCGGTGAACTGCGAGGCGCTGCGTTGCGCGTCGATGCGATCGCGGTGATCGGAGCCGACCCCGCCACCGGCGCGATCGAGCACCTGCGAGATCTCCGATGACCGTCGCCCGTACCGCGGCCATCGCCCTTGTCGGCCTCGACGGCACGGTCGTCGACGTCGAGGCCGACCTCACCGACCAGCAGCCCGATCTGCGCATCATCGGCCTCGGTGACAGGGCGCTCTCCGAGGCGGCGCAGCGCGTGACGAACGCGTGCATGAACAGCGGACTCCCGCTGCCCCGCCGACGCATCACCGTCAACCTCATCCCCGCGGATGTCCCGAAGCACGGCGCGGCGTTCGACCTCGCCATCGCCGTCGCAGCGCTCGCGAGCGCGGGCGTCCTGGATGCGGCATCCGTCGCGCGCAGCGTCCACATCGGCGAGCTCGGCCTCGACGGGCGAGTCCGAGCGGTGCCGGGAGTGCTTCCGGCCGTGATGGCGGCCGCGCGCCGCGGCTGTGGCCGCGTCGTCGTGCCCCGCGCGAACCTCACCGAGGCGCAACTCGTGCCCGGCATCGATGTCGTCGGTGTCGCCGATCTGAGGGCGACGGCCGTGTTGCACGGCGCCGAGCTCGAGGCGGATGACCCGGGGGACACGGTACCCACCGCGGTTTCGGACGCAGCCGACGACGACCCACCGGTCGCCGACTCGGCCGAGCTCGCCGATGTCGTCGGGCAGGACGCCGCTGTCGAGGCGCTGGTCGTCGCGGCCGCCGGTGCACACCACGTGCTCATGAGCGGGCCACCCGGTGCGGGCAAGACCATGCTCGCCCGACGTCTCCCCGCCCTCGACGACGACGCGGCGCTGACCGCGGCCGCCGTGGCATCCCTGTCGGGACGGCGGGTGTCTCGGCTTCAGCGCACACCCCCGCTGGAGGCACCCCACCATTCCGCGAGCGTGGCGGCGCTCGTCGGAGGGGGTTCCCGCACGGTGCGACCCGGGGCGATCTCACGGGCGAGCGGCGGCGTGCTCTTCCTCGACGAGGCGGGCGAGTTCCCGTCGTCGGTGCTGGACGCTCTCCGTCAGCCGCTCGAGCGCGGTGCCATCGAGATCCATCGCATGGGGGTCGTCGCCGCGTTCCCGGCGAGATTCCAGCTCGTCGTCTTTTGTGTACGACTGGACAGTGCCTAGAGACACCACAGTGACTCAGGAGGTCGCTCGTAGCGCCACCGCGCTGCTGCAGTGCATTCGTGGCCGACCCTCGGACTTGGCTGCGCGCGCATTGGGACCTCATCGTGCGGCTGTCCCGGTGTGCGTGGGCCGGTTCCCTTCCGGAGTGGATCCGTCACGGAGATTGGTGAAGGGAGGCGACTCCGCGTCGCGACGACAAGATGGCCACATCGTTGGTGCCGCGGCTTGAGTCCTAGCCGTTTCCCTCTGGATCGTTGGGTGTGCCCAAGGCGCCCAGGAGTTCTTCGATCGCGACGCGTAGTTCGTTGTAGCCGTGCACATAGAACATCGCGTCCATGCCCGGTCTTTCCGCGTTGTCGAAGTCGGTGACGAGCTGATGCGCCTCGCGGATGGCAGTTTCGAGCCAGGTCTCGACGCCCGGCAGCCCTTGGATCCAGGCATCGATGATGGTGAATGGGATCGGGGCGTAGCCGTGCGCGTCAACACCGACGTGGAACTGATGCCCGTCCGGTCCGTGGTCGCGGGCGTGGGTGTGCCCGTGTAGCAGGGGGATCCCATCGTCCCACCGCGGCCGATGTGTTGTTTGCCAGTCCATGTCTTGCGTGTCGCCACGGTAGGGGTAGTGGGATGCGAGCAGTCGGTATCCGTGCCGCGTGCCCTCGATGACGTCCGGGAGGATGGTCCACCCGGCCTGTTCGTACTGTGGCCGGAATCGTTCGATCGCCCGCTTGCTCTGCGTCGCAGACGAGACCCGGTCGTGGTTACCGGGGACGAGGAACCGGCGCCCATTTAGCTGTGCTGTCAGCGCGAGGGACTCCTCGATCGGGCCGAGCCCGACGTCCCCGAGGTGAAGGACGATGTCCTCCGCGGCCACCGTGTGGTTCCATCGGCGGATCAGTTCTTCGTTCATCTCCTCGACGGTGGTGAACGGGCGGCCGGCGAGTTCGCTGATGCGGGCATGACTGAAATGGGTGTCCGCGGTCACGAAGTCGACCTGGTCGAAGTCGAACCACGGATACTCGCTCACGGTCGCCTCCGCCGATCATCGTGGGGTTGGGAATGTCTAGCGGAATCTACCGCGGTCTATTGTCTGATAGCTCTGGGAAGCTTCCGCTAGAGCTCATCGAAGTGGCGGTCTGCCTGGCAGGAAGGCGCTGAAGGCTCGCCTGCCGCGATCCGAGCTACTGCGCCACCGGCCACCGGCGTAAGCGCTCCTTGTGCTCATCGGTCGTCAGACCGGGCTTGCGGCCACTGTCGACTGCGTCACGGTTCATCCAGTTGCGAAGACAGGACTCGCTGATTGCCAGATCACAGGCGGTCTGGCCGACAGGGTTTCCCTGGGCGACCAGATCCGGGGCTCGACGCCGGAACTCCGGTGGGTGAGCAGCAGGCATCTCACAGACTCCTTCCGAGAAGATCATCGCCTCAACTCAGGTGTCCGGAAAACCTGGTCACGCTCCCAATCTCGTCGACCCCGGTCAGCCCTGCCCAGCACACGATAGTGCCCGGTGAACAGGTCGCGCCCACAGATGGATACCCGGTGCGTCAATGCGCCACCGGCCGCATCGCTGCGGGACAGGAGGACGGATGGTTCTCGAGAACCCGCGACGGCCCCGGCCGACGCATCACATTGGAGGGTACTGTTGGCGCCCCAAGAAGGGGTGAGGTTCTAAGAAGGGGTGAGGTTCTTGGCTCGTCGGGTTGATCCGAGGCTGCTCTGGTCGGGGATTCCTTGTCGAGGTGGCTAGGAGACTCACCCGCGACGGCGTCCGTCAGCCTCGTCGACCTCGATGCGTGCCGGAGAGCGGAACAACCTCGCGAGATCGGCGACCGAGGTCTAGGGTCGGGGGCACCGCGACTGTGCACGACGAGGTGAAGCGTGGATCGGAGGGCGCGATCGTGAGACCGGTGAGGCGGGCGCAGCGACCTGAGATCGCCTACTCGTGGCGCCGATCGGAACACAGCGGACTCGATCCGAGCAGCCCGCGTGTGCGGCTCGCTGAGGTCAAGCGGGCGAGCCGGCTCACGAGGGCTGCGGCGCCGGTGATCGAGGAGATCGCCGAGTCGATGGTCGATTACCCCTTCGCAGTCATGCTCGCCGACGAGCGTGCGTGCATCATCGGCGCACGGTTCGGCGAGCGAACGATCGCGCGGCAGATCGAACGAAGCGGAGGCGTGCCGGGGCGGGTTTTCGACGAGGAGCTGACGGGAACGAACTCCATCGGGACTGTGCGAGAGCTGCGCAGGCCCCTTGCCGTTCATGGCGAGGAGCACTACCTGGAGTCGCTGAAGGACTTCAGTTGCTATGGAACGCCGATCCTGCATCCAATCACGAAGAGGTTCGTCGGCCTTATCGACGTGAGCGGGTTCGCGAAGGGTGCGGCCCCGATCCTCGGACCGCTGCTTGGTCGCGCGGCGAAGGACATCGAGGCACGTCTTCTCGACCTGTCTCAAGCCTCCGAGCTGGAGCTGTTCCGTCGCTATCAGGAGCGCACGGCGCATCGGAGCAGGCCGGTGCTGGCTCTGGGTCCGAGCTTCGTGCTGGCGAACACCGCCGCAACGGATGCCGTCGATCCCGCTGACTATCCGCTGCTGCGCTCGCTCAGCAGCACGGATGCCGAAGCCCGACCGGTGCAGTTCGTTCGCCTCGTCAGCGGCGCGGATGCGCGTGTGCGGGTCGAGAGCGTCGGAGCGCGCGGAGACTGCGTCCTGCTGGAGATCGATCCTCACGTCCGGCCAGGGTCTGGCGTCGCCGCATCCCACGCCCGCACGGAGGGTGCCCCTCAGCACTCGCGTACCCCGGAGCTGACGTTGGTCGTCGGAGAACCGGGTGTCGGTCGGACGACGGAGGCGCTTCGTCTTGCCGGCCCTAAGGCGTCTCACCATACTGCGGAGTCCGCGTCGCTGGACGGAGAAGCGACATGGCTCCGGGGCGCCGCGCTCGGCCTCCAAGCCGGTCCGTGCGTCTTCGACGACGTGGATGCCCTCTCACCTGCACTCGCAAGCGCGCTGGGACGCCTGCTTGCCGACGCCGCCGACGCCGTCGTGCTGATCTGCGGAACCCGACTCCCGTCGAGTCCCGCGCACGCGGCTCTTCTGGCCAACGCAACAGATCGCACGATCCTGCCACCGCTGCGGGACCGCCTGGACGAGCTGCCTGAACTCATCCGCGGGCTCACGGCGGAGGGGTCCCCGCTCGTACTCGCCCCCAGCGCCTTGGAGGCGCTTCGTGCGCACGACTGGCCGGGCAATCTTCACGAGCTCCGCAAATTCGTCGATGTGGCAGGGAGCGAAGGGCGTACTCGGCAGCTGAGCGTTCAGGACTTACCTCCGGCCTACCGCAGAACCGATCGTGCGCGGCGCCTGAGCCGGCTGGAGAAGGCCGAGCGCGAGACGATCGTTACAACGCTCGCCGAGGTCGATGGCAACATTGCCCAGGCCGCACGCCTGCTCGCGATCAGCCGGCCGACCCTGTACAGCCGTATCCGCGCATTGGGCATCGCGCGCTAGGGGTCCTCGCGAGCCTCGGCGTACGGAGGTCGTAAAGAACTTGTACACCCGCCGTCGCTGACTCGCGCGCAGACTCGCCTCAACGGACTCAGAGAGGAGCACGCCATGAGCACTAAGGGCACGATCGTGCGACACGATCAATTCTTCATCGATGGCGGATGGGTCGTCCCCGCGGGGGCCAGCCGGATCGAAGTGGTCTCGCCGAACACCGGCGAGATCATCGGGGACGTCCCTGAGGCGGGCACGGCCGACATCGACACCGCTGTCGCTGCGGCGCGGCGGGCCTTCGACGACCCGCAGGGCTGGTCCCAGTGGACCCCGCGGCAGCGTGCCGATGCCATCGAGCGGCTCGCCGACGAGATTGACGCGCGCAAGGACGAGATCGCCCGCCTGGTGAGCAGCCAGAACGGCATGCCCATCAGCACGTCCCTCGGTCTGGAGGCGGTGTTCCCCTCCGCGGTCTACCGGTACTATGCAGGTCTCGTGCGCGATCAGCCCGTCGAGGAGGAGAGACCGGGTCTGTTGGGGGGTACGACGCTCGTCCGGCGCATACCCATCGGTGTCGTCGGCGCGATCGTTCCGTGGAACTACCCGCAGACGCTCGCGTCGTTCAAGATAGCCCCCGCCCTCGCGTCGGGCTGCACCATCGTGGTCAAGCCGTCGCCCGAGACCGTGCTCGATGACTATGTGTTCGCGCAAGCGGTTGAGGCCGCGCAGTTGCCTCCCGGCGTGATCAACATTGTCCCGGGAGGACGCGAAGCCGGCCGAGCGCTGGTCGAGCACCCGGGGATCGACAAGATCGCCTTCACCGGGTCGACCGCCGCGGGGCGTGAGATCGCGGCGACCTGCGGGAGGCTGCTGCGGCCGGTCACCCTCGAGCTGGGCGGCAAGTCCGCCGCAGTGCTCCTCGACGATGTCGACCTCGCCGCATCCATGCAGGGCCTGTATGGTGCGACACTGCTGAACAACGGGCAGACGTGCTTCGCGGGCACACGCATCTTGGCGCCGCGATCCCGCTACGACGAGGTCGTCGAGGCCTTTGCGGGACTGCTGCAGTCTCTGCCGATCGGCGACTCGCTCGACGAGGCCACACTCGTCGGGCCGATGGCGACCTCCGCTCAGCGCGATCGCGTCGAGAGCTTCATCGCCCGAGGCAGATCCGAAGGCGGCCGAGTCGCCGTCGGTGGAGGACGACCGCAGGAGCTCGGCCGTGGCTGGTTCGTCGAGCCCACTCTGCTGACCGGACTCGACAACTCGGCGACGGTGTCTCAGGACGAGATTTTCGGGCCCGTGCTCGTCGTGATCCCCTACGACGACATCGAGCACGCCGTACGCATCGCGAACGACTCCCCCTACGGGCTCGGCGGCAGCGTGTGGACGGCTGACCACGGCCGCGGGGTCGACGTGGCTCGCCGTATCCACACCGGCACGATCGGGGTGAACGGATACCTTCCCGATCCCACGGCGCCGTTCGGCGGTGTGAAGGCGAGCGGGATAGGACGTGAACTCGGTCCCGAGGGCCTCGCGTCGTATCAGACCGCGCAGTCCATCTACCTCTGACGTGAGGAACGGGGTCGGATGCCTGGCCCCGGCGGAGCCCGGTCACCCTTGTCCGTCAGTGTGCCGTGACGTGGCACGGCACACTGACGGGCAGGCAGCGGCAGCGGCATCCTTGACAGCGGACGTTGTCGTCCAGCGAGGGGAGATTCTTCGTGAGCGAAGTCGATATCAGTGCCGTGCCCCTGATCGCGCGGCACCGCGCCATCCACAGCGAGATGGTCGCGATCAACTATGAGAGCCGAGAGGTGACGTACGTCGAGTTCCATCAGATCGTGGGACGCCTCGCCGCTGCGCTGCGCGCAGACGGCGTGGGGCCGGGCGACAGGGTCGCCTACGCGGGGCTGAACAGCCTGACGTTTCTCGTCACCTACTTCGCCGCCACCTGGGTCGGAGCGGCTTTCGTCCCGCTGAACTTCCGGCTCGCGCCCCGCGAAGTGCGTGCCGTGCTTGAGGACGCGCGACCGGACGTACTCGTCGCAGAGCCCGTTCAGGCCACTGCGATCGACGACTTCGTGACCGAGCTGACGATCCGGCATGCCCTCGTCGTCGACGACGACCCCGCTCTCGAGCCCGCCGCGGATCTGTCGGCTCGCTGGCAGTCCTTCCTGGCGTTCCGGACGGCGCACGAAGAGATCCCGCCGCACGTGCGTCAGTCGGACGACGACCTTGCAGCGCTGCTGTACACCTCCGGTTCGACCGGCAAGGCTAAGGGTGTCATGCTCACGCACGGAAACCTGTGGTGGAACTGGGTGAACGTTGACTCGGTTGTCGACACGCGCTTCGGCGACGTGAGCCTCGCCGTCGCGCCGCTGTTCCACATCGGCGGCTTCAACGCCCTGGCACTGCGGACAATCACCCGGGGCGGGACGCTCGTGGTGCGGCGGTCGTTCGTCCCGGCCCAGGCTCTGCAAGACCTCGTGAACTTCCGTGTGAACAGCATGTTCCTCGTGCCCGCGATGCTTGCCGGCATCCAGCGTGAGCCCGGGTTCGACGACGCCGACCTGAGCAATCTCCGCTCGACGATCGCTGCGGGTGCACCCGTGCCACCGGCGCTGATCGCGACGTATGCGGAGAAGGGGGTCCTCCTGCAGCAGGCCTGGGGGCTCACCGAGACTGCGCCGTTCGCGACCTATCTCGAGTCGTCGATGACGTCGGAGAAGCTGGGGTCGTGCGGTGTGGCGATGCCGTACACCGAGGTCAAGGTCGTCGATCCCACGACGATGGGCGACGTCGCGGTGGCCGGGCGGACGGGCGAGTTCTGGGTTCGCGGGCCGAACGTCTCGCGTGGCTACTGGAACAACCCGGAAGCGACCGCGGCGGTCTTCACGCCCGATGGCTGGTTCCGCACGGGCGACATAGGCTACGCAGACGAGGACGGCTATCTGTTCATCGTGGATCGCCTCAAGGACATGATCATAACGGGCGGCGAGAACGTCTACCCCGCCGAGATCGAGAACGTGCTCGCCGCCCACCCGGAGGTCGAGGACGTGGCCGTCATCGGCGTTCCCGATCCGCAGTGGGGCGAGACGGTGTGCGCCGTCGTGAGCTTTCGTGACGAAGCTCTCTCGCTCGACGACATTCGCGACTTCCTGACGAAGTCGGTTGCTCGGTACAAGCTTCCGCGACGGCTCGTGGAGCTCGACGTGGTTCCCCGCAACGGCGCAGGAAAGCTCGACAAACCCGCGATCCGTCTGCTCGTGAGCGAGCTCGACGGCGCGACATCATCCACCGTCGACACTGCACCCTTCACTGAAGCGGTGCGGGTGCCGTCGAAGAAGCGCTGAAAGGAACCCTCCACGCTCATGGGCAAGCTCTCTGACAACTACGATCCGGGCCCGCAGGTCGCTCAGTGCGGCGCCATCAACCTCGGCACGAAGGACCTGGAGAAGTCGCTGCACTTCTTCGGCGATCTCCTGGGCATGGAGATCGTGCAGCGCGACGGCGACACCGCGTATCTGAGAGGCTTCCAGGAACTCACGCATCACTCACTCGTGCTGACTCAGCAAGAGGAGAGCATCGTGAACTCCTACAGCTTCCGTGTGAAGCGTCCTCAGGACGTCGAGCTGTTCGCCAACGAGTTCGACAAGCAGGAGATCGAGGTCGTCGAGGTTGCCGCAGGCGCCGAGAAGGGACGCGGCACCGCGGTGCGCTTCCTCGTGCCGGGCAGCGGGCACCCGTTCGAGCTCTACTACGACATCGACAAACCTCAGGCTCCCGAAGAGTTGCGGTCCAAGCTGCCGAGCAACAGCTCCAAGCGCCGTGGCCTCGGGGTCCGCCGGATCGACCACTTCAACGTGCAGACATCGCGCGAGACAATCAACCAGGCCGAGCAGTGGGTGCGCGACAACCTCGGGTTCAACCGCAGAGAGTACGCGCTTCACCGCGACGACACGACCGTCCTGGCGTCGTGGATGTCGGTCACTCCGCAGGTGCACGACCTGGCGATGGTCGCGAACTCGTACGGCAAGACCGGTCAGCTCCACCACGTCGCGTTCAATCTCGAGAACCTGTCGGACGTGCTGACGGCGGCGGACGTGCTCCGCGACTACGACGTAACGTTCGACCTCGGCCCCGGCAAGCACGGCATCGGGCAGGCCATGTACCTCTATGTCCTCGATCCGGGATCGGGGCATCGCGTGGAGATCTATGCCGGCGGCTATCTGATCTTCGATCCGGACTGGGAGCCGATCAAGTGGGAGCGCGAGCAGTTCCCCGACGGCCTTACGTGGTACGGCGACCCGTTCGTCTACAAGGGCGACGCCCGGAGCCTGGAGACCACTCCGTCGGCCGGACTCTAGCTCCTCCTGGCCCCGTCCCCGCCTGATACGGTCTGGGCCAGGCGTTTCGCACCGTGGAACGGTTCTCCCCGGAGCGACGCGAATAGGACGAAGATGGCCGTCTCTCGTCGGCGAGAGATGACCCGGTGGCGATCGACGGCGATGGTATCCGAGGAGGCGACGTGGCCACTTTGTTTGACGCACGCAAGGCACCCACACACGAGCGCATGGAGTTCTGGTTGAACACCGTGTGCTCGCAGATCCTGCCTGTGCAAATCGATCCGCGGCACGATGCGGCGCCGGCCGCGGCGATGTCGTGTCTTGCTATCGGCGACATGGCGATCCGCACGGTCGTGGGAGGCGACCACGTCTACAGCCGCTCGAGCGCTGAGCTCCGGGCCGGCGACCCGGACACGCTCCAGATTGGCCTTCCGCTCGGCGGCTCTTCGATCCTCGTGCAGGACGGCCGCGAGGCGGTCCTCTCGGCCGGCGACATGGTGCTCTACGACAGCTCGCGCCCGTTCACGCTCGCGATGCAGGAGAGGTTCCACTGGCAGGTCTTCCTCTTCCCGAAGTCCCTGTTGCGTCGACCCACCCGCGAGCTCCGGGACATCACCGCGATCCGCATGCGCGGCGACACCGGCCTCGCCGGGGTCGTGCAGAGGTTCTTGCGCGGTGTCGCGAGGGACGGTGCGCGACTCGAGGTCGACCCCGAGGCGATCATGCTCGGCAAACATGCGGCGGACCTGGCCGGCACCCTGATCCGTTCCACGTTCGGCAAGGAGTGGGACGTGCGGGATACGGATGGGGTCTTGCGCGAGAGAGTGTCCGCCTTCATCCAGATCCATCACAGCGATCCCCGCCTCGGTCCGGGGATGATCGCGCTCGCTCACAACGTCTCACTCCGCCGCCTGCACGCCGCCTTCGAGGGCACGGAGCGCAGCGTCATGGACGAGGTGCGCCGAGCGCGACTCGACGCGATTCGCAGCGACCTGTGCGACTCCCGCTTCGACCATCAGACGATCGGGCGGATCGCCGCCTCGCACGGTCTTCCGTCACTGGCGAGCTTCTCGCGTGCGTTCCGCAACGCCTACGGCGTGACGCCGAGCGAGTTTCGCGCCACGGCGTGACGCACGCGATACGACACTGCGTGCACGCCGTTTTGCACACAGCGCTGATCCGGTCGCAGTGGACGCCGGCTCGCCGACACTGATCGCACGCCACGACGACGTGGCGCACCGGCGATTGGAACTGCTCGCATGTACAACGTGGACATCGACACCGGCGGCACCATGACCGACGGACTCGTCAGCGGGAACGGAACGATCATCTCGCTCAAAGTGGAAACCACGCCACACGACGTGACCATCTCGTTCATCGACCTGCTGACCGCTGCCCAGAAGGCCCTCGACTTCTCGGATCTTCGTTCGTTCCTCTCCGAGGTCGAAGTGATCCGCTGGTCTTCCACGATCACCTCCAACGTGCTCGCTCAGCGAGTGGGCCCGAAGATCGGCCTGCTGGTCTCGGCCGGCCACGAGGCCGACCTCTATGACCCGCGGACGGCCCACGCGGTGGTGGGGTCGATCGTGGATGCCGACGACATCGCCGGCATCCCGGCGGATGCCGACGAGACCGTCGTCCGCGGAGCCATCAAGTCTCTCCTCGACAAAGGGATCCGCCGCATCAACGTGAGCCTGGAGGGAGCCTTCCCCGACGGAGCCGCCGAGCGGCGGATCGTCGAGATGATCTCCGAGGACTACCCCGACCACTTCCTTGGGTCGATCCCGGCGCTGGCCGGGAGCGATGTGACGCTCCGGCCCGACGACGCGACCCGTACCGTGGCGTCGCTGATCAACGCCTACGTGCATCCCTCACTTGCCACGACGCTGTACCGGGCGGAAGAGATCCTCCGGGAGCAGCACGGCTGGCCCGGCAACGTGCTCATCGGCCACATCAACGGCGGCGTCGCCCGGATCGGGAAGACGAAGGCCTTCGACACGATCGAGTCCGGGCCGCTGTTTGGCACCTACGCATGCGCCGCGACATCGGAGCGGTTCGGCGACGAGAAGGTCATCGCGATCGATGTCGGCGGCACCACCGCGAAGGCCAGCGCCGTCGGAGGCGGGCGGGTTATCACGAAGGACAGCGGCGACTTCTTCGACATTCCCCTCGAACTGGAGTTCCCGCTGCTGCGATCGATCGCGCTCGGCGGCGGCAGCGTGGCGCGCGTCGTCGACGGCGCCGTGAAGCTCGGCCCCGACAGCATGGGTGCAGCGCCCGGCCCGGCGGCATACGGTCTCGGCGGACGGAACGCGACGATCACCGATGCATTCGTGGTCAGCGGCTTCATCTCGCCCACGGCTTTCCTCAACGGTGCGCGGACCCTCGACGTCGAGCGCGCCAAGGCGGCGATCGACCGGCAGATCGGCACACCACTCGGCGTCGACACCGTAAGCGCCGCGCGCGCGATCGTCGAGCAGGCGTGGGACGATGTGGCCACGCTCGCGCGAGAGACGGCCGAGGAAGCGGGCTGGGATCCGGCCGAGACCACGGTCTATGCCTACGGAGGCAACGGGCCGCTGTTCGTCACCGCCGTCGCCGAGCGACTCGGAGCGCGCGCCGCCCGGTTCTTCCGGTACGGCAACGTCTACTCCGCGTACGGCTCGGCGATCTCCGACGTGGTCCATGTCTACGAGGCGGCCATCCAGTCCGACGCCGACGTGGCCCTCCGCGCCGCGCAGCACGTCGACGAGGCGGCGCGAGACTTCCGCGGCGAGGGCCTTGACCCGGCTCACGCGCGCTATCGCTGGGAGGCGCGCATCGCGGACGGCACACTCGTCGGCGATGAGCTGACAGCCGATGCCGACCTGGTGGGCGACGCGTCGGCCATCGCGGCACGATCGCCGGGGCAGGTGTCGCTCCTGCGGCTCCGCGCCCACTCCCCGCTGCCGCGGATCACGCTCGCCGACGCGCCGACCGCGGGACGCCCCGACCCCGAGGGCGCCCGGCAGTCCGCCTACGGAGCCGACGGCGAGCTTCCCACCTACGCCGCTGCTGCGATCCCCGGAGCGACGATCTCCGGGCCCGTCCTCGTGGACGGCGACTCGACCACCTGGCTCGTGACGGCGGGCTGGGACATCTCCACCGATGCCACGGGCGATGCCGCCCTGACGAGAAAGGAGGCCTGACGTGACGAAGCTCCATGTCGCCGAGTACCTCGACATCGACGTGAACGCCGAGCGGTGGCACTGCCACGACTGCGGTCGCGACCTCGGCTCCGCACGCGACAACTACAAGCGGGGCCTGCTTGTCGGCGAGCGCGAGCCGAACGAAGTCCACCCCACCGTGATCGAGGGCGAATACACGTTCTCGCCGAACGGCGACTGGGTGCGGCTGCTCGAGTTCTACTGCCCCGGATGCGGTCGGCAGATCGAGACCGAGTACCTGCCGGCTGGCCACCCTCTCACTCATGACACGGAGATCGATATCGACTCCATCAAAGCCCGTCTCGCGTCCGGCGAGGCACGGATCAACGACGAAGGAAAGCTGGAGGTGGCGCTGTGAAGGCGATCGACATCGATGTCGGCGGGACGTTCACCGACCTCGTGCTGACATGGGACGATCGGCGTATCGTGGCGAAGTCGCCGACGACGCCCTACGACCTGTCGGTGGGGTTCCTGAACGTGCTCAACGAGGGCGCACGGCTCCTCGATGAGGGGGCGCTCCAGGAGATCCTCCCGCAGATCGAGATCGTGCGGTACTCGACGACCGTGGCGATGAACCGGCTCATCGAGCGGAAGGGACCCAAGCTCGGCCTGATCACGACCGAAGGGCACGAGGATGCCATCCTCATCGGCCGCGGCGCGCAGTGGACCGACGGCACCCGCATCGGCGAGCGCCGGAACCTGGCCGTGCAGAGCAAACCCGAACCGCTGATCAATCGCGACATGATCGTCGGCATCGGCGAGCGCGTGGACTCCACGGGTGCCGTCATCCGACCTCTCGACGAGGACGACGTGCGTGTCAAGCTGCGTCACCTGGTCGACAACGGCGCCCGCGCGATCGCCGTCTCGCTGCTCTGGTCGTTCCAGAACCCGGAGCACGAGCGTGCCGTGCGGCGGATCATCCGCGAGGAGTACAAGGGCTTCCACGTCGGCTACCTTCCGGTCGTACTGTCGCACGAGGTCGTCGGCAAGGTTGGCGAGTACGAGCGCACGATGACCGCGATTCTGGATGCCTACCTTCAGACGAGCATCAAGTTCGAGCTCGAGACCACCTGGGATCAGCTGCGTTCGAACGGCTATCGAGGCACGTTCTTGCTCACCCACAACACCGGCGGCAGCGCGGAGATCTTCAAGACCACGGCGAGCCGCACGTTCAACGGCGGCCCGGTCTCGGGCCTCATCGGCAGCTTCCACATCGGCAAGGAGCTCGGCTACCGCAATGTGATCGCGTCGGATGTCGGGGGCACGAGCTTCGACGTCGGCATGGTGGTGGACGCCTCGGTGCGCTCGTACGAGTTTCGTCCCATCATCGATCGCTGGATGGTCGGCATCTCGATGCTGCAGACCACCACGATGGGTGCGGGCGGCGGATCGATCGCGTGGGTCAACGAACTGCTCGGCAACCGCCTCGAGGTCGGGCCGCGCAGCGCGGGGTCCTATCCGGGTCCCGCCTGCTACGACCTCGGCGGCATCGAACCCACGGTGACCGACGCGGACGTCGTGCTCGGTTACATCGCTCCCGACGGATACTTCGGTGGGAAGATGCCGTTGAACCGCGACAAGGCGGTCGAGGCGATCCGCACGAGGGTGGCCGAGCCGCTCGGCGTGTCGGAGGCCGCCGCGCTCGTGCGCCGCATCGTCGAGCAGAACATGGCATCCGCGATCAAGCGCGAAGTGCATCTGCGCGGCTACCACCCCAGCGACTTCGCGCTGTTCGCGTTCGGTGGCGGCGGACCTACGCATGTCGCCGGGTACAAGGCGGATGTCGGCACGGTCGTGATCTTCCCGCAGGCGCCGGTGTTCTCGGCGCTGGGCAGCTCCGTGATGGACATTATGCACGTGTACGAGCAGAGCGGCCGGATGCAGTTCATGAAGCCGCTCACCGGTGAGATCAACATCGACAAGGAGCAGTTCAACTCCGCCGTCCAGAAGATGATCGACCGCGCCTTGCTCGATCTCGAGGCGGAGGGCCTCGCCGAGCGGGAGGTGATCTTCTCGGTCGAACTCGACATGCTCTACGGCGGACAGGTGCAGGTCAAGCGCGTATCGTCGCCGCTGTTGCGGATCGAGACCGACGACGATGCGCAGGCGATCTACGATGCCTTCGAGAAGGAGTTCTCCGAGGCGTTCAGCCCCTACGTGGTGAACAAGCCCGGCGGGGTCTATCTCGACGGGATCGTGGTCAAGGCGACAGTCGTCACGGAGAAGCTGACCCTGCCGGTGCTTCCGGTCGGCGACGAGTCGCCCGCCGCCGCGCAGACCGCGACGCGGGAGGCGTACTGGCCGGAGCTCGGCAGCCGGACGGCCACACCGGTCTACTCGTTTGATGCGCTCACGGCCGGCAACGTCGTCGTCGGTCCTGCGATCGTGGAAATGGACTTCTCCACGATCGTGGTGCCGCCGGTGCAGCGGCTGCGCATCGACGAGCACGGCCTGGGCATTCTCGAATCCGACACCGCGGGCGTCGACGCCGACTCTCGCGACATCCTGGAAGAGGTCAGCGCATGACGTACCCCACGCTCGAAGAGAAGATGAGCGCCCTCAAGGTGGTGCCCGCGACGGAGTATGAGCGCCAGTGCGTCGCGAAACTCCCCGCCGGTGACTACGAGATCGCTGTGCAGCGCACCGCCGACGTTCTCGACGAGGGGTACGAGGTCTTCATGCGCTCGTCCCGCTCGTCGATGGGTGTGGCTGGAGACTCGATCGTCGCGATGTTCACGGCCGCAGGCGACCTCGTGAACGCCTCCGCGGGCACCTACCTGCACGCCGTGATCCCGCCGATCGTGATCAAGTACATCCTCGATCGCCACGGCGAGAACCCCGGTGTCAATGACGGCGACATCTGGTACACGAACGATGCGCTGTACGGCGGCATCCACAATCCCGACCAGGTCGCCATCATGCCGGTGTTCTTCGACGGAGAGCTGGTGGCCTGGACGGCCGCCCTCTCGCACACCACCGAGACCGGTGCGATCGAGCCCGGGGGAATGCCGCTCTCGGCCACGAGCCGGTTCGAGGAGGGGATGAACCTTCCGCCGATGCGGGTAGGCCAGGGCTTCCGGATCAGCGAGGACGTGCTCGAGATGTTCGCCGCGTTCGGCATCAGGGCCGAGGCGAACGTCACGGTCGACATGCGGGCGCGCGCAACGACGGCTGATCGCGTGCGGGTGCGGCTGTTGGAGATGTTCGAGCGGGAGGGCAAGGACTTCATGTCCGGGCTCTTCCGCCGGATGCTCGACGACGCAGAGGCCGGTGCGCGGGCGCGCATCGCGAGCTGGGCGGACGGCACCTACCGTTGCGTCACGTTCAGCGACGCCGCGGGCTTGAGCTCGGGGCTGATGCGCAACTGCTCGATGGAGATGGTCAAGAAGGGCGAGCAGCTCACGATCGACTTCACCGGCACCAGCCCGGAGAACCCGTCCAGCTACAACGCCCACCCGCAGGCCGTCGTCGGGCACCTCGCGAACTACATCTACGAGTACGTCTTCCACGACCTGCCGATCAGCTCCGCGACCTTCGCGCCGATCGACTTCATCTTCCCCGAGAACTCGATGCTGTCACCCGATGTGCGAGCCGCCACATCGAACGCCGTGATGGCGGCGACGGGGGCGATGAGCGCGATCGCGAACTGCATCAGCCGCGCCCGGTTCGGATCCACAGACTGGCGCCAGGTCACTGCGAGCCAGGGCAACGGCGGCAACGCCTCCGTGCTTGCCGGGGTCTCGCAGTGGGGTGCGTTCTTCGCCGACATGATCGCCTATCCGATCAACACCGAAGGCCAGGGCGCGCACGCGACCTCCGACGGAATGGACGCATACGGCTTCCCGTGGTGCGCGTTCGGACGAGCCCCCGACGTGGAGTCCATGGAGAACGAGTTCCCCATGATCATCCCGATGTCCTCGCACTGGAAGGACTCCGGCGGCGCGGGCAAGCATCGAGGCGGGGTCGGGACGGCACAGCTGTGGGTGGCACACCATGCCCCGTTCGTGTTCGCCATGGCGATCGCCGACAACTCGATCATCCAGACGCCCCAGCCGCTGTTCGGTGGGTACAGCCAGCCCACCGTGCCGGGCGTCGTGCTCGACGGGGTCAACGTCGTCGAAGCGCTCGCCACGGCCGCGTCGGGTTCGCTGACGCTCGAGGCGCTCCTGGCGGGAGAATTCGGCGGCACGGTGCGATCGGGCACGTACGGCAGCGCGATCCACCCTGTAAACGGCGGCGACACGATCATCATCGGGCTGTCCACGGGCGGCACTGGCTACGGCGACCCCATCGACCGCGACGTCGATGAGATCGATCGCGACCTCGTCAAGCGGCTCGTCTCGCCCGAGGCCGCAGAGAACGTCTACGGCGCCGCACTAGACCGGCACGGTCGTGTGGACCGAGACGGCACGGTCGCCCGCCGCGCCGAGATCGTCCGCGAGCGACTGACGCGCGGCGTTCCCTACGACGAGTTCGAGACCGCATGGCTGTCCCGCAAGCCCAAGGACGAGATCATGCAGCTGTTCGGTTCCTGGCCCGACGGGGCGGTAGTGACGCCGGTGATGCGTCCATGACCCACCCATCCCTGGCGGCCCTGGCGGTACCGGGCGGCTCCGGCGTCGCCGCACCGCTCGCCCTTCGCGCCGCAGCGCGAATCCAGGAGCGCGACTGGGAGGAGTTCCTGCGCAGCCCCACGCAGCTGGCGAATGGATGCCGAGATCTCGTGGACGCGATCGCCCCGGACGTCATCATCGTGACGTCGCCCATGGTGCTCGCGGAGGAGGCGGCGGACGGCCCAGTCACCGCGGCGCCGCACTATGCGGCGGCGCTGGAAGCGGTCGGCCGACTCACAGAGTCCCTCACGCACCGCGCGGCGGTGGGCGTCTGTATCCCCGGCCCATCGGTGCTCGTCGCGACGGGAGAGCGCACTCCGGAGCAAGCGGTCACGGAGGTCACCGAGGCGGGCCGGGTAGCCCTGCACGCCGGCGCGCACGTCGTGCTGATCGACGAACCCGAACCCATCGACGGCGCGAGTCTCGCGACCCTCGACAACATCGCCCGGTTCCACCAGGCGTACGTCGTCGTGATAGGCGAGGCGTGGGGCGGTGTGCTCGGCAGCTCGATCGTCCCGCTGGGCGATCGCACCCCCGGCAGCGGGCTCACCGTGACGCCGGGTGAGCTCGGCCGCGGTATCGACATCAGCGAACTGGCCGACTGGGTCTACGACGTCACGTCATGATCGGCTGACCCGCGTCCGCCCGTCTCACCGACAGCATCCAGCTCGACTCCGAGAGGAAAATCATGAAGGCGATGGTCTACGACGGCGACGGCGCCGTCACGGTGGAGACGGTGGACGATCCCGTCCTGGCAGCGCCCACGGACGCGATCGTTCGCATCGATCTGACGACGATCTGCGGGTCGGACCTGCACATCCTCGGCGGCCACGTCCCCACGGTCACAGCGGGTCGGGTGCTCGGGCACGAGGGCGTCGGCACCGTGATCGAGGCCGGTTCGGCGGTCGTGGGCGTGTCGCCGGGAGATCGGGTGCTCATCTCGGGGATCACCGGGTGCGGCAGCTGCCGGTACTGCCGGATCCGCATGTACAGCCAGTGTGAACGTGGCGGCTGGATCATGGGAAATACGATCCACGGCACACAGGCGGAGCTCCTGCGCGTCCCGTTCGCCGACAGGAGCCTGTATCGGGTGCCCGAGCGACTGCGGGACGAGCAGGTGCTGTTCCTGGACGACCCTGTGGTCACCGCCTACGAACTGGGATTGCAGCGCGCGGGCGTGAAGCCCGGCGAGTCGATCGCCATCGTCGGAGCGGGGGCGATCGGACTGAGCGCCGTCCTGCTGGCACCGCTGTTCGGCGTCGGGAAGGTGATCGTCGTCGACACCGACGACAACAGACTCGAAGCGGCACGCCGCTTCGGTGCCGACCTGACGCTCAACCCGCGGGATGCCGACGTCCTGGACGAGATCCGTGCCTACACGGGCGGCAGGGGCGTGGACGTGTCGTTGGAATGCGTCGGTGCCCCCGCGACGTTCGAGACCTGTATCGAGTCGCTCGCGCCCGGCGGACGACTGGCCAACATAGGCATCCACGGCGTCCCCGTCGAACTCGCCCTCGAGCGACACTGGATCCGGAATCTCACGATCACCACCGGCCTGGTCGACATCCGTGAGCTCCCCACCCTCCTGGCCCTGGCCGCGGACGGTCGGCTGGATGTCACTCCGCTCGCGACGCACGCGTTCTCCCTCGCGGACGGCAAGCGTGCCTACGACACCTTCGCGCACGCGGCTGAACACGGCGCGGTGAAGGTCACTCTCGCTCCGCACCCCGCCGAGGTCGCGGCGTGAGCGGCCTTGGCGGAGCCTCCGCGATCGTCACCGGCGGCACCTCGGGCCTCGGGGCCGCGGTCGCCGCTGCCGTGGTCGACGCGGGTGGGACGGCCGTCATCGTGGGCCGCAACGCCGACGCCGGTCGCGCCTTTGAGAGCGCTCACCCGGGCGCGGGCCGATTCGTTCGCGCGGACGTCACAGACAGCGACTCACTGGGGGCTGCAGTCCAGCAGGCCGCGGAGGCGGCCCCGCGGGGCCTGCGTGTCGCCGTCGCGGCGGCGGGGTCCGCGATCGTGCAGAAGACAGTCGGCCGGGATGGTCCGCACCCGATCGAGTCCTTCCAGCGGATGCTGGATGTCAATCTCGTCGGGGCGTTCCAGCTTCTTCGTCTGGCCGCGTCCGCGATGGCCGGCAACGACCCCGACGAGGAGGGGCAGCGCGGCGTGATCGTGCTCACATCGAGCGTCGCCGCATTCGAGGGGCAAATGGGTCAGGTGGCGTACGCGGCCGCGAAAGGCGGGATCGTCAGCATGGTGCTCCCTGCTGCGCGGGACCTCGCACGTTCCGGGATACGCGTCATGGCGGTGGTCCCGGGAGTCTTCGACACCCCGTTCATGGACCTCTTGTCGGAAGAGGCGCGCGCGGGCGTTGCGGCTTCGGTGCCGTTCCCTTCGAGGCTGGGGCGGCCAGACGAGTATGCCTCCCTGGTGCTCGAGATCGTCCGCAACCCGATGCTCAACGGCGAAGTGATCCGCCTCGACGGGGCTCTCCGGCTCGCGGCGCGCTGACGCGTCATCGCTCGAGCGGCATCGACCGACACACCGACACGAACGAGAGGAACAGAACACATGGCCTATCAGAACCAGACCGCGGTGGTGACAGGAGCAGCTGGTCAGATCGGCGCGGCGATCGTCGCCGAACTCGTGGAGTCCGGTGTGCGAGTGCTCGCCGTCGACCTCGATGCGCAGGCGCTCGACGTGCTCTACGCCGGCAATGACGCCGTGCTCACGCAGCAGGCGGATGTCGGCGATGAGGACTCCGTGAAGGCCGTCTCCGCACGGGTCGCCGAGGAGTTCGGGACGTTGGCGATGCTGGCGAACAACGCTGGCATCGAGGGTGTGGTCGCACCGATCGCCGACACGGACGCGGCGAACTTCGACCGAGTGATGCGCGTGAACGTGCGCGGGCCGTTCCTCGGGCTGAAACACCTCATGCCCCTGATCGAGGACGGCGGAGCCGTGGTGAACACATCGAGCGCGCTGGGGCTGGTGGGCGCCCCGGGTTTGGCCGCCTACGTGACGAGCAAGCATGCCGTCATCGGCCTCACCAAGGTGGCCGCTCTCGAAGGCGCCGCCCGCGGCGTCCGGGTGAACGCGGTCTGTCCCGGCCCGATCGAAGGACGGATGATCACGGCTTTGGAGTCCGCCATCTTCGGAGACAGCGGGGTCACTTTCGCGAGCGTCGTTCCGCTCGGCCGACACGGCACGCCCGCGGAGATCGCCCACTTCATCGCGTTCCTCCTCAGCGACGCAGCGCGTTACATCACGGGCACCGCGCACTCGATCGACGGAGCGATGGTAGCGACCTGACCGGAGATCGGATGGAGTGAGCATGTCAGACGTCGTCATCGAGGAGCGAAGAGGACACATCCTGCTGGTCACGCTCAACCGGCCCGAAGCGCACAACGCCGTCAACGGCGCGGTGTCGCGGGCGCTGGGTGAGGCGTTGGAAGCGGCGGAGCGGGATACCGAGATCCGCGCAGTGGTCGTCACGGGAGCCGGCGAGAAGGCCTTCTGCGCTGGGGCTGACCTGAAAGAGGCCATCACTTCGCTCGATGGGCTACTGGACTCGACCACTCATCCGTGGGGGTTCGCAGGCTACACGAACCATCTCATCTCGAAGCCCACGATCGCTGCTGTGAACGGACTCGCGCTGGGGGGTGGAACCGAGATCGTGCTCGCGAGCGACCTCGCGATCGCGGCGGAGCACGCGACCTTCGGGCTCCCCGAGGTCGCTCATGGCATCTATGCCGGGGGCGGTGGAGCGATTCGCCTTCCTCGGCAGATCCCGCCGAAGGTCGCGATGGAGCTCCTTCTGACGGGACGTCCCTTCTCCGCGGCGGAGGCCCTCCAATGGGGTCTCGTCAACAAGCTGGTCGCGGCACACGATCTGCTGCCCGAGGCGTTGTCGTTGGCCGAGAAGGTCGCTTCGAACGCACCGCTGGCTGTTCAGGCCACCAAGCGCATCGCGCGCGGCATCGAAGACGCACATGCACGCGATGAGGAAGGTGCTTGGCGCCTATCGAACGCCGAAGGTCGGCTTGTCCTTGCTTCCATCGACGCGCGCGAAGGGCTTCACGCGTTCTCGGAGAAGCGGGTGCCGCTATGGAGACGAGGCTAGAAGCTGCGGCTAGGCCGCGTTCGCAGAACGCAGGATGGCAGCTGCCCTCGACGCCCCATAGCTCACGCGTCGAAGGATGCCCTCGAAGTCGCCGGGTGCGAAGGATGCGGCGTCTCCCGAAACCGACAGCGCGGCGATCGGGCCGCCACCTGGGATGATCACGGGCGCGGCCACGCAGGCAAGCGTGTGGAGAGACTCTCCCCGGTCGATCGCCACCCCTGACTGCCTGACCTTCCACAGCTCCTCGCGCAGCGCCGACTCCTCGACGATCGTGTTGGCGGTCCATGCGTGACGCGGGCCGCGCAGAGTCTCCTCGAGCGCCCGCGGGTTGTGGGCGAGCAGCATCTTTCCGACTGCGGTGCAGTAGGCGGGCATGCGCGCGCCGATCCTGCTCGGCGTGCGCAGTCGCTGATGCCCCTCCAGCTTGTTGAGGTACACGACATGCGATCCGCTCAGCATCGCAAGCTGGACTGTCATGTGGGTCGCCTCGTAGAGGTCGGCGAGGAAGGGCGTGAGAAGATCCCGAACGCGGTCCTGTCCTGGCGTGCTCGCCTGGGCTCCAAGCTCGTGGATCACGCGTCCGAGACGGTAGGCCGTGCCTGCCCGCTCGAGGACGCCGTTGCGCTCGAGCATTCCGAGCAGTCGGAATGTCGTCGACTTGCTCAGCCCCGCCCGCCGCGCAAGCTCGCTCACGCCTAGTCCGAGCTGGGCGTCGTTTCCGAAGGCCGTCAGTACGCTGATCGCCTTGTCCACAGCAGTCCGCTCTTCCCGCGCCTCGTCGGTCGTCGTCTTCGTCATGGTTCGACTCCATCCTCACTGATGCAGCGTCGTGGTCTCTTCCTCCATTGTCAGGCCCTTCAGCACATGTCACAACGGACGACTGGTCCATTAAAATGGACGTTACCACCCACGATTGGAGTCGACCGATGGCCATCGCCGACGTCGTAGCGCGAAACGTTCGGCGGTTCCGTGAGGAGCGCAACCTTTCTATCGCCGCCCTCGGACGGGACGCCGGACTGGCAAAGCAGACCATTGCCGCGATCGAGTCAGGCAAGGGCAATCCCACCGTGGAGACTCTTGACAGTCTCGCCGCGACACTCGGTGTCAGCATCCGAGCGTTGCTCACCGAGATGGGCTCCGAGACCCTCCTGCAGCGGGGTGACGCGATTCAGTGGCAACCTCAGGGCGCCCTCCGAATCAGGCACCTCGATCAGGTCTTCGGCTCCGGATACGTCACCAACACCGTGCTCCAACTCGAGGCCAACCGCGGAGCATCTCGGCATTCATCAGGCAGCCGAGGCGCACTGCGGCACTGCTACGTGCTGGAGGGTCGGGTCCGACTCGGGCCAGTCCTTTCACCGACCAGCGCGAAGGCGGGCGACTTCATCAGGTTCCCTGCGGACAGTGAGCACCTCTTCGAGGCGGTGACTCCTGTGGCATCGGTGTTCGTCTGCACGACCGCACCCCAGCTATCGATGTCCGGTCGCGAGCGCCAGTTCTAGCGGTCGAAGTCGACGACGAGCTTGCCGAGCACGTCTCCATCCAGAAGCCGCTGGAAGCCCGTCGAGATCTCGTCGAACGCGATCGTCTCGAGGTGCGGACGAACACCCGTCGTGTCGAGGAGGCGCAGCAGGGCTTCGAACTCGGGTCGGGTGCATCCGGTCGATCCGATGATGCGCAACTGCTGATAGAAGACACGTTGAAGGTCGGCGGGGGGCATCGCGCCGCTCGTCGCCCCTGCGATGACGATCGCTCCGCCCGGTCGCAAAGCACGCAGAGAGTGCGCCCAGGTCGCCTCGCCGACCGTCTCGATCACGACATCGACGCGCTCAGGCAGCCTTGCCCCAGGCTCGAACGCCTCGACCGCACCGCATCGGAGCGCGAACTCGCGCTTCTGCTCGCTGCGTGCCGTTGCATACACCCGAGCTCCCGCAGCCCGCGCGAGAGCGATCGCGGCGCTTGCCACTCCGCCGCTCGCTCCCTGAACGAGCACTCGGTCGCCGGCCTTGACAGCGGCGCGGGTGAAGAGCATCCGGTAGGCAGTACCCCATGCGACTCCGAGGCACGCCGCTTCCGTGAAGAAGAGCGAGGCGGGCTTGGCCACGATCATCGACTCCGGAAGCAGGATATAGTCCGCGAGCGTGCCGTCAATGGTCTCCGAGAGCAATGAGCGCTGCGGATCGAGCGTGGAGTCCCCACCTCCTCGCGCCGCGTCGCCCATCACCGGATAGACGACGACCTCTCGCCCATCGTCGGTGACCCCAGCTGCGTCGCAGCCGAGAATGATAGGGATCCTCTCCGGAGGGTGCCCGATTCCACGGAGAGTCCACGTGTCGTGCGGATTGAGCGAGGCCGCCCTCACTCTCACTCGTGTCCAACCCGGTCTCGCCTGCGGGTCAGGACGAGTAGTCAGTTCCAGCCCGGCGAGCGGATCGTTCGGGTCCTGCGAGACGGCGACGGCAGCGCGCACTGCTTCCTCCTCTAGTCCGTTACGATCCTGCCCGGCCGAGGTGGGCGGACTGCACCCGGTGTTCCGGAGCGCGGCACGCAGACTCGATCCGCCCGGCGCGATAGCTGACGATGGTGCCATGACCACCGATCTCGATGTCGTCCCCGCGGAGCTGATCGCTCTCGCGGATGCGCTCCGCGATGCCGAGGCGACACGGTCCGCCGTGCCGCCGCCGTCGAGCCTGCAGGCGGGGCTGAGTCTGGACGAGGCGTACCGAGTCCAACGGCTGAACATCCACCGTCGTGCACAGAGGGGTGAAGTGCTCGTGGGTCACAAGGTCGGGCTCACATCGCTCGCAATGCAGCGACAGCTGGGCGTCGACCAGCCCGACTTCGGCGTGATCACCGACCGGATGGTGATTCCCAACGGCGGCTCCATCGACGTCGAAGACCTGATCGCCCCGCGCCTTGAGGCGGAGTTCGCCTTTCGCTTCGCCAGCGATCTCCCTGCGACTCCGACGCTCGACGAGCTCACGGCGGGCCTAGGCGGCGTCGCCGTCGCGATCGAGATCATCGACTCGCGAGTGGCCGATTGGAGGATCACGCTCGTGGACACAGTCGCAGACAACGCGTCGAGCGCGAGGATCGTCTATGGCGACTTCGAGCCGGCGAGCGAGGCGACGATCGCAGCGCTGCCGTCCACGGTGATCACGCTCGTGCAGGACGGACAGGACGTCGCGAGCGGTCCCGGCTCGGCGGTGCTCGGCGACCCCCTGACTTCGCTGCACTGGCTCGCGTCCGCCATCGGCGAGTACGGCGACCGATTCCGTGCGGGGGACGTGGTGCTCGCTGGCGCAGTGGCCGCGGCTGTCCCTCTGACCCCGGGCTCGACATGGGAGGCCACCGCCGAAGGGTTCCGCCCAGTTTCGCTGAGTTCGACAGCGCACGTCTCGACGTCCCAAGGCAAGTGAGCAGACCATGACCATCACGCAGTTGCCCAGCACCCACGAGGGCGAACGCCCGATGTTCCCGACCGGCGAGATCCGTCGCCCGTCCGGATTTGCACCGAACATCGATGTCTCCGGTCTCGTCGACAGCGACAACGGGCTCATCGATCGTTCCGTCTTCACCGATCGGCGACTGTATGCGCAGGAGCAGGCACGCGTCTTCGCGACGAGCTGGCTGTTCCTCGGACACGTCGAGCAGCTGCAGAAGGCGGGCGACTTCTTCACGACCTTCATGGGCGAGGACCCCGTCATCGTCACGAAGGACAAGAGCGGCCGCATCCGAGCGTTCCTCAACTCGTGCCGTCATCGCGGGGCCCGCGTGCTCCGCGCGGACTATGGCACGACACGTGCCTTCACCTGCACCTACCACGGGTGGTCATACGACCTCGAGGGCAAGCTCATCAGCGTGCCGAACGAAGGGGGCTATCAAGCCGAGACGTGGGATCGCGAGGACTGGGGACTTCTCGAGGTCGCTCAGCTGGACACGGTGCTGGACTTGATCTTCGCGACCTGGAACCCGAGCGCGCCGCCGCTGCTCAACCAGCTCGGAGACATGAAGTGGTACATGGAGGCTTTCCTCGATCGTGACTCGGAAGGCACCACGATCGTCGGCGGCATCACGAAGTGGGTGCTGAAGGGGAACTGGAAGCTCGCCGCCGAGCAGTTCGGAACCGACTGGTACCACGTCAACATGTCCCATGCCTCGGCGCTCATGGTCCTCTCGCCCACTGGCAAGGGACCGAAGGCTGACATCGTGAACACTCCCGGCCGCCAGTACTCCGACAACCGTGGCAACGGCACGGGCTTCCCGACCCACCCCAAGAGCCGCTTCGACGCACAGCCCGTCCACGAGTACTACGACTACGCGGCACTGCGGGAGCGACTGGGTTCGGCCCGGGTGGAAGGGCCTCTCACCACGGGGCACGCGACGGTCTTCCCCAACTTCGCATACCTTCCCGTCAACGGCAGCATCCGCGTCTGGCACCCGAAGGGGCCCGACGAGATGGAGGTCTGGGCGTGGACCGTGCTCGACAAGTCAATGCCAGAGGAGGTCCGCACGGCGCAGCGCCTCTACAACCTCCGCACCTTCGGCCCCTCGGGGATCTTCGAGCAGGACGACGGCGAGAACTGGAGCGAGATCCAGGCGATCTCCCATGGTTGGCGAACGAACACCCTGCCCTTGAACTATCAGATGGGCATCGGCACCGAACAGGACGACGGTGTGCATCCGGGCTCGACGAGCGCACTGTACAGCGATGCCGCGGGAAGGCGGTTCTACGCGCGATGGGCGGAGCTCATGAACACGCCGGCGTGGCACGAGGAGGCTACTGATGGCTGAGGGAATCGTCGTCGCCGACATCGATGACGTCCCTGAGGGGGAGGGGATCAAGATCGACGCTGCCGTGACCGGCACCGTCGACGACATCGCCGTGTTCAACGACGACGGCGAGTTCTTCGCCCTCGACGACACGTGCTCACACGAGAAGGCCTCCCTGTCGGAGGGATGGCTCGAGAACGGCGTCGTCGAATGCCCTCTCCACGCGGGCAAGTTCTGTCTCAAGGACGGCGCCGTGATGTCTATGCCCGCGACCGAGGACGTCGCGTGCCACCGGGTAATCATCGATGGATCGCAGCTGCGCGTCGTGCCCAATCCCGCGAGGCTCGCATGACCACAGGTACGCCGCGCGACGCCGGTCGCGTCGTGATCATCGGTGCCGGGCTGGCCGGCTACAGCGCCGCCGAGCAGCTCAGATCTCTTGGCCATGAGGGCGACATCGTGATCGTGGATGGCGAGCCTGCGCCATACGATCGGCCACCGCTGAGCAAGGAGCTCTTCGCCCCTGACTTCAGCCTCGACAAGCTCGCGTTCGCCAGCGCGCAGAAGCTGGCGGAGAAGCGCATCCAGACGAAGTTCGGCTCCGGAGCCGCGGCGATCGACCCGGCGGCACTCGCCGTCACGCTTCACGACGGCGAAGTGATCGCGGCGGACACCATCCTGATCGCCACCGGCGGGCGCGCCCGCACCTTGCCCATCCCCGGAGCCGATCTTCCCGGCGTGCATGTTCTGCGCACGTTCGCCGATGCGTCGGCATTGCGCGCGCGTGTCACGCACGGCTGCCGCGTCGTGATCATCGGAGCCGGTCTCATCGGCGCGGAGCTCGCCTCGTCGGCTCTTGCGGTGGGCGCCGACGTCACGCTGATCGATCCGGTCGATGTGCCGCTCACACCCGCTGTCGGCGAGCTGCTTGCAACCCATCTCCACGGGATGCACGCGGAGCGCGGCATCGACGTGCGGGTGGGAGTCGCATCTGCGATCGAACCCGTGCCGGACGGACTCGAGGTCGTCCTCGACGACGGCACGCGATGCGCCGCCGACCTGGTCGTCGTCGGCATAGGCATCATCCCGAACGTCGAGCTGGCCGAGTCCGCGGGTATCGAGGTCGACGGAGGCTTGCTCGTCTCGGCGGACTACCGCACAAGCGCGCCGGACGTCTTCGCCGCCGGCGACGTCATACGCCTTCGCGGCGAGGACGGTGCGCTGCTGCGCCGCGAGGAACACTGGGAGGCAGCCCAGCTGAGCGGTCAGCATGCCGCCTACGGGATGCTCGGGCTAGAGCCGCCGTCGCGGGGCGCGCCATGGTTCTGGACCGATCGCCACGGCATCCACCTCGAGGCCGTCGGCCGGCTCTCCGGTCCCGGCGACGTGGTCGTGAGAGAAGGCGGCGATCATCCTGCCGTGTTCCTTCTCGATGAAGGGCTGCTCGCGGGAGCGGCTGCGATCGACGACGCCATGACGGTGCGCGCCGCACGTCGCCTGATCGATCAGCGCATCCCGGTCAGTCGCGGCGAGCTCTCCGATCCGTCGGTGCCCCTTCGCTCCCTCCTCAAGGCACGCAGATGACCGTGTTCCGGCGACCGGCACGGCCGGTTGAAGCGGTTCCGCAGACGAAGTGAGATGAGACCATGTCCGACAGCCACCTGAACCCGGCGACCCTGAACGGGGCGACGTCGGTCGGCGCTGGAATCCTGGACGATGAGATCGACGGGATGCGCCTGGCAGACGCTGACACGCATTTCGAGGTCAACCAGTTCTACTTCCTCGAGGCGGAGTTCCTCGATGACGGTCGCTTCGCGGACTGGCTGGAGATGCTCGCGGAAGACCTGCACTACTGGGCCCCGACGCGCACGAATCGCCTGCGCCGGCAGCAGGCCCTCGCCGTCTCGGCGCCCGGCGAAGCGGCGTTCTACGACGAGACCAAGGACTCGCTCGCGTGGCGCATCCGCCGATACGACTCGGGCATGGCCTGGGCGGAGGACCCGCCGTCGCGCACGCGCCACCTCATCTCGAACGTGTCGGTCCGCGAGCGCAGCGACGGGCTGCTCCAGTCCCGCAGTGCGTTCATCGTGTACCGGAACCGGCTGCAGACCGAAGTCGATCTCTATGCCGGCGGTCGCAACGACGTCCTGCGGCGCACGGGCGCGCACGGCTTCGAGATCGTCAAGCGCACGATCCTCTTCGAGCAGAACGTCCTGCTGATGAAGAACATCAGCACGTTCTTCTGATCCGCACATCCCCTCCGCACGCACCACCGAAAGGCATTCTCCATGACCGCCACTGCTCTCGAGACGAGCACCGTCGACACGACCCTCGGCCCGATCGCGGTCACGGTCGTCGGCGAGGGCGAGCCCCTCGTCCTCATGCACGGCGGCGGGCCGGGCGCGAGCGCGCTGGCGAACTACCGGGACAACCTGGGAGCTCTCGAAGGTTTTCGGGTCATCCTTCCCGACCAGCCGGGGTTCGGCGGCAGTTACCGCCCCACCGAGGAGGATCTCGCTGAACGCTCGATCACCGAGATCACGGTCGATGCGATGTACCAGATGCTCGACGCGCTGGGGGTGGACACGTTCTTCCTGCTGGGCAATTCGCTCGGAGGCGCTGCGGCGCTGGCCATGGCGATCGCCCAGCCGGTGCGCGTCACGAAGCTCGTCCTCATGGCCCCGGGAGGTGGCTGGCTGCCGACGGCCCCGACGCCGACAGAGGGCCAGAAGGAGATGTTCCGCTACTACAACGGCGAGGGCCCGACCTTCAGCAAGATGAAGAACTTCGTCCGCGTCATGGTCGCCAACCCGAAGCTCTTCGACGACGCCAGCATCCAGGCCCGCTACGAGGCCTCGCTTGACGCGAGCCACATCGAGTTCTACCACCGCTACAACACCGCGTTCGCTCGCCGGGGCGGCATGGATCCGCTTTGGAAGGATCTCGAGAAGATCCTCGCCGACACGCTCCTGCTGTGGGGCCGCGACGACCGCACGATCACGCTCGACGGAGCCTGGATCATGCTCAAGAATATCCGGAAGGTGCAGCTGCACGTGTTCGGCGGCTGCGGCCACTGGGTGCAGGTCGAGAAGAAGGCGGACTTCGAGCGACTCGTCGTCGGATTCCTGGGGCCGGGCACATGACCGGATGGCTCGAGGGTGACGTCGCGTTCATCACCGGCGCCGGATCCGGCATCGGCAGGGCCGTCGCGCTGAGATTCCTCGAGGAGGGTGCGGCGGGCGTCGCCGTGGTCGGTCGCGACGCGGAGAGACTGCAGTCCACGATCGATGCCGCGGGTGCGGAGGCCGATCGTGTGCTGCCCGTCGTCGGAGATGTCCGTTCGACATCGGATCTGAAGGCGGCCGTCTCGGCTACGGTCGACGCGTTCGGCAAGATCGATGTCGTCGTGCCGAACGCTGGAATCTGGGACTTCAACCGATCGATCACGAAGACCACGCCTGAAGAGATCGAGGGCATCTATGACGAGCTGTTCGACATCAACGTCAAGGGCTACCTGCTGACGGTCTCGGCGACCTGGCCGGAACTCGTCAAGACGAAGGGGAACGTCGTCATGACGCTCTCCAACGCCGCGTTCTACGCGGCCGGAGGCGGTCCCGTCTACACCGCAGCGAAGTTCGCCGCGAGAGGCCTCGTTACCCAGCTCGCCTATGAGCTCGCCCCTCACGTCCGAGTGAACGGCGTCGCCATCGGCGGACTTCGCACCGATCTGCGCGGGCCGGCCGCCGTGGGGATGGACGCGCGATCCATCGAGCAGTCCTTCGCCAAGCGCGACGACGCCCCCGGCCCCAACATGTGGGTTCCGCTGCACGACGCCAGCACCGACCCCGTCGACTCGACCGGTCCATACGTCCTGCTGGCGTCGCGCCGCAACGCGAGCGTCGTAACGGGCGCGATCATCAACGCCGACGGCGGGGTCGGTGTCCGAGGGTTTGCGACGGCCGCAGGAGGAGATCACCTATGACGAACGTTTCGCTGGGCTCTGCGCTCCCGCCGGGTTTCGAGCGCTTCTTCGCGGTCGACGGCGTCGACGACGCCCCCGCGCTCATCGGCATCCGATCGGTCCGTTCCGGCCATCTGGTCGACGCGTACCCCGCCGGTACCCACGACCTCGAGCTCGCGACGCACGGACTCGTGTCGGCCGCAGACGTGCAGCGCGTCACCCACGAGGTGCTCAAGGCGAGTCCCCGCTCTCGCCGAGTCATCCTGGCAGTACCCGAACAAGACCTCACTGCCATCGCCTGGGCGGAAGACGCTGGATACCGATTCGTGGTCGATGTCGAAACGCTCAGCGGCAGCTTCTCGCTGCTCGTGACCGAACCCGATTGGGTGCTGGCGCAGCCCCACATCCTCGAAGACATTCCCCTGAAGGAGTAGTCATGGGCAAGACGAAGATCGCCATCATCGGCTCAGGAAACATCGGCACTGACCTCATGTTCAAGGTCATCCGTCTCTCCGACACGCTCGAGATGGGAGTGATGGTCGGGATCGATCCCGGCTCAGACGGACTCGCCCGCGCCGCGCGACTGGGTTTCGAGACGACACATGAGGGCGTCGACGGACTCATCGCCAGTCCGCAGTTCGACGAGATTGAGGTGATCTTCGACGCCACCAGCGCGTCGGCGCACAAGAAGAACGCCGAGAAGCTGCTGCCGTTGGGCAAGAAGCTCGTCGACCTCACCCCTGCCGCGATCGGGCCGTACGTGGTTCCGGCCGTGAACCTCGGCGACCACTTCGACGCACAGGACATCAACATGGTGACGTGCGGTGGCCAGGCCACGATCCCGATCGTCGCGGCGATCAGCTCGATCACTCCCGTGCACTACGGCGAGATCGTCGCATCCATCGCCTCGAAGTCGGCCGGGCCCGGTACGCGCGCGAACATCGATGAGTTCACCGAGACGACCTCGTCGGCGATCGAGGCGGTCGGCGGTGCGGCTCGAGGCAAGGCGATCATCATCCTCAACCCGGCCGAGCCTCCCATGATCATGCGCGACACCGTTCAGGTGCTCACGAGCCGTCTCGACGAGGCCACGCGAGGGGCGGTCGCCCATGCCGTCGCCGACCAGGTGGCAGCGGTCGCGGAGTACGTGCCCGGCTACCGCCTCAAGCAACAGGTCCAGTTCCTGGACCAGGGACCCGAGTTCGACACTCTTGTACCCGCCGACCGCGTGCAGGAGGACGGATACACGCGAGTGACGGTCTTCCTGGAGGTTGAGGGCGCGGCGATGTACTTGCCGAGCTATGCCGGAAATCTCGACATCATGACCAGCGCAGCACTGCGCGCAGCCGAACGACTCGTCGTCGCGGCCCGGGAGAAGGAGGCCGTCGCATGACGAGGATCTATCTGCAGGATGTCACGCTCCGCGACGGCATGCACGCGGTCCGCCACCGGATCGCCCCCGCGAAGGCCGCGGAGATCGCTGCGGCGCTCGACGCGGCGGGAGTGGATGCCATCGAGGTCTCTCACGGTGACGGTCTCGCCGGCAGCTCGCTGATCTACGGGCCGGGCTCGAACTCCGACTGGGAGTGGATCGAAGCCGTGGCGGGTGCAACGAAGAACGCTGTGCTAACGACGCTGCTGCTCCCCGGCATCGGCACGCTTCACGAGCTGCGACAGGCGTTCGACCTCGGCGTGCGCTCCGTGAGGATCGCGACGCACTGCACGGAGGCCGACGTCTCGGCCCAGCACATCAGCGCCGCCCGCGAGTGGGGGATGGACGTGTCGGGCTTCCTCATGATGTCGCATCTCAACGATCCGACATCCCTCGCGCAGCAGGCGAAGCTCATGGAGTCGTACGGCGCGAACTGCGTTTACGTCACGGACTCCGCCGGACGCCTGACGATGGACGGCGTGCGGGAGCGGATCCGTGCGTATCGCGACGTGCTCGACCCGGCCACACAGATCGGGATCCACGCCCACCAGAACCTCTCGCTCGCGGTCGCGAATTCCATCGCCGCCGTGGAGGAGGGTGCGTACCGCGTGGACGCCTCGCTCGCGGGACACGGCGCAGGCGCCGGCAACACACCCATCGAGCCTTTCGTGGCGGTTGCGAAGTTGCTCGGCTGGGAGGTGGGCGCCGATGTCTTCGCTTTGCAGGATGCCGCAGACGACCTCGTGCGGCCGCTCCACGACCGCCCCGTCCAGGTCGACCGCGAGACGCTGTCCGTCGGTTACGCGGGTGCGTACTCGAGCTTTCTGCGGCATGCCGAGCAGGCGGCCGCCGTGTATCAGCTGGATGCCCGCGACATCCTGGTCGAGGTCGGCCGACGCAAGCTCATCGGCGGTCAGGAGGACATGATCACCGACATAGCCCTCGACATGGTCGGCGCCGCCGGTCCTCTGGAGCGCTGACGGGAATCCGGCGCGTCCTGGCCCCGAACCCGGGGCCGATGACGCTCGACGGCACGAACACATGGGTGATCGACGTGGGGGCCGGAGTGCTCATCGTCGACCCCGGCCCCGCGGATCGCGCGCACCTCGACGAGGCGATCGGCGCGTCCGTAGTGGCAAGCGTGCTTCTGACGCACCGACACCCCGACCACTCGGCTGCTCTGGACATGCTGCCGAGCGGCACGCCTGTCCACGCCGCGGACCCCGCCCTCGCGCGATCGAGCGCGCCGCTCCGCAGGGGGGCGATGCTCGCGTTCTCACCCGTCCGGATCGAGGTGCTGTCCACGCCGGGACACACGGACGACTCGGTGTGCTTCCGCGTCGACTCGGAGGGCGCGTCGTGTGTGATCACGGGCGACACTCTGCTCGGCGGACGCCACGCCACGTTCGTGTCACGTCGCTCCGGCGACCTCGATGCGCTGCTCTCCTCCCTCGCGACGATTTCCTCCCTCCGGGGCCTGCCCGGCCTGCCCGGGCATGGGGACTTCATCCCCGATGTCGGGGCACACGCCTCGGCAGCGCTCGCGCATCACCACCGCCGGCTCACGAGACTCGAGAAGCTCCTTCGCGCGCATCCCGACCTCGACCTGGAGTACCACCTCCGCTCTCGGTATCCGAACGATCCGGGTCGGCGGCGTGCGGCGGCGTGGATGGCGCACGTGGAGGCGGACTACCTGCGATCGACCGGACGCCTGTCACGTCCTGTCGGCCCTCTCGACCCCCCGTAGGGCTCCAGGCGGAGTAGCAACGACGCGTGCTTTTTGGCGGCACGCTGTGCCGCCAGGTCCAGACACGTCGTTTCTGCGTCGGTTCGCAAGTGCGTGGGACGATCAGCGGATTTGAACGCAACCGTGCCCGCGACCGCTCGCAAACGAAGAGTTCTTCGGTCACGGCATAGAGCGCGTCGAGCCACCTCCACCACCAGCCTGCTCCGATCATGTCGGAGTGGGGTGTGCAGGTGACAGTCGCCACAGAACGCTGCGCGGCCGTGTGGAATCCTGAGAGTGAAACCACCGCCAACCACCCTGGAATCGCGGGGATCTTCGCCATGTCCAGCAGGAACCGAGGTGCCGCAGAGCTCAGCGAAGGACCTCGCCGATCGGTCTACGGGACGCGGCGACACGGTAGACGACGCCGAGACCGCGCGACCCTCGCCACTGTTCGGGGGTGAGCGCGCCGACGAGCAGTTCGAGGAGTCCGCACGTCGTCGGATCGTTGACTTCGCCGCGGCCCCGCTTCGCGCTGCCGCGCTGCCCCATCTGTTCGAGCCGCGCGATCGGAAGCAGCTCCGCGACGGGAGCCTCGTGAGCAGTCATCTATCGGCCTGCCCTCTCGAGGTGCGGTCGGGGCCTAGGGGTGAACTTCCAGATGCTGGCCGCGATGATCGCGAGGATCACTGTGGTGAAGACGCCGAGCACGATCCAGCCCGCGGTCTGCCAGCCGGGGAATTGCAGAGCGAACGCCCAGCGGATGCCGTCGTTGGCAAGGACGGCGGCGGGGAACGTGAACACCCAGTACTGCATCGTGAACGGTGCCCGCAGATACCCGGGCAGGAGAGCGAGCTGAACGAGGAACATGAACAGCACGATCCCGCCCAGGATCTCCTGGATCACGTCGACGCTCCCGCCGGTGGCGGCGAACCACGCCACGCTCGCTGTCCCCGGTGGGGTGACCAGGATCGCCAGGGCGGGTCGCGACGCGGGCGGCAGCGGTGCCCCGGTAACGAGGCGGGCCATCACGATGGTGCCGATCACGAGCCAGAAGAACACCCCGATGCCGATCGCGGCGATGGCCGCTTCGTGCTGGGCGACGCTCGTGAAGCCGATGCTGGCGATAAAGGACCCGGCGACAACCGGCAGGAAATAGCCTGGATGGAGTGCGTCGCGTTCGATCGACGCTGTGAGCCAATGGGCGACCAGTTGCGCGGCGATCACGGCCAGGACTGTTGTCGCCGCCAGGATCAGCCACACGGCCGCGTCCCCGAGGTAGGGCGCGTAGTGGGCGATCAACAGGATCGCGACGACGGGGATATAGGCCGTGAACGGGCCCGTCAGCGGATGCCGCAGGTCGGCGGTGAAGGACGCGATACGACGCAGCCCGCCGGTGAGGTAGACGACGGTGAAACCAGCCCAGATCAACGTGGCGATGGCGAAGGAGACCTCGGCCGGGATCGGACTCGCGCCCAGCTGTGTCGATGCCGCCGACCAGGCGCCGCCGAGACCGGCCAGACCGAGCGGGATCGCGAACAGGTTCAACGGCAGCCACGGCGCGTCCGGCTCGGCCCGGGTCGTGCCGGCCCGGGATAGTGCGGGACTCGCCGAGGCGCTCACGCGGCCAGGTCCCTGAGGGTCAGCAGTTCGCGGTAGCGGGCGGCCCGGGCGGCGAGCTGCTCGTCGGTGAGGTCCCAGGTGCCGTGGATGATCTGCGGCTCGAGCCAGATAACGCCGAGGCGCTTGGCGAGGGCCTCCATCGGGATCAGCACCTGCCGGATCGGCCAACCGTGGAATCCCTCGGGCTGGTAGGCGTCCTGGACGCCGCCGTTGGAAATCGCGACCCGCAGGGTCTTGCCTTTCAGCACGCCGGGCTTGCCCGTGCCGTAGGCCCAGCCGCGCGTCATGATCTCGTCCAGCCACTGCTTGAGCAGGCCCGGTGTCGAGTACCAGTACAGCGGGTACTGCAGCACGATGTTCTGCGCGCTCTCCAGCGCGGTGCGCTCGGCATCGAAGTCGATCTGCCCATCCGGGTACAGCTCGTGCAGGGTGCGCACCTGCACCGCGGGAAGCCCTTCGAGTTCGTGGACGAGGGCGGCGTTGATCCGTGACTCGCTCAGGTCGGGATGCCCCACGACAACAATGATCTCTGCGATCTGCTGCTCAGTCATTGTGTTCGGTCTCCGTGACGTTGGTGGATGTGATGAGGGGGGCATCCGTCGAGGTGCACTGGGCGGCTACGGCGTCGTGCGCGGCGTCTCTGCCGTCAGATGCTTCGAAGGAGAACGGCTGATCCTTGACCGCCGCCGCCGCAGATGGCTGCGGCCCCGAGCAGTCCGGCTCCTTGTTCGGCGAGCTGTCGGGCGAGGGTCCCGACGATGCGAGCACCAGACGCGCCGACCGGGTGGCCGATCGCGATCGCACCGCCGTGCCGATTCACGCGCTCAGGTCCGATGCCGAGCAGCTGGGCGGAGTGGACGATCACGGAGGCGAAGGCCTCGTTGATCTCGATCCTGACGAGGTCATCCGGGGTCGCGTCGATGTGGGCGAGGGCGGCGCGGATGGCGTCCGCTGGCCGCGCGTGCAGGCGCACGTCCGGGCCGGCGACGAACGCCGTGGCTTCGACCGTCGCGATCGCCGACAGTCCGTGCTGTTCAGCGTATGCGGCCGAGACGAGCACGAGCGCGGCCGCGCCGTCGTTGATCGACGAGGAGTTGCCGGCGGTGATGGTGCCTCCGGGTGAGAAGGCTGGGCGGAGGCCGGCGAGCACCTCGACGGTCGTGTTGGCGCGAACCCCGTCATCGGCCGTCACGGCGATGTCTCCTCGCTTCGAGGGGACGAGGACGGGTTCGATCTCTGCGGCGAGCCAGTCGGCCGACGCGGCGGCATGGATGTGGGAGCGCGCTGCGACCTCGTCCTGCGCAGTCCGGAGGATGGCGTAGTCCTCGTTGCCCTCCTCAGTGGACAAGCCCATCGAGCGTTGTTCGAAGGCATCGACGAGGGCGTCGTGCTCGAGGAGGTCGAGCAGTTCGATCGATCCGTACTTCGTTCCGGCTCTCGCAGGGAGGGCGTGCGGTGCGAGCGACATCGACTCCATGCCGAAGGCGACCGCGACGTCGATCCGTCCTGCTTCGATCGCGGCCGCTGCGGTGGCGACCGCCTCTGCGCCGGAGAGGCATACCGCGTTGATCGTCACCGACGGCACTGTGAGCGGGATCCCGGCGCCCACCGCAGCCTGGCGTGCCGGGTTCTGCCCTGCCCCGGCCTGCAACACCTGGCCGCCGACCACACGTTGTACCGCGTCGGGCGCGACACCGGCTCGATGCAGCGCGGCCTTGATCGCATGTGCGCCGAGCCGTGTGGCGGGGATCGCGGCGAACTGACCGTTGAATTTCACGAATGGAGTTCGGGCGTAGCCGACGATGAGGGCGTTCATCTGAACCTTTCTTTAGGGGAGGCGCCGGGGATCGCCCGGAGTTCCTCGAGGGTGATGCCGGGGGCGATCTCGCGGAGGAGCATCTCGACGGTTCCGTTCCATCACTTGTCGCTCATTGCGGCTCGTGTCCGGGTTCCGGGGTGAGGTGCGCCGGCAGGAAGGGGCGCCCGCCGGCGACCGAGAAGTCGGAGAGCTTGACGGTCTCGAGTACGACGAACACGTTCTCCGGGTCGATTCGCGCCCGCGCCGCGATCTCTGCGACGAGTTTCCGGTAGAGGGCCTGCTTGGTCTCGACCGGGCGCTCCCTGCCGACGACGATCCGGACAAGGACGAAATCGGCGGTACGGGGGCCGCCGAGGAAGCCGGTGTCGAAGATCAGCTCGTCCGGCTCGCGCTGATGGATGACCTGGAACCGGTCATCGACAGGGATACCGAACTCGGCCACGAGGGCGTCGTGCACGGCGTCCGCGATCGTACGGAGCGACTCCCGGCTTCGCCCGCGAAGCAGCGTGATGTCGACGACGGGAATCGGACTCACCCCTCCTGGTAGACGGGCTCTACGGAGACGAGGATCCCGGTGCGGGTGAGCTCGGCGATCTCGTCTGCGCTCAGACCGAGTTCGGCGAGGACCTCGGCGTTGTGTTCGCCGCGATAGGCGGCGAGGCCCGCGTCATCGAGGACGATGTGGTCGTCGAATCGCCACGGGCGTCCGGGGATCGCGTATGCCTCGCCGTCCCGGTCGACGGCGTTCCGCGTTGCCGGCCAGGACTGAGCCCATTCCGTCTCGACGAACTCCTGGATCGTGCGTACCCGGCCGATGGCGATCCGTGCTTCGTCGAATTGCACGTCGAGGGACTCCATGTCGGCGAAGGTGGTGATCCAGTCCTGCACGATCCGGTGCAGCTCCGGGAGGTGCTGTTCGCGGAGCTCGGGGGTGAGGAATCTCGGGTCTTCGGCGAGATCCGGTCGGCGCATCGCGGCGACGTAGAACGGGAAGGTCAGGCTTCCGACGAGGCTCATCGGGCTCGCGAACCGCTCGCCGCCAGGGCCGGTGAAGAACGGACCGTCGGTGGCGCCGAGCACGGGCCGCTCGGCGCCGAGGTCGATGCCGGAGAGGTCGACGTGGACGCGCTCGTTCATCGACAGCATGACCGCGGCCATCGCGACGTCGATGTAGCGACCGCGACCGGTCCGCTCCCGGTCCGCGAGTGCCGCGAGGATCGCGATCGTCGCGTGCAGCCCGGCGTACACATCGGCGTGGGACAAGGAATCGCTCCTCGGCCGTTCATCGCGGTCGAAGTGCGCGAGGGTGTTCGCCGTGATGCCGGTCTCGGCCTGGACGGTCGGCGCGTAGGCCGACCGACTCCGCCAGGCCCCGTGCTGGCCGTAGCCGCTGATCGAGGCGTAGACGACGGCGGGATTCGTCCTCGCGATGGTGTCGTAGTCGAGGTCGAACGCGGCGAGGGCGCCGGGGCGGAAGTTCTCGACGATCACATCCGCTTTGTCGCAGAGGCGCGCCACGACTTCTCGGGCACCGGGGACGTTCAGGTCGATGCTGACGTTACGTTTACCGGCATTCTGCTGGGCGTAGTAGCCGGACATCTCCCCGTTGCCGGGAAAGGCGCGCCGCGAGAGGTCGCCGCTGGGCGGTTCGATCTTGATGACATCGGCACCCAGATCGAGGAGGGTCTTCGCGCAATGGGGGCCGGCGAGCACCCGCGAGAAGTCGACGACGCGGAATCCTTCCAGCGGCAGGGCGTCGGTCATCGTGCTCATCGCCCCTCGAAGAACGCCTGGCCGATGCCGTTGTCCCGGTATGACGTGACCCCTGTCACAAAGTCCTCGGACCGGAAGACTGGGCGCTGCAATTCGGCCATCGCCTCGTCGGCGGCGGCGGTTCCGCGGTTCACGGCGACGGAGACGAGTTGCTTCGTCGCGATGTTCGCAAGCGTCGGCCCGTGGGCGAGCTCCTGGGCGAGCACCATCGTCGCGGTGTCGAGGTCTTCGTCGGGGACGACCCGGTTGATGATGTTCCACCGCTCCAGCGTCGCGGCGTCGTAGCGTCGCCCGAGGAGCGCGATCTCCTTGGCTCTGGCCGCCCCGGCCCGCTGAGCTATCCGTTGCACGCCGCCCATCAGCGGCTGCAGGCCGACGGTCACCTCGACGGATCCGAACTTGGTGGACGCGGCCGCCACGACCAGGTCGCAGGCGAGGGCGAGCTCGAAGCCACCGCCGACGCAGGTGCCGTGCACGGCCGCGACGATAGGCGCCGGATGCGCGTCGAAGGCGTCGAGAAGATCGACGAGGTGCCAATCGAGGACATCACTGTCCCTGGTCTCCGCAAGCATCGAGTCGAGCTCTGCTCCGGCCGAGAAGTGCCGAAGCCCGCTGCGGAGGATCACCGCTCGCGCCTGCTGTTCCTCTGTCCAGCGAAGTGCATCGATCAGGGCGAGAACGAACGCCTTGTCGAGCAGGTTGTACGGCCGGTGCTCCATCGTCAGGATCGCAACGGCGCCGTCGAGGGCCCTGCCGATGGTCAGGGTGGAGGCTGGTGTGGTTCCCATGTGCATGTGGTCCTTGATTGTGTCGTTCGCGCGATGTTTGTCGGTCGGGCGGTCAGCGCGGTGGCAGGTTGAGCAGGGATTCCGTTTCTGCGACCGACGCGAGCTCGTGATCGAATGCGGCCGCCATTCGCGCCGCACGCTCAACCAGTGGGTCGTTGCCTTGGCTCAGTTCGCCCTTGCGCAGATAGAGCGTGTCCTCCAGTCCGGCGCGGACATTCCCGCCGAGCCCGAGGGCGATGCCAGTGAGCTCTTGACTGGCGCGCCCGATGGCGATGACCTGCCACACGGCGCCCTCGGGCAGGCGCCGGACCATGGTCAGAAGGTTGTCCGCGGTTGCGGCCATGCCGCCTTGCACCCCGAGAACGATCGAGAACTGCATCGGCTCGTCGTCGAGCAGCCCCTTGTCGCGCAGCCGCAGGCAGGCCTCGAGGTGACCGGTGTCATAGATCTCGAGCTCCGGCTTGACGCCGAGTTCATGCATCCGGGCGGCGAGGCGAGCCACGTCGGCCGGCGGGTTGCGGAACTCGAAGGCGCCGAAGCTCATGGAGCACGGGTTGAGGGTCGCCATGCGCGGGCGCAGTTCGACAAGAGCCTCGCGTTCTTCGAACGGCACGGACAGGCCGACCCCGGTCGAGAGCTGGATGTGTATGGGGCAGCGCTCTGCGATGAGGTCGACGGTGCGTCTGGCGATGTCGAGGTCAGCAGTCGGCCGGCCGTCGGCATCTCGGAAGTGCAGGTGCGCGACGGACGCGCCCAGGCGATAAGCATCCAGGACGGCGTCGGCGATCTCTTCCGGCTGGGTGGGCAGGGTCGGATTGTCCTGCGTGGTCGCGATCGGCCCGGTAGGGGCCACAGTGAGTACGACGGTCATGTTCGATCTCCTCGTCTTGAGAGTGTGCGCGGAGTCGGATGGCCGGACCGGTGTAGGCCTGGCCACCCGACTTCGGCGATCACTCGGGCGACGGCCCCCACGGGCCGGAGCCGACCTTGGCCACGTTCACCAGCTTGCGATTCACGAACTCCCCGAAGCCGAGCTCGCCAAGCTCCCGCCCGAAGCCGGAGCTCTTGGTGCCGCCGAAGGGGACTTCCGCGGCGGTCCAGGCGGGCTGGTTGATAAACACCATGCCGCTGTCGATGTGCGACGCGACCGCCCTGCCGTGCTTGGTATCCCCGGTGAACACCGAGGCCCCGAGACCCCAGGGGGTGTCGTTCGCGAGAGCGATGGCCTCCTCTTCGGTGTCGACGACATAGGCGGCGAGCACCGGGCCGAAGAACTCCTCGGTATAGGCCGGGTTGCTCTTGGTGATGCCCGTGAGGACGGTGGGTTCGAGGTAGAAGCCCGGCCGGTCGATGCGCTTGCCACCGGTCCGTACCTGGGCGCCGTTCTGCTTCGCGGTCTCGATCTGCTCCAGGAGCAGGTCAAGTGCGCGCTCGGAGGAGAGCGGGCCGAGGTTGGTCAACGGTCCGGCCGGCTCCGCCGGGTCTGCCGGCTTGAGGGCGGCGAGTGCCTCCACGACCCCGGCGATGACCTGTTCGGCGCGGTCCTTGCCGACGACGATGAGCCGCTTCGAGCCGACGCAGCACTGCCCGTTGTTGAACATCCGGCCGAAGACGGCCCCGAACACCGCACCCGGGATGTCTGCGTCATCGAGAACGATCAGCGGGTCGCTGCCGCCCGACTCCGCTACGACCTTCTTCAGGTTCTGCCCGGCCTGTGCGGCCACGGTGGCGGCAGCTCGGGGGCTGCCCGTGATGGTGACGCCGGCGACCCTCGGGTCCGCGATGATCGTCGCCGCCTGCTCGTGGGTGACGAACAGGTTCGTGTAGACCCCCTCGGGCGCCCCGGCCTGCTCGAACGCGCGGGCGAAGGCCAGTGCGCACTGCGGGACGCTCTGGGCGTGCTTGAGCAGGACGACGTTCCCGGCGGCGAGCTGCGGGCCGGCGACTCGGGCGAGCTGGTAGTAGGGGAAGTTCCATGGCTCGATCGCGAAGATCGCGCCGATGGGCGCCGTCTCGAGATACGCCCCGGGCGACTCCGGGAGCGGCTCGGGCTCCAGGAACTGCTCCACCCGGTCCGCGTAATAGTCAAGGATCGACGCCGCCAGGCCCACCTCCGCGTCGGACTCCCAGGCGAGCTTGCCCATCTCCAGCGTGATGAGGCCTGAATACTCCGCTTGGTTGTCGCGGAGGTACGCCGCCGCCTTCTTGATGATCGCGGCGCGCTCCGCGGCCGGACGCTCACGCCAGTCCGCGTACGCCCGGTCCGCGGTCGCAAGCGCAACCTCGAGCTCGGCGTCGGAGATCGTCTCGAATGTTGCCAGCTGCTCCCCGGTCGCCGGGTTGATGGTCGTGAACGCCCGGTTGATGGTTGTGAGCGTCATGATCAGAAGCTTTCCCGGGTGCCGGCCGTGAGCCGGACGTTGATGGGCAGCTGCTCGGCCTGCGAGTACTCGGAGGCCTTGTTCTCCTTGACCCAGCGGGCCTCGCCGACGGACTCGAAGGGCGGCGGCACGAATCCCTGCAGCGACCACAGGTCCGCCGGCGGTTCGGTGATGGTGAACTCCCAGTCGAAGCCCTTGTCGGCCACCCAGGGCTTGATGACCTCGTCGAGATGGTGCACCCACCACTCGCGCAGGACACGACCGGGAAGGGTGCGGGCCATCTGGTCGATGTTGAGACGCACGAACTTGTCGTGCGGCCGGCCGCTGACCCACAGGTCACCAGACTCGACCTCCTTGAAGATCACGACGACATAGAAGGCGGGAATGCCGACGATGTCCGTGTAGATGGCCGTGATCGCGTTGACGAACTCCTGCTTCTCCGACTCATTCCAGGCGTTCTCCGGGTGATGTATCTGCCACAGCGGCATTGCCGGGCCCCTCTCGTTGCGGTTGACCGTGACCCGCGTCATCGCGGAGCCAGGGCGCCAGGTCTCTTGTGATCGAGCAGCGAGGCGCATCCACAGTTGACCACAGACTGCGTTGCATTTCGAGAGTGAGTCTGGTTTCTGAACTCACTAGGTGAAATCTCGAGTCAGAATGCCTTCCGCCGGCCCTGAGGCTCGCCACCCTCGCCGCCGGGGACCAAAGCCAGGCGATCGCGGAAGTCACCGCCCTCGGTCACGACATCCGGATAGCCGCTCCCCTTGACGAACTGGACGTCGTCATCCGCAAGACTCTGACGGCAGTGCCCGCAGACCACATCGACTTGCGCGTCATGACCGCAAGGCCGGTGATACAGACCGACCGGCGGACCATCGCCATTCCCGAGCCAGCGGTCACCCCACGCCAGCAGCGCCGCAATCGCCGGGAACAGGTCATGACCCATATCCGTCAAGAGGTACTCGTACCGCGGCGGATTGTCCTGGTAGAACTCCTTCGTCAAGACCCCCGCCTCAACGAGATTCGTCAACCGGTCGGACAGCGTATTCCGCGCAATCCCGAGTGACTTGTGGAAGTCGTCAAACTTCGTCACCCCGTGAAAGCTGTCGCGAAGGATCACCAGTGTCCAGGCGTCACCGAGCACGTCTGCAGCGCGCGCCACTGAACACGGCCAGGCTGACAAGTTGCGTCGCATGCGTCCAGACTAGCAACTCAGTTGCAAAATGGAGCAATCTGGTGCAGAGTGCGTAGTATTACGCAACTGACTCTCAGTTCTGTATTCACGCCCACTTCAATGGCGATGGGGATAGAGACATGTCGATTACGACCACCCGCCCGCTTGACACCGCCCCGCTGGCGGCCGCACTCGAGACTGTCGGCGATCGCTGGAGTCTCGCCATCCTCCACGCGATCGCCGCAGGCGCCACCCGCTTCACCGAACTCCAGATCACCACCGCCGCGCCACGCGCAAGTCTGACCTCGCACCTTAGGCACCTCGAGCACCGCGGACTGATCCGACGAGCGCCGTATCAACTCGCACCCAGCCGCTGGGAATACCGGCTGACGGACTGCGGGGCCGCCATCATCCCGCATGCGACCGCCCTTGCGGATTGGGCCGCAGAGCATCTCTGTCGCCCGGCTCAGGGTATGGACGGCCGCAGAGGCGCGGAGTTGCTTTGACGATGGGTTTCGTCTAGCAGTGAGTCGACGCAACCAACGACGGGGGCCCGGCCGATGACCGAGCGCCTCACAGATGTTCCGCGCATAACCGAAACACGCGAGCGCCGACTATGACGCCCGGCACGAATAGCAGCATCTCGCCACCCAGCACCGTTACCGAGGCCGTGGTCCGGAGGGTTCCGCACCGACTGGAGCAGCCGTTCCACGACCCGCGCGGAACTGCCCTGGGCTGCCCGCCAACGGCCGCGAGACTACGCCATGTCGACAAGATCGACCGGGCCACGGCCCGATCTGACCCACGTGACGTTCGACGTGACCAAGGGCGCCCCGCACGAGCTGCATCTCTCGCCCGTGGTGCTCTGTTCCCCGCACGACCGGCAGATGATCTCAATGCCTCCACCGGCGCCGGCCTCTGTGTGCCGTTCGCCCCATTTCGCAAGAGCATGCAGGATCGGGAGCGCGTCAGCGGCGGCTTGGGTGGGGAGGTAGTCGTGGCGCGGACGAGCGCCTTCCGTGTAGGGCCGCTTCTCGAGCAGTCCGGCCTCGACCATCCGCTTCAGGCGGTTCGCGAGGATGTTGTCCGCCGGACCCAACACATCCTTGAACTCATCGAAGCGGCGTGCGCCCCCCAGCGATTCACGCAGGATCAGGAGCGTCCATGGGTCGCCTAGCACGTCGATCCCGCGCGCGATCGGGCAACTCTGCCCGGACCAGTCAGACCTCAACGCCACTCCGAGACCTCCATACTTGTTTCAAGCAAGCCGTGTCCTCTAGTGTAGCCCCCGTGTCCAACTCTCTTGGGGAAAGTCTGACCGTCGTGGTCCCGGCCCCGGCTCGGGTCCGGACGGTGACCGTGGTGGTGGCGGCGAGCGTGCTCGCATCTCTGGACCTGTTCATCGTGAACCTGTCGTTCTCGTCGATCAGCGCGAGCTTCCCCGGCGCGACGCCGCAGGCGCTGTCCTGGGTCCTCAACGCATACGCCGTCGCCTTCGCCGCGCTCCTGATCCCCTCGGGCCGCCTCGCGGACCGTCTTGGGCGCAAGCGCCTCTTCCGCGTGGGAATGCTCGCCTTCGCCATCGGTTCGGCCGGGTCCGCGGCAGCGCCCGAGGTTGTGACGCTGATCGTCGCCCGCGGAGTCCAGGGCGCTGGCGCGGCGCTGATGGTGCCCACGAGCCTCGCTCTCCTGCTCGCGGCGTTCCCGAAGTCCCGGCACAAGCAGATGGTCAGCATCTGGGCCGCGACCGGCTCGGTCGCGGCGACCGCCGGGCCCGTGCTCGGCGGACTGCTGACTCAGCTCGACTGGCGGCTGATCTTCCTCATCAATCTCCCCATCGCGATCCCCGCCCTGATCCTCGCCGCGAGGCTCACCGAGACACCGAGAAGCAAGACCCCTTACCCCGACCTGTTCGGATCGGCTCTGCTCGCACTCGGGGTGGGAGCGCTGGTGACCGCGATCTCGTACGTGACGGACTGGGGGCCGGCCAGCCCCTGGTTCTGGGGCCTCATCCTCCTGAGCGCCTGTGCGCTGGCATGGTTCGCGCGCCGCTGCCTGACCCGCGCGGCACCGGCGGTGGACCTCGGCATCTTCCGATTCGCCAGCCTCCGCATGGCGACCATCGGGATGGCAAGCTTCTACATCGCCTTCGCGATCATGCTCCTGGGCAGCAGTATCTTCCTCCAGGATGTCTGGCAGTGGACACCCGCGGCTGCGGGCCTGGCCCTCGCCGCCGGACCCGCCACCGCGATCATCGCATCCCTCCTCGCCGGCAAGCTCCCCCTCGTCCCTCGGACTCTCGTGAGCGTCGGCGGGTTCCTCTACATCGCGACCTGCGTGCTCTGGGCTCTCCTCCTGACGGACGCCGAGGCCTACGCGGCCGTGTTCCTGCCCGGAATGATCCTGACCGGAGCAGGTGCCGGCTTCGCCCAGACCGGGTTCCTTACCGCGGCAACCGCCGACATCCCCGACACCGCTCACGCGACCGGAACCGGGATCGTCAACACGTCCAGACAGATCGGCGGAGCCATCGGCGTCGCCCTCCTCATCGCCCTCACCCAGACCGGAACCGACGCCGAGGACTACACGATCGCGTGGATCGTGATGGGCGCGGCCGGCCTGCTCGCAACCCTGACTGGTGTGACCATGCGCTCCGCGAAGCACGCTCCGGACACCGGCGACGCACACTGGCCGAGCCGGACACCATGAGAGATCGAAGGACCCCCATGAGCCGCATCCTCATAGTCGGAGCCGGGGCTGTCGGCGGCTACTTCGGCGCCCGCCTCGCCCAGGCGGGTCGTGACGTCACATTCTTGGTGCGGCACCCGCGGGCCGCGATACTGCGCGAGCACGGTCTGCGCATCCACACGCCGGACGGCACCATAGAACGTATCGATGCGAAAACCGTCACCGCCGATGCTGTCGACGCCGCCTACGACCTCGTTCTCCTCGCGGTCAAGGGCTACGCGCTCGACGCCGCCATCCGGGACATCACTCCGGCGATCGGGCCGGCCACGATCATCGTGCCCGTCCTCAACGGCATCACCCACATCGCTGCACTTGCCGACCAATTCGGCGCGGACCATGTCTATGGCGGGGTGTGCATCGTCGCGACCGCCCTCGACGCGCAGGGCGACATCGTCCAGCTCAACCAGCTGCAGAAGCTGAGCTGGGGTCCGCTCGACGGCCGATCCGCCGACCGGCTCGACGACGTGTCCGCCCTCCTCACCTGGGCCGGCTTCGACGCTGAACCGTCGACCACGATCCTCCACGACATGTGGGAGAAGTGGGTCTTCCTGGCCTCCCTCGGCGCGATCACCTGTCTCATGCGCGGCACGATCGGTGACGTCAATGCCGCCCCTCGCGGCCGCGACTTCGCGCTCGACATCCTCGGGGAGGCTGCCGATGTCGCGGCAGCCGCAGGCTTCGCCCCCCGCGAGCCCTTCCTGAGCGACATTCGGCGAACCGTGACAGAACCCCGTTCGGCTCTGACCTCGTCGATGTACCGCGACCTCATCGCAAGCAGGCCCGTCGAGGGTGACCACATCCTCGGCGCCCTCGTCGACGAAGGAGCCAGACACCGCGTGCCGACCCCCCTCCTGGCACTGGCTCACACCAGCCTGTCCGTGTACACGGCGCAGCGCGACAGTCGTCGACCGATGGGGTGACGCCATTGTCTTGGGACGCGAGGCGTTCGCGGCGCGGCAGCGGCCGACACACCGTGGGTGCGCGGCGTGTGACGCCATTGTCTTGGGACGCGAGGCGTTCGCGGCAGTGTCCGGTCACTCCGATCGAACGAACCCGAACAGTCGCGCTGGGTTCTTCACCGTGATCGTCTCGATGTCCTCGCGGCTCACGCCGCGGGACGCCAGGAATGGGACGACATCGGTCAAGACGAAGTCATACCCGGCTCCCTCTTGAGACGAGCCGTCAAAGGACGGGTCTCGAGGGCTTTCGACCTCGCGTCCGGTTGCCCCCCGGACATGTGACAGTGCGGCGAAGCAACGACCGCCGAGAACCAAGCTTCCCCGTGCAGAGAAAACGAGCTGCGGCCGGCGATCGAGGAGCTTCTCGGCGCGCTGGGTGTTTCGATCGACGAGGATCCGGGGGACCCTGCAGGCGACGATGACCGGGCGGGGCGCCAGAACCCGCCATAAGGCGCTGCGAGCCGGGTGATCGTGTCTGGGCCGTAGAACCTCTCGGTCGGCGGGTGTAGTCTGGCTCGCTTCGCGGACCCGAAAGGTGGCTCATGTCCGACGACGATGGAACGGGTCGCATCCGGGCGGGCCGCGAAGACGCTGCCCGTGCTGCCCGCGTGGCTGGAGGCGCTGCTGCCGCCGCACCGCGCACCGGCAGTGCTGGCGCTGGCGCCCGACCGCGTGGGGCTGGAGCTGCGGTTCCCGGACGGCGCCGTGGAGCGTTTCGCGTCGCTGCGGGATCGTTGATCGCCATCCGGCGTTCTGGACGGCCCCGGACCTTCAGGTGCGGCCCTGGCATTGGGAGCAGGACGGGTATTGCAGCAGAATCCGGCAGTACGTGTGGCGCGAGGACGAGGAGCTCGACGCTCCGGCACGGCCCGTCCGTGTCACGCTGGAGGCCCGGTGCGCATGTCCCGGAGGACCGCCACCGGGCCACCCGGCACGGGGACCACCACGCGGATTGGCGGCTCGAGGTCACCTCAGTCAGCTTGAAGGGGGCGTTCCTGATCCTCGCCGACCGCGTCCAGCGCTGCTTCACCCCCGCCGGGGACGCCCGGCCGGACGCCGAGATCGGCCTGCAGGAGCCGGCCTGGATCGCAGAGGTCCGGCGGCGGCTGGCGGACATCGACTCCCCGGGAGATCGGTGAGGCCGCTGCCCCCTTGTCCTGTTCCGGCCGGGGTGTCGTTCACGGGCGGGGAGGGAGGCGGGCGATCTGGGCGCGGTCTTCCATCTGCGCGCGGAGGGTGTGGTTTTCGAGGGTGAGGCGTTGGATGTGCGCGACGGCCAGGTCGATCTGGTCACGCAGCGTCGCGTTCTCCGCCCGCAGCGCTCGTTCGCTGTCGGCCCGCCGCGCGGTCTCCGAGGGCTCGGCGCGCTTGGCGCGGGCTATTGTGCGTCGCTGGTCGGCGATGTCCTGGGCGATGGCCGGGAACCAGCGCCAGAATGTCGAGTTCGTCAGTCCCAGATGCTCGGCCAGACCCCGCACCGTCACCGGTCGGGTGCTGTCTTTGCGCAGTTCCGCGAGGGCGTGGAGGACTTCGGCGTTGGTGGGAAGGGGAACACGGCGGGTCATGGCTGCTCCTGGTGCCGGTTGAGGAAGCCGACGATCTGCTCTCGCCGCTGCTGAAGGCGCGACTTCAGCGCAGGCGGCAACGGCGGGTCGGCGGCGAGGTCTCGGTCCAGCGTGTCCAGCTCGTCCCGCCAGGCGTGCACGTTCGCGTCGGTGAGGGCGACGTTGCGGCAAGTGAGCGGCTTGCAGTTGGACAGATCGGGCGCGGCGGCTTGGCCGGTGCGGGGCCGGCACAGTGCTTTGTCGTGCGTGTACACGCAGGTGACGTACTTCCCCGGGTACACGGCAGGCCCGTGCAAGGTGATCAGCCGCAGGAACCGGCGCCGGTCGGTGGTCACGGTGCCGGCGAACGCGGACCGCTGGCTCATCTGCTCCATCCGCCGTTCGGCTTCGCCGCCGGCGGGCCCGGTGAGGCGGGTGTGCTCGTTGTGGTCGATCATGGCCAGCAAGTGCTCGCCGCGGGAGAGCGCCTCTTCGGCTTCGACCTCGGCGCGGAACCCGGAGTCGCTGGTGCCGGCATAGCCCTCGAACATCTGCACGCTGTGGTGCCGGTAGGCGATCGCGCCGGCGATCGAGCCGCCGGGACGGCGGGCGATGTACCAGGCCAGGGTGCGGCGGAACTGGCGGGTGCTG